>CAMDDW010000004.1:0-111955 GCA_945893185.1 Akkermansia muciniphila | reverse complement strand
GCCCAGTGTCTCAACGAAGCGCTGGCGATCCGCATCGTCCATGAAGATCAGTTCGCGCCGGTCACCGCGATTCATGACGTGATAAATCGCGCCAGCATACTCGACTCTCAACTTGCGGGCCATGACAGTAGAGTGGCTTTGGCCGCTTTACATATCAATATCAAGAACTGACCCCTTTTTATCTGACCCCTTTTTATGGCCAATTTTTTGGCAGCCATATGCAGCCAAAAAATGGTTGATTATCAGCCATATTTTGGTGGTTTATAAAACGTATGACGCGTCGCCATCTCACCGAGCAACTCTTCCAGGCGTTGGAGGACACACCCGCCGTCTTGATCAACGGTGCGCGGCAGACCGGCAAGAGCACTCTGGTCCAACTGCCGGAATTTAAAAAGCAAGGTCGCCACTATCTGACCCTCGACGACCCAGGCGTTCTGGCAGCGGCGAAGCGGGACCCCAATGGGTTCATCGCCGGTTTGACCGCACCCGTGACGCTGGATGAAGTCCAGCATGCCCCGGAACTGTTCCCGGCCATCAAGATGGCGATCGACCGCAAGCGCGAGCCGGGACGTTTTCTACTCACCGGCTCGGCGAATGTATTGTTGCTACCGAAGTTGTCCGAGTCGTTGGCGGGTCGGATGGAGTTGTTGACCCTCTGGCCATTTTCGCAGGGCGAAATCCATGGCGTCAAAGAAGGCTTCGTGGATGCGCTGTTTTCCAAGGGACCGGTCTGGGCATCGGGGGACAACACGCACATCCAGCGCGATAAGCTGTTTGAAACAATCCTGTCAGGGGGTTATCCGCTGGCGATTGCTCGCAAAACCGCAGCCCGCCGCAAGGCCTGGTTTCAGTCCTACCTGACGACCATTCTTCAGCGCGACATCCGTGACCTCACCCATGTGGCTGACGTGACGGCAGTGCCGCGTCTGTTGTCGGTGGTGGCCACTCGAGCTGGCAGCCTATTGAATTTCGCGGATCTGTCGCGCTCATTGGGGCTGCCGCAAACCACTCTGAAGCGTTACTTCGCCCTGCTCGAAGCAACGTTCCTGACTCAACTGCTGCGGCCGTGGTCGAGCAACCTCGGCCAGCGGGTCATCCAGACGCCCAAAGTGTATTTGAACGACACCGGCTTGTTGGCGCATCTGCTGGGATTGACCGTTGAGCGATTGAACGTGGATGGCACTTTCGCCGGTGGCGTGTTGGAAAACTTCGTGCTGATGGAATTGCGCAAGCAATCCGCATGGAGTGAAACCCAGCCGGAATTCTATTTCTGGCGCACAGCATCGGGACAAGAAGTGGACATCGTCCTGGAAGACAGCTCGGGCCGATTGGTCGGCATTGAGATCAAAGCCGGTGCGACGTTGGGCGGCTCGGACGTCAGGGGCTTGCAGGCGATGGCGAACGCGGCGGGCCCGCGATGGGTTCGCGGCGTGGTGCTTTACACCGGCAGTGAGGTCATTCCTTTCTCGTCCAATCTGCACGGACTGCCGGTGTCGCAACTGTGGGAAACCCACCCTCAGTAGGCGACAATTCCAGTCTCCCTTCCAATGCCCGATCTGCGCCAACTCCATCGCAACAAACCCGTCAGGGGCAGTTGACGAAGGCGCGGTTTATTCCCTCCACCCCCGAATCCTCTCCGGTGTCATTTGCTTTTGAGGCAACCGGGTCGGTCACCCATGCCGGAAACACAACTGAGTCAGATTCGAATATCGTTCCCTGACCCCGTTTCCGTCATGGGCTCGCGGAAGGTGCGCTCCGTCATGCAGGCGTCGATGAGGTCTTCGCAGAAGGCGGCCGGCTCAATTCGAGACCAGATCGGCTTCCAGCGGCTTACCGGCCACTGGTTATAGGCGTATGACATCCGGCCGATGCAGCTTTTCAGCGCCGCAAAGGAGTTCCACGGTCACGCCAACGTGGGTCCCAGAGCTATCAACTTAATGCGAGCCGGATCCGCACAACGCCGGACTGGATGCCTTCGGGCAAAAACACTGGCCGAACCGTCAGAGCCTCGTCCACCGTAACCGACAGATTGGCCGGGCCCGGCAGGTGGTTTGCAGTCGATTCGACGAGCGCGAAATCAGGCCCCAGTTGATTCACAGCCAACCGTTCACCGCCCACGTCCAAGTGCATCCGGACCCGAGTAGAAACCTGCCCCGGCGAGGATCTCATGAGTGAAGTAGCCGACATCGGGGAAAGAGGTGCCGCATACTGCTGGCGACGGCAACTGGAACGTCTCAGCACCGGTGGAAGCCATGCACGGCAGGCGTTCGGTGCAGGATCGCTGCGACCGTTCTTCGTCCTCAAATCAGCGACTCTGCCAAAATCGCCGCCCCGTGCAGGGTTGACCCTTCGGATTGGAGGATGGCGAAGTGGCTCATCGGAATTAGAGGAGGCGGTAAAGTTTGGGTTTGTAACGATTTTACTCGTCAGATAGCTCTGGGTAATCATTTTAGATCGCTGGTAATTCTTTCCAACGTTGACAATGCCCTCCTCTCCCCTTGTGGCAGACCCCTCCCGGCCGGCCGGTTACCTCCTGCTCCAGCAGCGTCATGGCCTCACCTGCCTGCCCCACCATGTCGAATCGTTCGTCAGCCATGGCAAGCGCCGCACTCATTCCACGCCGGAGAAGACCCAGGAAACCTATCCTCGCAACTACTGGCCGGGCGAGAGCGACTTTGAACACCTGGAATTCGCCCTCAAGCGCGAGGGACTGCATCTCCAGTTGCTGCGGGCTCTGCTACCGCAGCTGACCGCCAACACAGTCACCGCCTATGTCCAATCCAAGCCCACGAGCACCTATGCCCGACGCATCTGGTATCTGTTCGAGGAATTCTCCGGCCAACGCCTGAGTCTTGGAGATGTCACCCAGGGCAACTACGTGGACCTCCTGAATTCTCAAGACTACCACACCGGTCCGGCGGTGCGGAGCCCCCGCCATCGCGTCAACGTCAACCTTCTCGGCAGCCTCGCCTTCAGCCCCATGGTGCGGCGCTCCAAGAAGCTCAAGGCCGCCGAGGCACAACGGCTGGAGGAGCGTTGCCGGACGCTCATCGCAAGCATCCCCCCGGAACTCTATGCTCGAGCGCTCCGGTATCTTTACACCCGGGAGACCAAATCCTCCTACGCCATCGAGCGGGAGGCTCCGGACCAGAAACGCGCCCAGAAATTCGCGGATGCCCTGCGCGAGGCCGCCCAACGCGACTACCTGCTCAAGGAACCGCTCGTCACCCTCCAGCAAGCCATCGTCGATCCTCGGTTCGCCAACCAGGGATGGCGCGACAGCATCGGCGAGCAGAATTTCGTCAGCCGCAGCGTGGGCATGAATGAGGAGGAGATGCACTTCATCGCGCCACGGCCGCAGGACCTGGCCGAGCTAATGGACGCCTACCTGGATGCCTCCCGGCGCATCCTCTATTCCGACCTTCATCCGGTGATCGCCGCCGCTGTCGTCGCCTACCCCTTCGTCTTCCTCCATCCGTTCTCCGACGGAAACGGCCGACTGCACCGCTTCCTGATCCACTACGTGCTGTCCTTCAGGCGCTTTGCCCCTGACGGCGTGGTGTTCCCCATCTCGGCCACGATGCTGCATCGCCCGCAGGACTACGACGCCAGCCTGGAATCGTTCTCCAAGCCCCTACTGCCCCTCATCGAATACAAACTGGATTTTAACGGCCGGATGACTGTGGCCAACGACACCCGCGATTTCTATCGCTACATGGACTGCACCACCCTGACGGAGATCCTGTCCAGTTTCGTGGAGGAAACCATTGAGAAGGAATTGCCCGCGGAAATCCTCTTCCTCCAACAGTACGACACGGCCCGAAAACTCATGCGTGAGGTGGTGGACTTGCCCAACCGCCACGCCGACCTGTTTGTCCGCCTCTGTCTCCAAAACCAGGGCGCAATTTCCAAGAGTAAGCGCCAACTCCCGGAGTACGCCGTCCTGTCCAACGACGAGATCGCCGGACTGAAAGCTGCCGTGGCCGAAGCCTTCGCGTTGAAAACCAAGAAGTGACCGCGAGCCCGATGGGCGCACCTAGGCACTTCAACTTGTTCAGAGATCGAAAAAAAGGGAGAGGTACTGCGGCGAAAACCTAATGAAACGGGGCTGATCCGGGCGATGTCGTAGGACACTCGCAGGACAGTGGCCTGGAAAACTGCGAATTTGCTGAGCAAAAAGATGGAGCGGGTGAAGGGAATCGAACCCTCGTGATTATTACCAAAGAAGATTCATGCGGAAATTCCATGATTTAGGGGCGTAAGTGAGGTGAACACAACCACTCCAGACCACCCTCCGGACTTGGACTGAACTCCTCGCCATTGAATACCACTTTCGTCCACACCATTTGCGATCACAAAGGGGCGCGGATTACGTAACCGACGGCCTCGTAGCCGCGGACTCTTTTGGAATACATCTTGGAAAGAACCGGCTCGGCGTCGTCCACATAATCGTAAACGATGACTTCACGCTTATTGTCGTGAAGACGATGGAGGCGACCGACATACTGTTGGAGCGTCCCATGCCAGGAAATCGGCATGGCCAGGAAAAGGGTATCGAGCCGAGCGTCATCGAAGCCTTCACCGATGTAGCGACCCGTGGCCAGAAGAACTCGTTCTTCACCGTCAGGAATCGCCCTCAGTTGCGCGGCGATAGCTCGCCGTTGCTTCACCCCCATGCCGCCCTTCAATACAACAACGTGTTTAACCAGAGCGGCAATTCTGGGGGCGAATTCGTCCACTTGGCTGGTGCGTTCTGTGAGCAGAATCGGTGAGCGACCTGCCTTGATGCAGGTCAACAGGTCCTCGAAAATAAGATCGTTGCGAGGCTTGCTTCCGGCCAGCGCGGCATACAACTCATGCATTTCGAATTTTTCCACCGAGGGCGGCATTCGGAAATTGGTCGGGCAGGGAATGACACTGTGTGTGAACGGTCGCGCGAGGGCCTGCTCCTTGGCATTCACGCGATGACGGATCGGCCCGCATTGCATCAAGATAATCGGGTGATGGCCATCCTTGCGCTGCGGTGTCGCGGTGAGGCCGGTGACGTAACGCGCTTTCACCTGCCGGAGCACCTGCTCAAAGCTCACGGCGGAAAGATGGTGGCACTCGTCCACAACGACGTGGCCGTAGTTGGCAACCAGATCGTCAACGACTTGCTTTCGATTCAGACTCTGGATGACCGCGACATCGATCACCCCGTTCGGGCTTCGTCTTCCTCCGCCGATTTGCCCGATACTCTTGATGGGCAAATCCAAGAATGACGCGAGTCGCTCGCACCATTGGTCCAAAAGTTGGCGGCGATGCACCAGCACCAAGGTATTTGCCTTCCGGGCGGCGATCAGCCATGCGGCCACGACCGTTTTTCCAAAAGCGGTCGTGGCAGACAAGATGCCATCATCGTGGGCCAGCATGTCGCTGGCAGCAGCTTGCTGGTCGGGCCGGAGTTGGCCATGAAACGTCACGTCAAGCGGCAGACCCACGAATCGTTGGTCGTCGAGGTCCAAAGCCACCTTGTGTGATTCGAGCAGCGCGATGATTTCCCCCAGGCAACCGCGAGGCAAAGCGACGTGTTTCGGAAATTCTTCGGCGCAGCGAATCACGCGCGGCTTGTCGAAGGTGGACATCCGCATGGCTTGGGCGCGATAGAACTCCGGGTTCTGAAACGCGGCGAGCCGATGCAGCCGGTTCAACATTGCGGACGGCAATCCTTCCGTTTCGACGAAGACCAGATTACTCCGGACAAGGCGCACTTTCGCGGGCAACGGACCGGAGATGACTTCGTCCTTTTTCTTCCTGGATGGTGGCAACGTCCATGGATCTTCTGTTTGTTCCTCGTCTGTCACACTGCGGCGGATACCGATGATGTCTCCGCTCCGTTCTGCCTCGCGCACAACGCTCTCGACTTCACTAAATTCCATCCGCCGGACGCCCGACAATAGCGACCACTGATCGGAGTGTGGGTTGAACTCGGCGTCGAGAAATACACTGTTGCCATGACCTCGCGGCACATGCTGCAACGGCAGAGCGATGAGATTGCCGAAGCCGCCCTTGGGCATTGTGTCCTGGCTCGGAAAGAAGCGGTCGTAGGAATCGAGCCCCAGTTGATGCCGTTGCTCCATGGTCCGGGTCAGAATCGCCGCGCCGAGTTTTCGGGCGAGTCGGGCCGACAATGGTGCTGCAAAGAAAATCCAGATGTGTCCGCCGCGTCCAGAGCGTGACCGTTCGAGCAGTGCAGGCACTTTCCACTCGCCACATGTCTGGAGATACGCCCGCACATCTTCCTGCCATGTCGTTTTGTCAAAATCAGCGGCGAGGAACCAACACGTCTCATCAGCCAACAGCGGGTAAACGCCTGCCGTGAGTTTGCCCATCAGATGGTCCTGAATGACCTGGTCGGTCAGCGGAAAGTATTCCTGCGGTTCTTCCGAATGCTTGGGGAAGGGCTTGCCCCAAACCCTTCGGCAAGCGGGGGAGTATCCCGCCTTTCCATTGCGTCCCTCCCACCGCACCGCATAAACGTCCTCGCGCCCGCGAAATAGGCTGAGGAAAAACTTCACCTTTTCTTCCGGGCTGGACTTGGCGGTTACCGCGCCTGCCGGGGCGGACGCAGCAGAGGGCGGCGCCGCAACTTCCGGGACCGGCAACTCCAATCGGCCACGCAATTGCCGATTCTCCTCGCGCAGCCGTTCGCACTCCGCAAGCGCTTCAGCAAGTTTTGCGTCATTGGAGTCAGAGCCCTCATGGTTGCCCGTTGTTGTCACAGGCTCAAGCCGCTGAAGAATTTGGCGACGACCCCAAATTGCCCCTCCAAGCTGGATGTGAGTCCGCATTCGACCGCCATCTCCGCGAATGGCTTGGACCAAGAGGCGGGTGGTGAAGCGAGTGCAGGCGGAATTTCGTGCGTCTTCCTGCGTTGAAAAGTCTCCTGAATCGCCTTCGGCAGACGGGCGGCATTCATGGTGGTTCGCTCAATCAGCAAAACCAAATCCACCAAATCTTTCACGCGAGTATTTTCCCGACCCACTCTCGGCAAGGTGTAGGCGTGCAGTTTTTCGGCGAACTGTTCCTCGGGTGAAACCGCTCGGAAAGTTGTGCTGGTGACGCCCGCAAATCCGAGCCAATCCCGTCCCGAAAGAGATTCGTAAGGCTCACGCAAAACATCCCCTGTGCTCACGTCCAAGTGAAACTTCACAAACGAGCGTCCAGCCAGGCGCGTATCAACCGGGAAGCGTGCGCCGCCATAAGGCGCAGCGTCCAAATCCTGAACCTCATCGCCAAATACGAAGGTGAAGAAATCACCCAATTCCAACAGCCCGACTTCGCGCAACGCTTCGAGAACTGTTGAGGCGTTGGCATCCCAATCCCGAGTCGGCATCGGGAGTTGCTTCAAAGCGAGATCCACGTCGCGCGTGGTGCGAGCTGTCTTCAGACGCAACTCCATCGCGTAGCCGCCTTTCAAAAGCCACGGTGATTCCGGCTTTGCAAATAGGCGGCAGAGCAGTCGGTCGAACGAGGCCTGTCGGCGCACTCGTTGGAGATCCAGACTTTCTTCCTGGGCTAGCCGTTTCAGCCGGTCTTCCAATGCAACCCGGAACGCCGCCGCCGAAGCATATTTACGAGGTGGCTTCATTTGGTGTTCTCGGCCAGCAGTTCATTGAACCACCGTGGAAGAGGTGGGTTGCGGCCGAGCGTTGAGATTTCCCGCACGGTAATCACTCCACGCCTTCGTCCTTCAATCAACGCTTGCTCAACGATGTCGCGGGAAGTGGATTCTGCGGCCGCCAGATCAGCTATGGTGCGGAGAGGGCGAGTCACGGCGAATCCTTGCCGGGGTTCGATGTCCTTTTGATTGAGATTTGCGCGATGCAGCACCAGTACGTTCGGGGTTTTGGCTGTCCGTCGAAATGCGGCTGGGACCGTCATGTGGAGTTTGGCCGGGTTCAGGTCAGAGAGCTCATGGATGCTGAGCGCGGTTTGATGTGAGTAGACCCCTTCCGGTTCGCCCGCTCTGTTGCGCGACCACAGGGCGTAGATGACGAGTTGTTCCTCGGACGATTGCGGAAACCGTGTCAGCCGATAGATGCCCCGTTCAACGCGCGTCCAATTCCCTGATTTGACGTGATGAGCCTGACTGCCGAGTTGGTATCCTGCCTCGGCTGCCTGCTTGGACGTGAAATAGCCTTGCTGCCCTTCGGCCACTGCGAAGAGCGCATCGGCTGCGGTTTTGGCGCCACCGGACATCGCACGAATATACAATGGAGTTGTATATTTGTACAATCCTCAGGTTGTGCGCGATTTCGACGATCCTTGAGTTGGGTTCCAGCTATGGAAACCTACGGGAACTTGGCCGAATCAGGCGATGTCGTAGGACACTCGCAGGACAGTGCCCGGAAAAACTGCGAATTTGCTAAGGAAAAGATTGGAGCGGGTGAAGGGAATCGAACCAACGGTTCTGTAGGAAAAGGCGAAATTATCGAAAAAATCTGCAAAATGCGCGATTTGTCAGCCAGCAGGGGGCTATCCGTATGACACTGTATGACAATCAGCCGACGCATTTTTTCAGCGCGACCAAGGAATGCCACAGCGATTCCAAGGCCGTATTATCTGCCTACACCGAGAGCCGGGGGACCCGTTCTGGATGATCACGGAGGCTAACCGAAGATCGACCTGGGTCTTGCTCCAGGAGGATCGTTGACCGATCGGATGACTAGGGATGCATAAGAACCCCAGGGCTTCACTTCTTGGACCGAGTATAGGTGTCGACAGATGGCTTTTGGCCGTCCCGCTCCTTATCGAAGTTGGCTGCTACCACCAACGCCTCGTCAGAGAATGTATAGACCGAAGTATGGTCGTCATCGATCGGATTGGTGTTGGACTCTGACGCGCCGCCTTTGATGTCGGTGAACTTTGCAATTTTAAGACTGCCCACCTTCTCGGTCTTGAAGGAGCCCTCGGCAAACATGACCACGTCGCCATCCCGGATCACAAGGAAGGTGAATTTGTCTTTCTTGATCCCAATAGACTGGGTGTAGGCATTGCCATCAGGGCCAGTTTTCTTGGTGGTCCACGTCCCATCGAGTTTCGCGTCTTCGGCGAAAGTCATCAGAGAACTGGCAGCGACGAGGGTGGCGATAGAGAGGGTCTTGAGGAATGTCGTCATTTGAGTGTTTACGTTTGAGCCGTTAAGATGAGCCGTCAACCACGCAGCACTAGAGTGCGTGGAATTGCATTTCGCATGGGAAACGGGAACACCGTGCTGAAAGTATTCACGGGTCCAAAGGCCTGAAAACCTGGCGGTCGAGGCCCCCGTCTGAAACCTCACTAAGCGGAGGCGACTAATACCAACTAACCTAATTGACCGGTATAATTGTACCACCCCAAGTGCCGGGAGCCCCTCGGGGCTTGCCTGCCCTCGTCCCGCATTGGGGTTGGGATCCGGCCTATGGGCAAGGGAGGTGTGTAGGTTGACGGCATGATGGTAGGGTCGACGGATGCCGGCATCCTCCGTGGGCAAGGTGCTGAAGGAGGCCCGGGCTTCACCTGCCTCTCCTTCCCCTGTGGAATGACGGAATCCCGCCGCCAGATGGTAAAAGGGTCAGTTCTTGATATTGGATACTTCCCGCTCAGCTTCCTCCGGCGATACAGGAGATGGTTCAGGTAACCGCGCGTGCCCATCGCCAGACGTTCGGCGATCCACCCCACCGTCATCGTCGTCTCCGCCCGCAAGCGCGCCGCCAAAGCCACCTTCACTGAATCCCCCTTGGACCGAGTTTTGAGATCAGCTTCCTGCCACTGCCCCCGCTTCAACTCCTCCGCGATGATTAGTTCCGCCAGCGCCTCCGCCGTTTCTGCGCGCTCCTCGCCGTAATGCTCCGCCTCCATCCGCTCGCTCATCTGCGTCAGCAACTCCTCCCGAAACTTCTCCTCGCCGAGACACCAGCCGCACCGAATCGGCTTGAACTCCTCGCCTTCCTCCGCCCCGCGCCATTCCTCCAACGCCCGCTCAAGCCGTTGCCGCCCCGCCGGACTGTCTTTGGGGATGCCCCACTCGCCCAGCAACCGGTCCACCCCCAATCACGCCGGACGTTTAGAGCGCGCGAGCAAGTACGCCGGCCAACTGCTTCAGGCAAAACTCTTCAAGGGCGCGTCCGCCATCACCAGATTCGCTCGCGCCGGATTCAAGTGGACGTAATCGCCCACGCTCTTGAGATAACCGCTACCCGATCCGTCCACGATCAGCGACTTGTAGCGCCCAGAGAACAAGTGGCCGAAGAGTTTGTGCCGCCGGTTGAAGCGACTCGTGTAGGTGCCCAGCAACCATTTCATCCCGGCGACCAGATTGGGCTGCGGCGTCTCGACCACCCAATGGAAATGATTCGGCATAAGGACATAGGCGTGAATCTGCCAGCCCGTTTTGGCGCAAGCCTCGCCCAGCGTCTCAACGAAGCGCTGGCGATCCGCATCATCCATGAGGATCAGTTCGCGCCGGTCACCGCGATTCATGACGTGATAAAACGCGCCAGCCTACTCGACTCTCAACTTGCGGGCCATCCTAGGAGAGTGGCTTTGGCCGCTTTATGTATCAATATCAAGAACTGTCCCCTTTACTGACCCCTTTCATAGGCGTGAACCTGCCAGCCCGTCTTAGCGCAAACCTCGCCCAGCGTTTCGACGAAGCGCTGGCGATCCGCATCATCCATGAAGATCAGTTCGCGCCGGTCACCGCGATTCATGACGTAATAAATCGCGCCAGCATACTCGACTCTCAACTTGCGGGCCATACCAGGAGAGTGGCTTAAGCCGCTTTACATATCAATATCAAGAACTGACCCCTTTTATGAGGATGCCAGCCCGTCTTGGCGCAAACCTCGCCCATCGACTCAACGAAGCGCTGGCGATCCGCATCATCTATGAAGATCAGTTCGCGCCGGTCACCGCGATTCATGACGTGATAAATCGCGCCAGCATACTCGACTCTTAACTTCCGGGCCGTGACGGACGAGTGGCTTTGGCCGCTTTACATATCAATATCAAGAACTGACCCCTTTAATGACTTTAACTGGCTAGCGCGGGAAATTTGTGGGAAGAGTCAACGAATCTTCATTTTACTGAGCAAAACATGGTGCCGCGGGCGGGACTCGAACCCGCACGGCCTTTCGGCCTGGGGATTTTAAGTCCCCTGTGTCTGCCATTTCACCACCGCGGCAACTACGTTTTTGCTGGGGTTTTTAGGGATCTCCAAGATTTCGGTGGGCTTGGATACACTTTTGGCTACACCCCTGCCGCCGCCCTCAACCAGTAAAACCCACTGAAACTGAAACAATGGAGGATAGATGATACACGAGCGCCTTGGATCGTCGCAACCAACCTGTTCGGTGTTTGTAACAACTAAAATCAGGGGTTTTATGCGGTTTCTCAACCTTGCGACACACCTTGATGCACCACGAGCGATTCTCCCGATCCCAGGAGCAATTGCTGTCGCCGCCTTGGATCGATCCCGGGCAGGGAAAGAAACTTCCAAGCCAGCCCTCCAATCTTGGGGGCGCGGGCTCCCCACTGAAAGTGACGAGGAACCGTTTGGGTTCCCACCCAAAACCCTTCCGTTATTAGGCCAGAATCGCCCGCACCACCCGGCCATGGACATCGGTCAGCCGAAAATCGCGGCCACCGAAACGATAGGTGAGCTTTTCGTGATCCATCCCCAAAAGGTGGAGGACCGTCGCCCACAAATCATAAACCGTGGAGACATCTTGCACCGCGTGGTAACCGAGTTCATCGGTGGCACCGTAAACCGTCCCGCCCCGGATCCCCCCGCCCGCCAGCCAGACGCTAAAGCCAAAGGGATTGTGATCCCGCCCGTCGTTGGATTGGGCAAAGGGCGTGCGACCGAATTCTCCAGCCCAGACGATGAGTGTTTCGTCGAAGAGGCCACGCGCCTTGAGGTCGTGGATGAGGCCAGCGATCGGCTGATCTACCTGGAAGGCCATTTCGGAGTGACCCGCCTTTAATACGCCGTGTTGATCCCAAGGGTTGCCTATCTGGCCAGGATCACTGGATCGCGGCAGACACGTTAGCTCGATAAACCGCACGCCGCGCTCAACCAACCGACGGGCGAGCAGGCACTGCCGGGCGTATTCAGCCTTCTCCCGTACCGGAGAATCCATGCCGTAAAGTTGTTTGGTCGCCGCGCTCTCGCCGCGAAGATCGACGAGATCCGGCACGGCCGTCTGCATCCGATAGGCGATCTCATAATTATGGATGGCGGATTCGACTTGTTCATCGCCCTGCAAGCGAGCGAGGTGCCGGTGATCGAGCCCTTCTACGAACTGCAATCGCTTGCGTTGCAGTTTGTCGGCTTCGCGCGGCGTGATGTTGGCGAGCGGCTCTTTCTGGGTTGGATCTATGAACGACGCTTGGTGCACGGCCGGGAGAAAGCCGTTGCCGAAGATACCCATGCCGCCCAACGGAGGCCCACCGCTGGCCAACACCACGAAGCCCGGCAAGTTCTGATTCTCGCTGCCCAGGCCGTAGGTCATCCAGGCGCCCGCACTGGGATACCCGGCCAGTGAGAAGCCGGTATGAATGAAATAATTTCCCTGAGCGTGTTCATTAGCCACGCTGGTCATCGATCGAATAACAGCCAGATCGTCGGCGCAGGCGCCGATGTGGGGAAATAATTCGCTGACCGGGAGTCCCGACTGACCGTGGTTCCGGAACTCCCACGGGCTAGCCATGATGTTGCCATTCTGGTTGAACATCGTCGGCCGCACGGGCACGGGCATGGGTTTGCCGTGATCCTTCTTCAAGCGGGGCTTCGGATCAAAGGTGTCAACATGGGACACTCCGCCGGACATGAAGCAGAAGATGACGCTCTTCACTTTCGGGGGCAGATGCGGCACCCGCTGAGCAAACGGACTCGCCGGGGCCGCTGCGAGGGCCTTGCTGCCACTCATGAGGCTGGACAGCGCCACCATGCCAAAGCCCGTCGAGCATTTGGAGAGCATGTTTCGCCGGGAAATCCCCGATGCCTGGCGCAGTTCGAATTGGCGGCGATCAATCGACATAAATGAACTCCTTCAAACAAAAGAGGGACTGGGCAAAATCTTGCCAAACGCGTTCGCTGGACGGGAGATCCTGCGGTGGGATCGAGTGTTCGGCCGCTAGCTCCAGAAGAAACTCCCGGCTGCCGGCCAAATCCTCGGCCGAGGCGGGGCGTCCCAACGCCTGAAGGATCATCGCCTTCACCCGTTCGTCACGGTTGCGGCCGTCTTTCATCAAGGCTTTGGCCCACTTGGCCGACTGGTCGATCACGAACGGATCGTTGAGCAAGGTGAGGGATTGTGCGGGCACGTTGGTGGCGTCGCGTCGGCCGCGGGTGCTCACCGGTTTTGGGGCATCGAATGCCTCCAGGAACGGGTTGGCGGCATTCCGCCGAATTCGCTGATACACACTGCGGCGGCGTTCGCCATCCAGCGGTCCCTTGGGCCCGCCACCTTCGGTCTTGGCGGTGTAATACACAGTCACCCCCGGCCCATACATTTTCAGGTCCACCTCTCCGGACACGGTGAGCATCGCGTCGCGAATGGCCTCAGCCTCCAACCGGCGCACGGGTGCGTGAGAGAGCAAAAGGTTGGCCGGGTCGATTCGACGGGCTTCGCTGGATGGCATTGCTTCTTGGCGAAAGGCCCGGGAGGTAACCAAGAACTGAATGGTTTCCTTCATCGACCAACCGTGCTCCACGAAACGGGTTGCGAGATAATCCAAGAGCTCCGGATGCGTGGGTTTGTCACCGAGTCGGCCAAAGTTGTCGACCGTGCCGACCAGACCGCGGCCAAAGAGATGATGCCAGAGCCGGTTGACGATTACCCGAGTCGTCAAGGGATTGGTCGCGCTGGCGACTTTGTTGGCCAGTTCCAGTCTCCCGCTAGAGGATGTTTGGAATGGCCGATCGTCGAACATCTCCAAGAACCGGCGCGGCACCGGTTCACCCGGCTGTGTCATTTGTCCCCGCACGAACAAGGGTTGGTTGAACGCGACGGCTTCATGGACGCCCGGTGCGCGTCGTGGGACAGGAATCTCGGCTTCTAACCGACGATACGACGCCACTGAATCGCTCAATCGAGGTAACTGTTTCAGCGAGGTCGGAAGCAAATCCTGACGAACAAAGTAATCGAGAAACCCTTGTTCTTCCTCACTCAGAGAACCGTCTCGCCAGTGCTGGACGGCGGCAGCCACGCGTCTGCGATAGAGCTCAGCCAACTCGGTCAGGGAGACCGGGGGTTCGCTGGCACCTAAGAAGAACGCGGCGGGTTCGATCAGCTCTTTGGGCGGCAATGGACCCGTATGAAACACCACCTCGGCCGCTCCGAAATGAGCGCGCCCGCCCTCTGAGGAGCCCGAGTTCGGAGAATCATCAGCGCTGACAAATTCAAGGTACGCGTTTGAACCCTTGCGGTAGGCGGTATCCAGCCGGCGCCACCGCATTTGATCGCCATTCAGGTTAGCGGCGGGATAAAGCCCACCACCGCCAATGGCATAGTTTTCAACCACCAACCGAACCATGCTGCGCTCACCGAGGCCGCGCACGCTGATGCTGTCGGTCTCCACTTTGAACCGAGGCGAGGTAAACACTCCGCTGTGTTTTCGAGTGAGCGAATGGCTAAAAACACCCGCCGGGTAAAGCCCGCGCAACACCCGGTCGCCCTGGAACTCCACGGAAAACCCACCCACCGGCTCGGGGTCGCTCTTTTGAACTCCCGCACCCGGCCTCGCGTCACCACCGTCCATGAACCACGTTCGTGATTGCTGGGTGCGTAGATCCCATCCTGAGGTGAAATTCGTTCGATTGAATTCGCGGCGGTCGGCGAGCTCGCCCTTCCAAAACAGTGCGAGTTCCGACCAACCAGCTTGAAACTCCGCACCGGTCAGGTTCGCCAATTTGGCCCAGGGATGAAGGGGATTGGCATTGTTTTTGGCGGCATCCACCCAGGCGCTTTTCCATGCCTCAGTGAGGTGAGGTGACTCCAGGATCCGCGCCTGAGTTGCACGAAGCTGATCCAACTCTCGATTCAGGTTCGATCGTTTCGCGAGCTCCGCAGGGGTGAGGGCTTTGGTGAGGGTTTCGGCCGCCATGCTCACTGCACCCGCCCGGAATGAGGCCGCCACTTCATCTACGGTGAGGGCACGGCCATAAAGTCGGGCTTCTTCAACTTCTCCCGCCAACGCGGTGATTCCAGTAGCCAGATGACGTTTTCCAAAAACGACCCGTGCATGGCCCGCGGAGAACGGTTGCAACGTGCCGCGCTGATAGCTTTTGCCATACGGTACTCCGTTGCGATAAAGCGCAATGGAATGGTCGGATCTGTAGACCGCCACAAGATGTACCAGTTCGCCAGGCTTGGCGGTTTCGGCGGGGCCACCGACATCTTCGGTGCGTCGAAAAAAATCGCTGCCAGCAACCCAACGGGCGGATTCCCGTTCGCCAAAAACGATCGAGTCGAAGTTCTCACTGTCCGGCGTCTGGACAGTCAACGCTCCCCCGCCCTTTTGATCCAGACCGGCGAGCGCCACCCAGACTTCGAGGGATTTTTCGCGAACATCGACCGGGAGGGGTTCGGTGGCGACCCATGCGTTAACTCCATCCAGGACGAGTCGTCCGCCACGGACCACCGCTCCGCCTTCGGCATGACCGTGCATGGAACCCACGGCATCGCGCAAATCCCCATCAAATCTCCATTGAGCCAGAGGTACGGGCTGTCGATTCGAGAACGCCGCTCCGCGCTGCAGGGCCCACTCCGAACGTGCTCGGAATTCGACTTGGGCGATTTCATCGGACAACCGGCGAATTTCAACCGCCAGATGTTCCTTCTGTGCCGTGCGCGATGCCTGCTCCAGCAACCCATTGTGCAGCCCATCCGCTGCGGCACTCCACGCCTCGCCCAGGCCGACGCGGATCTCCTTCTTGAGGTTAGCGAGACTGTCCCGGTTCATTTGCAGCAGTGACGGGTCATCCACAGGCACTTGGCCGGGGCGACTGCTGGCGAACACGCCGTAGAGCGCGTAGAAATCCTTCTGGCTGATCGGGTCAAACTTATGGTCGTGACAGCGGGCGCAGGAAACGGTCAGTCCGAGAAAGGTCTTCGAGAAAACATCGATCTGATTATCGACGACCTTTACTTGGTCATCCAAGGCGTTCACCGGAACGTAGCCGTACTCCACCATGCGCAAGTGTGCCGGCCCAATCCGAGATTCGTTCAAGCCTTCGGCACGGTTGATGCGCGGGTTTTCCAAGAGATCCCCGGCGATGTGTTCACGAACAAACTGGTCGTAGGGAACGTCAGTGTTAAAAGCCCGGATGAGATAATCCCGGTAGCGCCAGGCCATGGGCAGTTCCGGATCACCCTGGCTTCCGTGCGATTCGCAGTAGCGAACCAGGTCCATCCAGTGCCTCGCCCAACGTTCGCCAAAACGGGCCGAGGCCAGCAGTCGGTCCACCCGCTTCTCGTAGGCACTGGGTGAGGAATCGCGCAGGAAGTCTTCCAACTCGTCCACCGTCGGCGGCAGCCCGGTCAACGCGAAGGTCACACGGCGCAACAATGATTCGCGACCCGCCTCGGGCGCTGGATGCAACCCGCGTTCCTCCATTTTCGCCAAGAGAAAGCGATCGACCGGATGGCCGGACCACGCGGCATTCGTCACACTGGGGATGAGCGGCTTTCGCACCGGGTGGAAGCTCCACCAATCCTTGCGCGCGTTCATCGTGGCGGCCCAACCGACGGGGTCGGCCTTTGGAGCTGGCGACACCGTCTGAGGTAGGTCGCGGGGATCCACGGCACCCTGGTCTACCCACTGAGCGAAATCGGCGATGACAGACTCTGGGAGCTGAGGGCGATCCTTGGGCATCCCAGAATCTGGGTTCGCGTGTCGAATCTTCTGGAGGAGGAGGCTCCTCTTCGCGTCACCCGGGATGAGGGCCGGACCGGATTCTCCACCGCTGAGAAGCCCGCCTCGAAAATCAACCCGCAGACCGCCCTTCTGCTTCTTGGCCCCATGGCATTCGTAGCATTCGTGAGCGAGGATGGGACGGATGCGTTGCTCAAAATGCTCCAGCAAATCTGGAGAGGCCGCCTGGGCTGTTTGAACTGAAAGAATCAGCACTCCCAAGGCTCTGGAGATCATCTCGGCCTGCCGACGGTTCAACCAACCGATCCCGCGAATAATGAAAGGGAGGTTGTGAGTCATGACCTGGGGGCAACGGGGGCAATAGGAATAATCTGAGTGATGCCCCGGCATGGAGGTCAATAGCGATTCTGTCGAAGTCGGAGGCCGGGACACGAACGGACGAAGTCTCCCACTACTCGAGCGCACACTGGATCGCCCAAAGATGCCGATCGCGATTCTGCCGGTTGTTGGTTTTGATCAACAATTGATTGTCTCCTTTGTTGAGCGTGATGGGGATTTTTAACGATTTAAACTCATCGGCGTGATCGAGCGCGGCCACCTTACGGCCGTTCAAATAAACGACGGCCCAGTTATCTAAGCCGAGGCTCAGCTTGGCAGGACGCTTCGAACTGCTGACCAGGGTGGCGCGGACGTAGAACGACTGTTCGGTGCGCGGATACGGGTAGCGCGTCTGATACACGCCTTCGAGACGAGTCCAGCCGTATTTGGGCGTGAGAGAGTGGGTCGTTAATTTCTTTTCGCCCCACGAAAACGTGTCGGGCCAGACTCCTTGCGACAACTGCCGTACAAGATCGTCCTCAGGCTTTTGGAACGCATCAAGGGTGTTGCCGTCGGGGAATGGGCCGACCACTTGCCAAACTTGCGGGGTCACGATCGCCGGAGCCTTCGATCCCAAGACCTTGTAGAAGTATGAAACCGCCTCGTAGTCGTCTGGACGCGCGGCGGAGGTGAAAATCAGCGATGACCGGAACAGGATTGGGTCGGGGCCGAAGAAGCGGTAGAAAACACCACTTTGATGGGTGCGCCCACGGTTGTCGCGATAGGGGCATCCGGCCCAGCGGGTTTGGTACTGGTTAAAGCCCCAGGAGAACCCGAAGTCGTCTTCAACATTGTGGCCGCAGATCACATGGGGATCGGTCTGCCCATCCATGAGCAACCGCGTTCCGCCATTGTGGAAGACCATGTCGCTGTGATCTCGCTGGCGCCAACCCATGACATAACCGGCAAGGAATCCGGTACCCTCAGTTTCTGCAATTGGGAAAGGCTCAGTAGGCTTGCCGGGTTGAGCGATGTTGCGCTGCGCATGGAAGCGCAGTGGCGTCAGCCTCACCCCGTTCGAATACTGCTGCCAGTCGATCATGCCGCCACCCGATTTGGGGGAATCTGCACGCAGCACGATGCGACAGCCTTTGGAGAACGGGATAGGCAGATAAAGATTCCATCCGGGTGTCGCCTTGGTGGGTATGTGGACGTCGTTGGTGATGGTAAAGTTTGGGAAGTTCACCAATCCAGCACTGTCCATGTGATAATCCTCGAAACCCAGCAGGGCGCCAAAGAACGAGCGGAATGGCATCCGGGTCTGGGGTTCAGCAGCGCCATCGACGGTGATCTCAATGGACAAATCATCGATCGCTTTGTCGCCAAACACGAACCACATATGGCGCACACAGCCCGCTCCTGCGGCATTGAAGATCTCTACAGGCTGCCCCGCTGTCAGGTTGAGGTTGGCCGAAGTGCGCCGGGCACGGAAGTCGGTAGGCAGTTGCAACAAGGGGACTGCCGGATCGGCGTAGGTGGGCGGAAAAGGGGCCAACTCTTGCACCCGGGCGCCGAAGGCCGGAAGAGCGGCAATCACAAGGATCCAGGTCCCGAGGACCACTCCTAAATGGGGGAATCGATTCAATGGGTGGGTTCGCATACGGGTGATCTCGTGCTGTTTCTAAGGTCGTGGGTTTGAATCACCCTGTCTAAAAGGGTTGTCATCAGGCGAGTCGTTATTGTGCTCGCGATGGTGCCAACTGAGAACCCCGAAACAGCAGCGGAAGGTGACTTTAGACGCCTGAAATGGATTTCTAAAAAGAGCTCAACAGAGAATTCGCGCACGCTCGGGGTCTACCGGTGCGCGCAAGGTCATCCGGGCTGGACGCTTCACGCCATCCTGAAGGATTTCGTACCGACCCGCCTCGAGCCACGCGGTGTCCACGCCGAGCGCAGCCTCCTCGGGCGGACGCTTGATGTACGCCATCGCCACCGGAGCCGAGAGCGTCGGCGAGTAGGCGGCGCTGGAGGTATATCCCGCCAAACGCCCATCTCGGAACACGGGCTCGTTGCCCCATAAGGTCACGGTCGGGTCGTCGCAGCCCATAACCAGCGAGACCAAGCGTTTGCGCAGCGAGCCCCCTTTGAAGCTCAGCAAAGCGGGTTTGGCCAAGAAGTCCCGGTTCCAGTCCACCGCAAAGGACAAGCCCGCCTCGAACGGGTTTTCGTCGACCGAAAGCTCGAGGCCCCAGGCGCGATAAGCCTTCTCGATACGAAGGGTGTTGATGGCGTAAGTCCCGGCTGGGCCGATGCCCTCGGGTTTCCCGGCCTCCGACAGCGCTGTCCAGACAGCGGCCATCGACGATGCAGGCCCGTGCAGTTCCCATCCAAGCTCGCCGACATACGTCACCCGAAGAGCCCTCACGGGTGATGGCACACCAGCGATGCGAATCTCCGCGCTGTGGCCGAAGGGAAATGCTATGGCAGACAGGTCGGTCTCCGTCACCCGCTGCAAGACGGCCCTCGACTGCGGCCCCATGATGGACACCACACCGAACGCGTCGGTCACGTCGGTGAGTCGGAGCTGAGCTCCCTGAGGAATAGTGCGGAGAATCCAATCGGCGTCGTGACGCACCTGCTGGGTTGGAGCGATGAAGTAGAAACAGTCGTCGGCCACACGCACGATTGTCACATCGCTCTCGTAGGAGCCGCGGGCATTCAGCAAGCCAGTGTACACGATGCGACCTACCGGGACATCGAGGCGATTGCCGCAAAGCCGGTCGAGGCTGGCCAATGCGTCGGGCCCCTGAATCTCATACTTGGCAAATGTGGATTGGTCGAACAGCGCGACCTGCTCGCGACACCGGCGCACTTCGGCCGCCACCTGCGGTGCCCAGTTTTGTTTGCTGAAGGAGTAACGAAGCTCTGGCGCGGTACCCGCGGGCGCATACCACAACGGACGTTCCCAGCCTGCGGTTTGCCCAAAGCAGGCGCCAGCGGCGCGGGTCAGCGCGTGCAACGGCGTGGCGCGAACATCCCGCGATGTCTCCATCTCGCGATTGGGCCAAGCCATCTGGTAGTGCAACCCCAACACCTCGGCGGCACGGGCCTGGAGGTAATCCCGCCCATTTTGCGCGGGCACGAAGCGACGAACATCCACACTCCAGAGGTCCATTGGCATCTCGCCGGATTCCAACCACGGCACGGCGAATTTCCCGACACCGCCAGCACTAGCGATGCCGACCGAGTTGAACCCAGCGAGCACGAACAGACCCTCGGTGCCAGCCGGTGTACCCATCAGGAAATTATTGTCGGGCGTGAAGCTCTCCGGACCGTTGACGAACTTCGGAAACTTCGCCGTACGCAGCGCCGGGATGCGGTGTTTCCCGGCCGCCCAGGGCTCGGAAAACTTCTCCCAGTCGTCGGGCAACAGGCCAAAGGCGAAGTCACCCGGGACGGTGTCTCCGATTTGCCAGGGCTTTGAACGCCACTGGAAGGCCCCGAGCTTGATGGATCCGTCGTCCAGCGTGCGGAAGTAAATCGCCGCATCCGGATCGCGGGCGCACGGCAACGTCGGCAAGGCACCCTCGATGGGTTCGCTCAAGACGTAATGGTGTTCAACCGGGTAGAGCGGAAGATCCACACCGATGGCCAAACCGAGTTGACGGGCCCACATGCCGCAGGCGAGCACGACCCAGTCAGAGCGAATCTCTTGCCCGCTCTCCAAACGCACCCCGGTGACCCGCTGGCGTCCATGCGGACCGGGCGCATTGAGCAGCGAGGCCACGCGTGTCCGGTCAAAGAGCGCAGCTCCGTGAGCCATGGCACCTTTGGCCAGAGCCACCGCGCATTCGCCGGGAATCACTCGCCCATCGCCGGGCAAATAAACCGCCCCCAGCACATCCTCCACCTGAATGAGCGGCCAGAGCTCTTGGGCTTCCTTGGGACCAATGAGATGCGCCTCGACCCCGAACACCTCCGCCATCGCGGCGGTGCGGCGGAGCTGGGTCATGCGCTCCGGGTTGGTCCCGAGTGTCAGGCCGGTGGTGCGAACCCATCCCACGTCATGACCCGTCTCCTCGGCCAACTTGGGATACAGCTGGGCCGAGTATTTGTTAATCTGGGTCATGCTGTTGCTGGCGCGCAACTGCCCGATCATGCCGGCCGCATGCCAAGTGGTGCCGCCACTGAGCAGGCCTTGCTCGACCAGCACGACATCCTTCCAACCCGCCTTGGCCAAATGGTAGGCCACCGAACACCCCACAATGCCCCCTCCGACAATGACCACACGGGCAGTGGACGGAGGCGCGGCAAGAGGCAGCGAGAAGGTGGATTGGACCGGGGTGTTGCGGACGTGGGTGGTCGTCACTATAAACGAAAGCTTGAGGATGGGGCTGAGGCTCTCAATGCCGAAATTCAATACTCCAGCCACATCCAGCAAACACTCGGCAGACCGAGATTTTCATGGAATCTAATCCATCGGTTGTTAGCGTGATGTCAGATACCCCTCAGGATTGCCGCAACATGAAGACAACCCATTTTCACCCCGTTGACGCCTCCAACTCCAGGGCCTTCACCCTGATCGAATTGCTGGTGGTCATCGCCATCATCGCCATCTTGGCCGGGATGCTCCTGCCCGCCTTGGCCACCGCCAAGCAAAAGGCCCATACCGTCAAGTGCATGAGCAACCAAAGCCAAATCGGCAAGGCCTACTTCATGTACACGGATGACAATCGGGACTCGTATCCGGCGATCAACGACTGGGCCTCAACCGGTGGAAAAAACGGCACCTACGATGTGTTTACCGCGGCGACCAATCGCCCGCTGAACATTTACGTCGGCAATTCCTTCGAGGCCTTCCGCTGCCCTTCCGACAAGGGGGACTTCTGGTCGCTGGCCGGACGTGGGGTCAACTGCACCAATGCGTTCGTGCAGTATGGTAACAGCTACCTGACCGAGTTCGGCTTCGATTACTACAAGGTCAAGATGGTTTGCGCGCCCAAGGGCAACACCACCATCGTTCCGATCAAGGGCTCGGAAGTCGCCCGTGCTCCCTCCACCAAGATCATCCAGGGCGACTGGATTTGGCATGCCAACCGAGATGTCCTCAAGCCCCGCAGCCAGTGGCACAATTACAAGGGAAAGAACCGCATGATGATGCTCTTCGGAGATTCACACGCCGAATTCTTCAAGTTTCTGCCCACCGCGCAAATGGAAGCTCTGGCCGGACAAACTCCCGACCCCAACTTCCTGTGGTGGTAAACCCTTGGTCTAAGCCGGCACGCTGCAGTTGGGAAAAACGGGAGGGCGTGGCAAATTCTTTGGCAGACGAGGCGAAAGCGAGGAGCGGGCCGGTGGGCGGCCCGTTATGATCCAACAACCGCGCTCTTGCCTAAAAAAAGGCAATCAGCCCGACCGATTTAATAAAAGTGGGTCCCACTCTGCGAAGGGTTCGTGATCGATTAATTAGCCACCTCCTCTAAATTGGCAGTAAACGGCCAAGTTTCGACTCATTGAGGGTGTCACTCGGTTCAGAGGGATGCCGTTGGCTGTTTACGTTAATTTTCGTTCGCGGCACCGTTTATCTTCATTCCGGCATTTTTTGTGCTACGAGGGCAATTCCCATGAAAGTCGATCCCAGCCAACATCCTCACGAAGCCTCCACGTCACCGGTGGGTCCAATCTGGCTTTACCGAATGTTTCATGAGCCCACGACCACCAGTTATCAGGTCGTTCACACCATCCTGAATCTGGTCATCTTCGTGGCCGCAATCACTGGTGCACTGGAGACCGTGGATTCGGCCCATGATCGCTTCCAAGGATGGTTCTACATCTGCGAGTTGATCATCACCTTCATCTTCACTCTGGAGTACATCGGTCACGTCATGACGATCCGTCGCAAACGTGACTACATTTTCAGCTTCTGGGGGATTATCGATCTGTTAGCCATCCTGCCCACCTACTTGCAAATGGCCAACATCACAGCCCTCAAGTCCACCCGAGTGCTGCGAGTCTTGCGGGTCTTGCGGGTGCTTCGAGTGCTGAAACTGGCCCGCGAGGCCGTGACGCAGCTCAAGAAAGACAAGGACGGAAAGCCACGCAGCCCCATGGTGACCAACCTGGTGATTTACTTCCTGGCCCTCTTCTCCGTGGTTATTATCTCCAGCACGCTCATTTACCACGCCGAGTTTACTCATGGCGAATTGGACACCGTCCAACGGACTGGCACCAATTCACTACGGTTCTCCGCCCAAGACCTTAGCGGTGACCTGACCGGGAGTAAGGTAATTATCAGCGGCGAATCCGGCTTCGACGGCACTTGGGATGTGAAGCTCTGGGATCCGGTAAAAAATATTTTTGAAGTAGCAATTCCGGACGGGGACCTCATTAGCAAAATCCCTGAGACAGCCACCCCCATCCACAACGGCACCAACCCTCAGGAAAAAATCCGATGGGGCAAGGAGACCACCGTGAACGGGGGGCTCTCGAGTTTCAATTCGGTACCCCAATCCATGTGGTGGTGCGTGGTGACGCTCACCACGGTCGGCTACGGCGACATTTACCCGGTCACTTTGGTAGGGCGATTGATCGCGGTCGTTACGATGTTCTGCGGGTTGGTGCTGTTCGGCATGCTGATGAACATTGTCGGCAAGACGATGATGATGGCGCTCTTTGGCGAAGAGGCGGTGGATGAGGCGCCCTCTGCACAACCCAAAACCGCCAAAACCGGTGAGGGTCCGGACATGGCTTGGAACACCAACTGGCGACACTGCCCCACTTGTGGACGAGCGGCCGCCAACTCGAATTCCCCAGATCATTCGCATTAATTACGGGCCTCGCGGTGTCCCGATTCTAAGAAGAGGCCACAGCGAATGGCCTCCGGATTGCTGCTGAAGAATTAGGGGTGCTCACGCACCCCTCGTTACTCATGAGCGCAGCCCTACCGAATACTTCCAAACGATTTGTCCATGGAGACAAAGCCCCGCCCTGCAATCTGGTAATTTTTGGCGCGGGCGGTGATTTGATGCGTCGGTTGCTCGTTCCAGCGCTGTACAACCTCGTTCGCACTGGGCTGCTTCCCGATCAATTCTCGCTGATCGGGGTGGACCGTCAGGAATTGAGCGACGAATCGTTCAGAGCTCGTTTGGATGAGTCGGTTCGATCCTTTGTCACCGAAAAGACTTCTTCGGTGGAGTTTGACGAAGCCCATTGGAAAAGCCTGCTCTCCCAGATGAGTTACATCCGTGGAGACTTCGGTGATCCCGGACTTTATAAAACTCTCAAAGATCGGTTGGACGGTGAAAACCGTATCCACGGAACCAGCGAAAACGCGGTCTTCTACCTTGCGGTTGCCTCACGCTTCTTCGGAAACGTCATCGAGCATCTGGGGCAATCCGGTCTTGTGGAAGAAGGCCCGGATAAATACCGCCGAGTGATCATCGAAAAACCCTTCGGCAATGACTACGAATCGGCCCGAGCACTCAACCAGCAGATTTTAAGAACGCTCCACGAAGACCAAATCTATCGGATGGACCATTTTCTTGGGAAGGAGACGGTTCAAAACATCATGGTCAAGCGGTTCGCCAACGGGATCTTTGAGCCGCTGTGGAATCGCAATCATATCGACCACGTGCAAATCACGGTGGCCGAGACCGTTGGGGTAGAGAAGCGGGCGGGCTTCTATGAATCCACCGGAGCCATGCGCGACATGGTGCCTAACCATGTTTTTCAGCTCCTAGCCTTAATTTGCATGGAGCCCCCGAACTCCTTCTGCGCGGATGCCATCCGAACCGAGAAGACCAAAGTTTTGGATGCGGTTCACGTTATCAATCCCCTGACAGACGTGGTCCGCGGTCAATATCAGGCCGGTAGTACCGACGGAAAATCCCTCAAGGCTTACCGTGAGGAGGAAGGTATCCACCCGGAGAGTCTCACCGAGACCTATATCGCCATGAAACTCGGCGTAGACACTTGGCGCTGGTCCGGTGTGCCTTTCTATCTGCGGACTGGCAAACGGATGGCACAGCGCAGCACGGAGATTTCCATCGAGTTCAAACGCCCCCCGTTCTCACTCTTCCGCGAGACCCAGACTCAAGAACTCGAACCCAACACACTCATTCTCAAATTGCAGCCGGATGAGGGTGCCTCTCTGGCCTTTGGCGCAAAGATTCCCGGCCCTGCCATCCAACTGGGTCAGGTCCATATGGATTTCCACTACAAGGATTACTTCGAGAATGCTCCGAGCACCGGCTACGAAACCCTGATTTATGACTGCATGATCGGGGATGCGACATTGTTCCAGCGCGCGGACAGCGTGGAGGCCGGTTGGAAAATCGTTCAGCCGTATTTAGACCTCTGCAAAGAGCAGCCCGACGCTCTGCTGGAATCCTATTCTGCGGGCAGCCAAGGCCCTACAAAAGCCGACGCTCTTCTGGAAACATCGGGGCGAAAGTGGCGACGCCTTGCTTGAGGGGGCGCTCTAAATAATCCGGGCTTCAACCTCAGGATTTTAGGATATCCCGGACCACCCGGGCCACTTTGTTGTCGGTGAGGCTGAGCTCGCGGCCGGTCCTCCGATACACCAGTCGGGTGTGATCTAGCCCGAACAAATGCAGGAGAGTGGCGTGAAGATCGTGGTGGGTCACAATGTCCTTCACGGCGTGGTGCCCCCATTCGTCGGTCTCGCCATAAGTCATGCCCCCGCGGACGCCGCCGCCGGCGAGCCAATGGGTGAAGCCGTAGGTGTTGTGGTCACGACCCACCTTCTCCTTCGGGCCATCGTTTTGGATGACCGGCAGACGGCCCATTTCGCCACCCCAATGCACGAGCGTGGAATCGAGCAAACCGAGCGCCTTGAGGTCTTGAATGAGGGCGGCCACCGGCTGATCGGTCCGCCCGCACAGATCCGGCAACGCCGTGAAAAGATTGCTGTGCTGATCCCAACTTTGACCGTTGTTGACCACCTGCACAAAACGCACACCTCGCTCGACGAGACGACGGGCAATCAGGCAGCGGGTGCCGTAGTCGCGGGTGCGTTCTTGGTCGATGCCATAGAGGCGACGGGTGGCTTCAGACTCTGAGCGAATGTCCATCGCCTCCTTGGCCGCAGTCTGCATGCGCGCCGCCAATTGGTAACTGGCGATGCGTGCATCGAGATCTTGTTCGCCCGGATGCTCCAGACGGTGGTCTTGGTTGAGTTCACCCAGCAGCTCCAACTGCCGATCCTGAGGGGCTCCGCGGAGGTAGGGAGCCGGATCTAGGTTTAGTAATCGGGGCTCGGTGGGGCGGACGACGGTCCCTTGGAAGATCGAGGGCAACCATCCGTTGGACCAATTCGCCTCCGCTAGCAGTGGCAACCCCGAGGGATGGGTTAGCGTGAGGAAGGCTGGTAACTCTTGGCTAGCGGTGCCAAGGCCGTAGGACAGCCAACTACCGAGAGTAGGCGCGCCCGAGGTGATGCGGCCATTGGTCAGCGCGTAGAGCGATTGCCCGTGATTGTTCACTCCCGTTCGCATGGAGCGCACCACGCACACTTCGTCCACCACACGGGCCAGGTGGGGCAACAGCGACGACAACTCCGTGCCGCACTGACCGTGTTTTCGAAACTCCCAAAGCCCGGGCATGACCTTGGAACTGGCCTGACCGGCGTTGTCGAACTTCAAGTCTCCCGGAAAGGGTTTTCCGGCCCATTCGTTCAGTAGGGGCTTGGGATCGAAGAGATCCATCTGGCTTGGGCCACCGATCATCAAGATGGAAATCATGGCCCGAGCGCTGGCCGGATGGTGGCCGGCCTTGGGTTTCAAATCATAGGTTCGCTGTTCCAACTCCGGGCGCGCGGGCGCACTCAGAAGCCCCTCCTGCTGGAGGAGCCAGGCCAAGGCGGTGGATCCAAGCCCAAAGGCGCTGCCCGCCTGAAGGAAGTGACGCCGGGAACAGAAGCCCGACGGAGACGTTGTATTGATGAAACGATCCATGACTCAGTCGAGGTAGAGATAACGATTGGACCCCAACAGCACCTGGCACAATGCAGCCAGAGAGCGCTCCTCAGGCGAGATCTCAGGCGATGCCGGGGGCGCGGCTGCGACCGGCTTTCCGGGCACTTTGGACTCAGTCGGTGTCAGCGAACTGCGAAGCTCTTTGAGAAAATGGAGGCTCCGAACCACGTCCGCCGACTTGGGCGATTGGGCGAAGAGCAACTGCCAGAGCCGGTCAATTTGAGCCGGCTCATCACCCGGATATTCCCGACGGAGGCGCTGGGCCAGGTCGATCGATCGATCGAGGACAAACCCATCATTAAGGAACATCAACGATTGCGGGGCGGCCGTTGAGACCGGTCGGGCCTCGCAGTTGGGATTGACCACCGGAGCATCAAAGGTCTCGAGGACCCCCACGGGCATGGTGCGGCGCACCATCACATACAGGCTGCGTCGAAAATCGGCAGTGCCTCCGACCTCAACACCCACCGCATCGCCGTTGCCGTCGCGCTTCTGGCGCCCCACCACGAACTGGCCCTGGGCATTGACCGCAATGGGCACCGGCGGACCGAAACGACTGACATCGAGGCGACCACTCACCGCCAGGAGGCTGTCGCGCACGCTTTCGGCATCCAAGCGCCGGAGGCGGAATCGACCGAGCAATCGATTGTCCGGATCCTTCCGCTGCGCGGCCGTGTTCACACTGCTCTGGCGGTAGGCAGCGCTGGTTACAATGAGGCGGTGAAGCCGCTTGTTCTTCCAGCCGTGATCCATGAAGTCAGCGGCCAACCAATCGAGAAGCTCCGGGTGGCTGGGGCGCTCACCCAGCACCCCGAAGTCGCCGGGCGTCGCGACCAGTCCCATTCCAAAATGTTGATACCAGAGGCGGTTGACCCACACGCGGGCAGTGAGTGGATTTCTCCGGTCGGTGAGTCGGCGGGCGAGTTCGAGGCGACGACCGCTGGTGCGACGGCCTAAAATGGATTCTGGGATCTCGGTGTCCAAACCACCCAAACCCATGACCGACAACAACCCAGGCTTGAGGACTTCCCGTGGTTGCTGGGGATCGCCTCGATGGAAGCGCACCGTGGTCACGGGCTCAGCCGATGCTTCGACCAAGGCTTGCACCATGGGATCGGAAGGTTTCAGTGCCCGATCCGCCGTGGCGCGCTTGCGAATTTCTTCCACCTTGTTGGCCCCTTCCCGATCTATTTCTCCAAGGATGATGTGGTCTTGAAACATCGGGAATTCGCGGAGCAACTGAAGCTGTTCCGGGCTGCGCTTGGCAGCGGGAGTCCGTCGCGCACCCATCACGACGTCTCGACGGGCTTCCGGGACCAGCAGAAGCTGCTTCTGAACGAATTTCTCGATGAGTTCATCGTGCAATCGAGTGGCTTCGGCATCGTGAACCTTGGCCGCCTGTTCGACGCAGTTGGCAATGGAACGATCCTCTGACGACATCAACGAGACCAGGCGTTGAGCGGGATTTTTCCAATGCTTCCAGTCAAACCCGGGTTCAAACACGGCACGCAACCGGTAGTAATCGACCTGCGGAATGGGGTCATACCGGTGGTCGTGGCATTGTGCGCACTGAACCGTCAGACCCAACAGCGACGAGGATACAATTTGAAGGGTGTCGGCAATGACTTGATGGCGTGCCAACTCGGGCTCTGGCGGACCATCTCCAGTCGGGTCTGGGGCCATGCGCAGAAAACCCGTGGCCACCAACCGATCGAGGTCCCGGCCGGTCAGATCGGCTGAGACGGTGGGCAGGAGTTCATCGCCGGCCAATTGCTCGGTGATGAATTCGTCAAACGGACGATCTTCATTAAAAGATCGGATCACGTAATCGCGATAGCGCCAGGCCCAGGGACGCTCGGAATCGGCCTCCACACCGCCATTGGAATCGGCATAGCCGGCCACATCGAGCCAGTGCCGCCCCCAGCGCTCCCCATAGGCTGGAGAATCAAGGAGACGATCCACCAACCGTTCGTAGCCAGTGTCGGAGGCATCCTTAAGAAAGGTGGCTACTTCCTCCGGGGTCGGCGGAAGCCCGGTCAGGTCAAAGGTCACCCGGCGGATCAACTGCTCGGGTCGCGCAGGCTTGGCCAGCCCGAGACCTTCCTTCTTTAAGCGAGCGAGCAGAAAAGCATCGATGGGTGTCCGGGCCGTTTTTGGGGATCGGACTTGAGGTGGCTCGGGATGCCCCACCGGCTGGAACGCCCAGAACCCGCGCTCTTCTTCGGTGATGACCCAACGCGGCACCTCCAGCGGTTCGGGACGCAACGTCGGAGCTCCCTGTGCAATCCAACGCTCGATGAGCATCACCTGCTCAGGCAACAATGGCTTACCACCCTTGGGCATCTCGCCGGATTTCAATACCGACAAAAGATGGCTTTGGGTGGGCTTACCCGGCACGAGAACTATTCCGGATTCGGAACGATTGAGCAGCAGTCGCCGCTGCCTCAAATCCACCCCGCCCTTGGGTTTATCTTCCTCGCCATGGCATTGAAAACAGTGGGCCTTGAAAATAGGTCGGATATCGCGCTCAAAAAGCGGCCGTTCTGGCGGTTTTGGGTGGCCCGGCGTGGCGGCCGCAGCCGACACGGCCCAAAGACTGATTCCGACCAGCAAGCCTAGGAATCCCAACCCTTCGCCAAGACGGCGAACAGGAGACCAGGACAACGCGGGGATCATGCTGCAAATCCAACCGCGATCGCGCAGCCAGCGCAAGCAGGGGTTGAGCTACCGGACAAAACCCAAACAGAGCCAGACCACTCGGAGATCGGTCCCTACCTCGGAGGTCTTTGGGCTAGATCCAGGGTTCCTGCCATAAACTCGGCCCGTTAGTCTTCAGCACACTGTAAGAATGCTAGGGTTCCCGCGGTTCCAGCATTGCCGGTGGGAGAAGGTCCATTACCCTGCAGCACAGATCCCGATGCTCACCGAACTCCAAAGACTGCTCCGTGTCTGGACCACTGTCTGGACCACTGTCTGGATTGTGGCTGGAGCGACGACTGCATTGGGTCAAAACCTGCCGTCGGCCCAGGCACCGATCCGCTTCTCTCGGGAAATCCTGCCGTTGCTTTCCGATTCCTGCTTCGCTTGTCACGGCCCCGATGAAAAAGCCCGCAAGGGAGGCCTTCGATTGGACACCCTCACGGGGGCGCGCAGCTCGGGTAAAAGCGGGAAAATCGCCATCAACGCTGGAAACCCCGAACAGAGCGAAATTCTGCGGCGCATCCTCAGCAGCGATCCGGACGAGGTCATGCCGCCGCCCGAATCCGGCAAGTCCCTCAAGCCCGAGCAGATAGCCCTCGTGCGCCGATGGATTGAACAAGGAGCCCCTTGGGGTCGGCACTGGGCCTTCGAACCTCCCCAACGCCCCGCGATCCCAGTGGTCCCCGGTGTCTCCAATCCTATCGACGCCCTCGTGCGCAGCACCCTGGCCTCCGACGGACTCCAACCCGCACCCGAAGCCGCGAGGTCCACGTTAATCCGTCGATGGAGCCTCGACCTAACCGGCCTCCCTCCGACACCAGCCGAGGTCGACGCCTTCGAGGCCGATCCCTCGCCGCAGGCCAATGAGCGGCAAGTAGATCGACTGCTAGCTTCCCCCCGATTCGGTGAGCGAATGGCCTGGGAGTGGATGGAGGCGGCCCGCTATGCCGATTCCAATGGGTACCAGGGTGACGGCGAACGAACCATGTGGCCCTGGCGGGACTGGGTGACCGACGCCTTCAACCGCAACTTGCCCTACGATCAATTCACCCTGTGGCAAATCGCCGGAGACCGCCTGCCGGGAGCCACCGACGAACAGCGCCTCGCCACGGGCTTCCTCCGCAACCACGCAATTAATGGCGAGGGCGGACGCATCGCTGAGGAAAACCGGATCGATTACCTCTTCGACCAAACAGAAACGGTGGCCACGGTCTGGCTAGGAGCCACCTTCAACTGCACGCGCTGCCACGACCACAAGTTCGATCCCTACACCCAGAAGGACTACTTCGGCCTCATGTCCTTCTTCAACCAGACCTCCGTCGATGGGAGCGGAGGTAACCCCCGGACACCGCCCGTATTGCCCGTCCTCAACCGTGAATTGAGGACCCGCGTGGACGACGCTCAAAAGGGGTTGTCCCACTTCATCCGCGACACGAAGGCCTTGGAACAAAAGCGCTTCCACCCCGAGGCTGGCCAATCCCTAGACCAAACCCCGCTGGCCCAAGATTTTTCGGCAGCCCATCGGGAACACCTCAAAGTGTCCGCGCCCGATCGGGACGCCGGCCGACTCCAGAAAATGGCCAATCTCTGGCGCGATTTCGACCCCGAGTATGTCGCGGTCTTGGAGCGCCAACGGGCTTCGCGAATCCACTGGGATACTGTCCAGAGTCAGATCCCTCAGGTGATGGTCATGAATGATCTACCGAAGGTCCGACCTACCCATCAACTGGTGCGTGGTAGCTACGAGAACTTGGGACCTGAAGTAGTTGCGTCTCTGCCAGGACACCTAACGCCCGGGCACCGTGTGACTCGGCCCGACCGCCTGGAACTGGCCCAGTGGCTTGCCTCACCCACCAATCCCCTGCCCGCCCGGGTGACGGTCAACCGACTGTGGCAGCAGTTCTTCGGCGTCGGCCTGGTGAAGACGACCGAAGACTTCGGCCTCCAAGGCGAACGTCCATCGCATCCCGAACTGCTCGACTGGCTGGCCGTCGAGTTCATGGAATCGGGCTGGGATGTAAAAGCCCTCATTCGCACCGTGGTGTTGAGTGGCACCTACCGACAGTCCTCGCAAAGCGCCCCGGAAAACCGGGAGCGGGACCCGGAAAACCGCAGACTCAGCCGGGGGCCCCGATTCCGAATGTCCTCGCCCATGATTCGGGACATGGCCCTAGCTTCCGCAGGCCTGCTCACCGAGCGAGTTGGCGGCACGGCGGTCAACCCTTACCAACCCGCGGGCGTGTGGGAGGAAACCACCTTCGGCAACAAGCGCTACACGCAAGACCATGGCGAGGCGCTCTACCGCCGCAGCCTGTACGTGTTCTGGCGACGCATCATCGGCCCGACGCTCTTCTTCGATGTGGCCAACCGTCAGACTTGCACGGTCAAAACGCCCCGGACCAACGTCCCCCTGCATGCCTTGCTCACGCTCAACGACACCGGGTATGTAGAAGCGGCCCGCGTCTTGGCTCAGCAAGTCTTGGCGAGCGAATCCCGCGACCCCGAACGGCTGGCACAGATCTTCCTAAAAATCCTCGGGCGACGCCCCCGCCCTGCCGAAAGCCAGATTCTCCTCGAGGGTCTCCGCCGCCACCGAGCCACCTACGCGCACCAACCTGAACTGGCGACTCAGTGGATCCGCACCGGCGAACACCCCACCCTCTCCAGCCTCAACCCGGTGGAATTGGCCGCCTGGACAGTCACCACCAGCACGGTGCTCAACCTCGATGAAGCCCTGACCAAGGAATAAACCCATTGAGTCCCTCCCACGACTTTCTGCTCCGAGAAACCCGACGCCAATTTCTAGGTCGCTCGGGCACGGGCTTGGGCCTGGCCGCTCTGAGCCAACTGCTCGGCTCAGGACAGGCTGCGGCTGCACCCCCTGCTCCAACGGCCCCCCTGCAGGTCCGCCCGCACCATCCAGCCCGCGCCAAGCACGCCATTTATTTGTTTCAAAATGGCGCGCCCACCCATGTCGATCTCTTCGACTACAAACCAGAGCTGCTAAAACGCCATGGGAAGCCGTTGCCTGATTCTTACATCGGCGGCAAACGCTTCAGCACCATGACAGGCAAGGCCGATGGCAAACTCATGCTCGCGCCGGTGGAACCCTTCCGCCAGCACGGACAAAGCGGGGCCTGGGTCAGTGATTTTCTGCCCTACACGGGCCTGATCGCCGACGAACTGTGCTTCGTCAAAAGCATGCACACCGACGCCGTAAACCATGCTCCCGCCATTTCATTAATGCTCAGCGGCGCCCAGATTCCCGGACGTCCAACCCTGGGAGCCTGGTTGACTTACGGCCTGGGCAGCGAGACCGACAATTTGCCGGCCTTCGCCGTGATGACCTCGGTGAGCAAGGGGACCAGCTGCGGTCAAATATTCTACGATTTCTACTGGGGCTCTGGATTTCTGCCCTCCCGCTATCAGGGGGTAAAATTTCGAGGCGGCAACGAGCCCGTGCTCTACCTGAGCAATCCGGCCGGACTGCCCTCGGCCACCCGACGCTCCATGCTCGATGACCTGGGCGCATTGAACCAACTCAAGTTTGAAGCGCATGGCGATCCGGAAATTGCCACGCGCATCGCTCAGTACGAAATGGCCTTCCGCATGCAAACGAGCGTGCCGGAACTGGCCGACTTGTCGAAGGAACCGGAGTCGGTCTTAGCCCTCTATGGCCCCAGCGTCCGAGAGCCCGGCACCTTCGCCTACAACTGCCTCATGGCCCGTCGGCTCATCGAACGAGGCGTCCGCTGTGTACAAGTAATGCACGCCGGTTGGGATCAGCACAACAGCCTCACTACTGAACTCTACACGCAATGCCGCGACACCGACCAACCCTCCGCAGGACTGGTTATCGATCTCAAGCAGCGGGGGCTGCTCGATGAAACCTTGGTCGTGTGGGGCGGGGAATTCGGCCGAACCCCATTTATCCAAGGCAACCTCGATGACCGCAAGCGCTGGGGCCGTGACCACCACCCCTACGCCTTCACCTCCTGGATGGCTGGTGGCGGTGTGCGTCCGGGAATTTCATACGGTGAGACCGACGACCTCGGCATGAATGCAGTGCACAAACCAGTTCACGTGCATGATTTCCAGGCCACCCTGCTGCATCAAATGGGCATCCATCATGAGCGGCTGACGTACCGATTTCAGGGGCGAGACTTCCGACTCACCGATGTTCACGGCAAGGTGGTGCGCGAGATCCTCCAAGATTCCTGACGCGACTCTCCGTGCTGGCTCAATTTCCGAAGGTGATCACGCCCTTGGCCAACCGCCCGGCCAAGAGGTCGTCAAAGGCTTCGGCCAACTCCTCGAGTCGGTAGGTGCGGGTGACCAATTCGTCGAGCATCAAATGCCCGGAGGCGTGCAAGTCGAAGATCCGAGGGAAATCCCGGCTCGGCAGGCAGCCCCCGTAGAGCGGAGTCACATAGGTCTTGTCCCACATGAAAAGGGGCATAGGCACGGTGACCGGATCATTGATGCCACTCACTTGCAAAGCCATGCCGCCGTCACGAATGAGCTTGAGCGGCGCAAACGCTAGCCTGGGGACCGAGGTCGCCTCGAACGCATAGTCAGCACCGCCCCCGCCGCACCGACGGCGCACTTCGGCCGCGGCCGCATCCAACTCCCGGTCTGCGGGATCCACCTGAATCACCTCAGTGGCCCCAAAGCGCAGTGCCCGCTCGAGCGAGGCCGCTTGGAGGTCGAGGGCAATGATCCGAGAGGCCCCAGCTATACGCGCGCCCTGGATGACGTTCAACCCCACTCCCCCGCAACCAATCACCGCTACGGTACTGCCTGGAGCGACGCGTGCGACATTCACCGCTGAGCCGAAGCCCGTCATCACCCCGCATCCAACGATGCAGGCCGATTCAAACGACACGCGGGTCTCAAGTCGGGTGACCGCCGCCTGACGAACCAAGGCCAACCCGCACAAGGTGCCGAGATTGAAGGATCGGTCCACAGGCACCCCCCGAAGCAGGGTCCCCGCGGCATGGGCATGGGCCGCAGAGGGTTCCATTACGTGGGCCGGCCGGCTGCTGTGGCAATGAACCGCAGCCCCACGGTGGCAGGCCGCACAGGTGCCGCAGGGAATAACCCAATTGAGCACCACCCGATCTCCGGGACAGACATCGGTGACCTCCGGCCCAACCTCGAGGACCACACCCGCTCCCTCATGCCCCATGACCAACGGACGTTTCCAGCCCAAGGAGGCGTGGTCTGTGTGGCAGAGACCGGAAGCCCGGATCTCAACGAGCACCTCGTCACCCTGAGGCGAAGCCACCTCGATGGATTCGATGGCGAAGTGTCCTTGGCCAGAAGCTATGGCTGCGCGGGTCGTTCGAATCATCTCAGAGTGGATCCGTATGGCTGCGTGGAGTCATCGCGAATGCTGCAACAGCCAGTCGAAGAACGAGGGATCGTTGTAGGCCTGTGTCCAGGAATCGTGCCCGGCCTCGGGGTAGACGGTGTGCTTCACCGACTCATTCCCCGCCTTCTTGAACGCCTCCACCATCCGCTCGCTCTCGGCGGGTACCACCGCCGAGTCCTTCCCGCCGTGGAAGGCCCAGACACCCAGCGTCTTGAGGGCCTCGCGTTGCGCCGGAAGTAACGTGCGAATGCGCTCTCCGCCCCCGCAAATCGGAGCCACGGCCGCGAAGCGCTCCGGATGCTTCACCGCCAACTCCCACGAGCCGTAGCCGCCCATGCTCAGGCCCGTGACATAGACACGTCGGCCATCGACTGGAAGGCTCGCTTGCAGTTCATCGAGCAGCGCCAGGAGCGTGGTGGAATTCCAAACCTGACCCGACGGGCACTGCGGCGACGCGAGAATGAAGGGAAACTCCCGACCGGCGGCCACCAGTTTGGGCGGCCCATGCACCGCGACGGCATTGAGATTGGTCCCGCGCTCTCCGGCTCCATGCAAGAAGAGCACCAGCGGCCAGCGCTTGGAGGGCTCGGCAGCCGCTGCCTTCGGCACATACAGCAAGTAGTTTAGGCGATGCTCGGTACGGATCTCGCGGCGAAACTCCTGCGCCGTTTGACGCCCGGGTTCTGCGTGCGGTGGTGCAGCCACGACGTCGATGGCAGCGGTGAAAAGAAAGGCGCCTAAAAGGTGATTTAGCCAAGGGGTCATCTCCTAAACGTGCCCCAGAGAAATGGCCGCGAGCAATCCTGAACGAGGCGGTTGGGATCTCAGCGAACTGCGTGTGCGTTTCTACCGGGAACTCTGGGAAACGGTGCTCCCTTGAGTCTGCGTCCGCGAATAATAGCGGAACCGGTTCACCCGGTAGACATAGGCCAAGATCTCCGCCACCGCGGTGTACAACTGGAGAGGAATATCGCCCTCCACCTTGCCATACTTGAAGAGCATGCGCGCCAGCGGCTTATTCTCCATCACCGGAATTTGCAGCTTTTCGGCCAATTCACGGATCCGCAACGCGTTGAAATCTTTGGCCATGGCAATGATCCGCGGCGCTGCCATCGTGTCCCGGTCGTAGCGCAGAGCCACCGCAATGTGGGTCGGATTGGCGATGACCACGTCGGCATTCTGGAGATCTTCCAACTGCGCCTTGAAGGATTTGCGGCGCATCCGGCGTTTGCGCATCTCCCCCTTCACATGCGGGTTACCCTCGCTTTGCTTGCCCTCGTCCTTGACCTCCTGCTTGGTCATCATGAGGTCGCGCTGCGCCTTCCAGAGCTGATAGGCGTAGTCGATGGCTGCTATCAGGATGAGCGCCAAGAGCACCCGACTGCCGATGCGGATCGTGGTCTCGGAAAGGAATGTTCCCACCCGGGCAATGTCCACCGGGGAGTTGAAGATGGGATCATCGAGCACCGAGCGCACCTGATTCCAGGAGAACCAGCTAATCGCACCGAGCTTCACGAGATTCACCGCTGCCGGAAACAAAGCCTGATAGGAAAAGATTCGATTAAATCCCGCCATGGGATTCAAGCGCTCCCAATTGAAACGGATGGGGTCACTCACCAGCCGGAAGCGGCTTTGCACCAAGCCTGCCACCAACCCTCCAACCCCCGTGGCGATCACCGGAGGGGCCAAGCAACTGACCAAGGTCAAGGCCGAGTCGGACGCCTTATCTTGGAGATTGTTGACGTCGATCGTCGTGTCGTGGAGGTGAAAAAAAACTGTCTGGAACACGCCGGTCAAATCCTTGAGCAACTGCCCGCCATAAGATTGAAGTGCCCACACTCCGGCCATGAGCACGAACGCGGTCTGAATCTCCTGGGACTTGGCGAACTGCCCCTTGCCCAAGGCATCGCTCAACCGCCTGTCTGTCGGTTGCTCTGTTTTATCGCCACTCTCTTCGGACATGTGCGTTCAGGGGTTCTGAGGAGTGTTTCCAAGGATTTGGGCGACGCGGACGAAATCGTCCGGAATCCGTCGCAGAAAATTGGCCGTGTAATCGCCAATGAAGCGCATGCTCATCGCAAAGACGAACAGTCCGGACAAGACTCGGACCGGCATGCTTTCCGAGAATACGTTCATCTGGGGCACCGCCCGTCCTAGCATCGAGAACACCCAGGTGACCAAGAAGGCCACGGCCATGATGGGTGCCGCCACCTGAATGCCGGCCGAGAGGATCCAACCTGTGTGGACGATGATATTGCGCATCAGGTCCTCGCTGCCATGGGCCGCCCCCATGGGAAGCACCGAGTAGGTCCGAATGAAAAACGCCAACACCCAGTGATGGATGTCTAATCCGAAGAAAGTAACCACCCCCAGCCAGTACAGCAGCGTCGAAGTAATGGGCGCAGCGGCATTGGATCCCGGGTTGAGGATGGTGGACATGGTGAGTCCTAGGTCGTTGGCGATGAGGGTGCCCGTGACATCCAGCGCAAAGAATGTGAAGCGACAAATAAAGCCCAACACGACTCCGGCGGTGATCTCGATAAAAATCACTTGGATGAGCCACCACAGCGAATCGACCTTCAATTCGATCGGCGGTAACAGCGGCGTGGTCAAGGTGGCGAGCAACACTCCCAAGGCAACCTTTAGAGATCGGGGCACTTGGTTTCCGGAAAAAACCGGCATCGTGAGGATGAGGCCGCTCGCCCTCACCATCACCAGCACCCAGACCGCTATGGATTGGGTCGCCGTCATGGCTCAACCGACCATCTGGGGCATCTGCTCAATGACCGAGCGGGTGAACTCGATCATGGTTCGAACCATCCAGGGCAGCATCACCACGATCAGCGCGAGCACCGCCAAGGCCTTGGGAACAAAGGACAAGGTCTGCTCTTGGATCGACGTGACCGCTTGAAAGACGCTCACACCGAGGCCGGTGACCAAGGCCGTCATCAGGATGGGCGAGGCCAGCGTCACGGAGTTGAGAATTAACGACTTGATGAGTTCGACAGCGGTTTCAGGGTTCATGGATAGGTTCGGAAACAGAGATGGAGACAGGGGAAATGAGGACAACCTTTCAGATACCGAAACTCATCAACAACGAACGGACGATGAGGGACCATCCGTCCACCAAGACGAAGAGCAGGATTTTTAGAGGCAATGCGATGGTCGCGGGCGGCATCATCATCATACCCATGCTCATCAGAACGGTGGCGACCACGATGTCGATGAGGATGAAGGGCACAAAGATCAGGAAGCCCATCGTAAAAGCCGTCCGGAGCTCGCTGATGATGAAGGCTGGAATAACCGCTCGCAGCGGTATGGCTTCGGGGGCGGTCGGCGGGATCTTGGCTAATTCCACAAACAACTGAACATCCTTGGGGCGTGTTTGTCGCAGCATGAAGGACCGGATGGGCTTCGAGGCTTCCTCAACGGCCTGGGCCGAGGTGATCTTCTTCTCCATGTAGGGCTGGATGGCGTTGGTCTGGACCTTGGACCACACCGGTTCCATGACGAAATAGGTGAGGAAGAGCGACAACCCGATGATCACCTGGTTGGCCGGAGCGCCCTGAAGGGTCAAGGCGTTGCGGACGAAGGAAAGCACGATGACAATGCGGCTGAAGCAGGTCATGAGCAGCACGATGGACGGTGCCATCGACAGCATGGTGACGGCAAAGAGGACCTGAATGGCGACATCCACATCCTTCGGTTGCCCAATTCCGTCCATGCCGATGTTCAAGGTCAACGGAGGCAATCCCCCCACCGAAGTGCCGGTCGTGGTCGGGGCTTGCGCCACGGCCGCCAGCGGCGCCAGCAAGAGCAGCAAAACAACAAAGAGAAACCCGGTGAGTCTCCACCCCATCGGCCGAACGGAGCCAAGGCTTCGGCATGCTTGGATCGAAGTGCTCATGCTGAAGGTGTCGAAGCCTTCTCTAGGACACTCCGGAACGAGCCCTCGGAGGCCGGGTTCACAGACAGGTTTGCAGATAGGTTTGCAGACAGGTTCGCAGCTGGAGGGCCGGGATCCGACGATGAAGAACTGCCCGATACGGACGGATCGGCCTCCAACGGCGACAGCAGCAATAACCCGTTCGGAGAAGCCCCGATGAGAAACTGTTGATGCCGGTAGGCCACCACGTACACAGACAACCGCTGTCCCAAGCTCTTCACATCGACCACCCTCAGACCGGTGACAGGGGTCCGCTGCAGAAGGAGTTGCTGCCAGTGCCGGTAAATCCAGAGGGCGCCGATCAGCAAGGCAAACACCAGAGCCAGCGCTCCAAGCATGCGCCCCAGCGATCCGGCTGCGCTGCTCAAATCGGGCGCAGCTAGTGCATTGGTCAGAGAACCTTGCGGCAGAATCGAAGAAATGGAATTGGTGGAGCCCACGCGTCACCCCTCCAAGCAGCGGGTGTGCCGAGGTCGTTTCTGCACAGAAAATGGGGCTTTTCTGGAGTTTTAGCCTCCCACCGGCATCGATTGCCGAACTGGAGGGACCCTCCTCCTCGGCAAAAACCTCCACTACCCGTCCTCACCTCGCGTTCTCGAGGAATCCTTGCCGGTCACCCCAAATTCACCGGATCGATGTCGATAATTAGGGTCAGGTCGGCGGGCAATGCGAAGGTCTGTTCAATTTTCCCCAACTCGATGGACAAGCGACTCATCGCCGAGGTGCGCAGCATGATCTGATGCCGAAAGAAACTCTCAGCCTTCAGCAACGGGGCCGGGGCCGGGCCGGCCAGAATCAGGTCCTTCCAATCCTTGAAGGCCACGTCGAGCGCCTTGCGCAAGTGTTCGGCAAAGAGCTTCACCTTGTCTTCGTTGCGTCCCTTCAACGTCAGCAAGGCCACCCGACCAACCGGCGGGTACCGCAACTGCTCCCGAAACTCCACCTCCTGCTCGTAAAATCCTAGGTAGTCATGCCGGCGCGCGTACTGGATGGCCGGGTGGAACGGAGTAAAACTCTGGACGAACACCTCGCCCTCGACATCACCCCTCCCGGCCCGGCCGCTGACCTGGGTGAGCAACTGGAAGGTGCGCTCACCCGCGCGGAAATCCGCCTGATGCAGACTTAGGTCGGCATGAACGATGCCCACCAGGGTGACATTCGGGAAATGCAGTCCCTTGGCGATCATCTGAGTGCCCACCAGGATATCGATTTTGCCGACCCGAAAGTCGGTGAGGATGCGCCGATAATCCTCCTTCCGCTTCAGGGTATCCGAATCCATGCGTTCGATCCGAGCGTGCGGGAACCCCTTACGCAGGGCGTCCTCGACACGCTCGGTGCCGATGCCCGCAAACCGGATGGCCGGATTACCACAACCCGGGGCCGGGCAATGTTCCGGAACCGGTTCTTCATGGCCGCAAATATGGCAGAGCAACCGTCGGGAGGACCGGTGATAGGTCAGCGAAACCGAACAATTGGGGCATCCGGCCACATGACCGCACTGGGGGCATTGCAGCGAAGTCGAAAAGCCCCGCCGATTGAGGAACAGCATGGTCTGCTCGCGGCGCTCCAGACGTTGGGTGATCGCCTCCCGGAGGCGTTGGGTGAACACCGGAGGAGCCCCGCTTTTGGACTTGCGGGATTCTTCGCGCAAATCCACCACGCGCACCACCGGCAGTCGCTTGTCGTCCACCCGCTTGGCCATCTCGAGAAGGGTGTATTTTCCGCGGCGTGCATTGTGGAAACTCTCCATCGAGGGCGTCGCCGATCCCAACATCACCAACGCCCCCTCGCGCTGAGCGCGCACCACCGCCACGTCACGAGCATGGTAGCGGGGCGTCTCCTCCTGTTTGTAGGAATGCTCGTGTTCCTCGTCGACGATGATCAACCCCAGCGAGTGCACCGGAGCAAACACCGCCGAACGGGCCCCGATGACGATCCGAGCACGCCCCTGCCGGATCTTGTGCCACTCGTCATGGCGTTCCCCGGCTGAGAGATGCGAATGCAGCACAGCCACAAGGGTCCGATGGGGGCCCGACGAAAATCGGGCCTTGAAGCGCTCCACCGTCTGTGGGGTGAGTGAGATTTCGGGCACCAGCACGATCGCTCCGCGTCCCTGCGCCAGCGCATGTTGAATGGCCTGCAAGTACACCTCGGTCTTGCCTGAGCCCGTGACACCAAAAAGTAAGAACGGCTTGGCCGGCTCGCCTCGCAAGAGCCCGTCATGAGCCTTCACCAACGCCTGAAAGGCCACCAACTGCTCGTCATTGAGAGTCAATGGCGTGGTCGGAACGATGAGTTCCCGCGCATACGGATCCCGCTCATCGATCTTCGGAGCGATGCACACCAACCCCTTGTCTTCGAGTTTGCGCACCGTTTCGGCCGTCGTCTCACCGAGCCGGAGCAACTCCTGCAGCGGCAACTCCCGCCACTCTTCGATGATGCGCCAGATCGTTTCCTGTCTCGGTGTGAGCTTGGGCATTTCGCCGACGACCGTCAGCGCGTGCACATGGAGGCGTTCACGCCAACCCGCTTCCTCTTTTCGGACGGCCTCCGGCAATACGCTCTTGAGGGCCGTCTCGACGGCGCAGCAGTAGTAAGAGGCGATCCAACGGGCCAACTCCAACACCTGTGGTGTGACCAGAGTTTGTGCTCCGAGCACATTCAGGATCGGCTTGAGATTGGTCTGCGGCGACGACTCCGCCAACTCGGTCACCACCCCCAGCACTTGACGATGCCCAAAGGGCACCTTGACCCGGGAGCCCACGGCCACCCGATCCGAGAACTCCTCCGGGATGGAATAGTCGAACTCCTTGCGGAGGGCTATTTCGAGAGTGACGCGTGCGACCACGGGTTTGATTCCCCGATCATTTGCGACTCTCGCGCCAGTAGGGGTGGTCCGCCACGAAGAGGTATCCATTCTCGGGATACCGGTCACCAAAGGCGAACTTCAGCGGGAAACCCGACGGGATGTTTCCCTGGCGGAGCAGGTAATCCATGTAGAAACGCCCCCAGACGGCATCGGAGTCGTTCATCAATTTGGAATGCCACAACTGGTCACACGTAATCGAGGTGAGCAGCAGCGCGTTGAACGGACGCTGGAAGTCGTGGATTTGGTAGAAGTCTTCCTTGGGATCTTGTCCGGCCCGCAGAGTCAACGGCATGGAGTCGAGGTGGCCGTACCAGGCGACAGCCGCCGGCATATCGCTCAAGACCATGGCGCCCGGAGGGAGGTATCCCAGCAACTGTCGAATGACCGGCAGGTAATAAGGCGGATTGGACATGACCGGTTGGCGGGGCGGCAACAGCGAGATCACGAAGGGCATGAGGCACAGGGCCAGAGGCACCGCCATCGCCATCCATCGCGCCAACGGATAAGGAAAATCGAACGTATCGAGTGCCCACCGGAAGACCACCGCAGCGTAGAGCCCGGCCAGCGGGACAAACCACGCCAGGAGATTCTCGGAGTTTAGGAACGGGGACTGCGTGGACAAGTGCGTCTGGATCAAGGCCTGTCCCAGCACCAACGCCAACAGCAAGGCCAAGAGCAACCAGCGGAACCGGTTCATTCGCGCGTCTCCCATGGGCAACAGGAGCCCTACCAGCAGGAAAGCTCCGAACCAATTGCCGAACATTCGGGGGACGTCGTTGGCGAGGATCGACTGGGAATTGCTCAGGACCTTGGCCAACACCTCGGTCAGGCGCACCCGCGAGAGTTCTGGGTTCTGGGAACGCTCCAATCGGTCCTCCACAAAACCCAGAGTTCCGGACAGCGGTGCAAGGGTCGCAATGCCCATGGGCAATCCGCTGCGGAGGTAATTGCGGGTCATCCAGGGAGCCGTCAGCAGCAGGAACGCCAGCAGGAGGCAACCCACCGTTCGCAGGCGAGCTTCGGCCGGAGCCCACCAACCCACACAAATGCCAATCGGCAGAACTAGAAATCCGAAGGAGTACGAGATGAGGAATCCGAGCCCGATCAACGCTCCGAGCACGGCCGACCAAAGCGCATATCGAAATGTCACGACCTGTGGGCGACCGTCTTCGTCCGGGTCGGCGGCCCCGCCGATGCGCAGGGCCACCACGCTGACCGCCACGCAAAGCAACCCCAACCACACGGTGGGCAGGCCCGAGAAGGCGAAATCCCAGTTGAGCTTGGACCCCAGGAACACCACCACCGCCATCACTCCGATGGAGAGTTCAAACCATCGCCGACCCACTTGGAACAGCACGAAGGCCAACCCACAAAAACCAATGAAATTGAGGCATCCCACCGCCACCTCGGCCGGCGGCCGGCGACGGGGTCCCGACTCCACACCATAAACCCACCGGTCTGGCAGCACTTTGAAAAGCACTGCCAACGCGACCGGGTACAGGGGCGGGTGGGAGATATCGGGATGGGCCGCGGTGATGAGTTGGCGCGGATTAACCCCCTGCTCCACCGCCCGGGGCGACTGGAGATGAAGGCTCAGCGGGCGGATCAACTGAGTGGTGAACCCCCGGCCCTCGGAGAGGTTGCGACCCAACTGCGCCAGGTCCATGGCCTCGACCGTGCTGAAATTTTTTACTCCATCAAAGTGGTAAAGTCCCAAGGCTATGAGGGTCAGCAGCAGCAAGATGAACCGCTGAAGCCAAACCCGACCTTCACCTTCTTCAAGGCTGTGGATGAGTTCTTGAATGCCCTTGGGCGGTTCGTTGTACTGCATGTGAAAGGCTATTGGACAACAACCCCACCCGCTTGAAAAGCAGCGTGACGGCAAGTTTGGGAAGTTTATCTGGGCCCGGACTCTCAGCCGGAACGATTCAGTTGGGAGGAAAGGGATGGCGTGGCGGATTCTTTCGCAAGACGAGGCGAGAGCGAGGCGCGGGCCGATTGGAGGCCCATGGTTGAGACCCAGATCGAGCGAACAACGAAGCTCTTGCGGAAGAAGACGCAGCCAGCACGACCGATCCAATTGAATCGTTCCGGCTCAACGCCTCTCGAACACCTGCCGGATGATGTCCTCAATGGGAACCTCTTCGACGGCAAAATCCTTCACCGGCAGTCGGTCGAGCAACACCTTGCAAGTGGCGATGACTGATTCCCGGGGCACCTTCAACCGGGCCAACGCCGAGCTCTGTTCCAGCACCTCTCCCAATTCTGCCAAGGGTACCGAAGCAAACCCGGACGCCTGCTCCAGAGTAACCGTGATAATCTTGAAGCCCGCGAAACGGTCGAGAATCTCGGCCAAGCGCCCGTCAAAGAACACCGTACCCCGATCGATGATGATAACCCGGTCGCACAACTCCTGAATATCAGCCATGTAGTGGCTCGTGAGGAGGATGGTCGTCTTGCGTTGCCGGTTGTGCTCGCGCAGGAACTCCCGAACCACCTTCTGGGAGACCACGTCCAGACCGATGGTCGGTTCGTCGAGGAAGAGCACCTTTGGCTGATGAAGCAGTGCGGCGATTAATTCGCACTTCATCCGCTCGCCCAGGGACAGTTCGCGGACTGCGGTGGAAAGCTTGTCGCGCACCCCGAGGAGCTCGCTCATCTCATCGACCGTCCGCCGGAACGCCTCGGGGGCCAGACCGTAAATGCGCCCATTCAGTTCGAGCGAATCCCGGGCCGGCAGATCCCACCAGAGCTGGTTTTTCTGTCCCAACAGGAGGGCAAACTGACGACGGTAACCATCGGCCCGTTCCCAAGGCACGTAGCCCAGCACCGAAGCGGTGCCCGAAGTCGGGTACAACAAGCCAGCCAGCATCTTGAGGGTGGTGGTCTTGCCGGCTCCATTGGGCCCGAGGAACCCCACGAACTCGCCCTCCTCGACCTGGAACGACACATCCTTCACGGCAAACACCGTCTCGTACTCGCGGTGAAACAATCCCTTGAGTGCCCCGGAGAACCCCGGAGCCTTTTTGTAGGTACGGAACGACCGCGTCAGTCCCTGAACATCGATGAGCGCCACGCCGATGATTCTGCAACAGCCCTCACCCCGAGGCGAACCGGGATTCACAGGGAGTCCGCCGTCGAAGCAGAAAATCCCCGCAGGGGAAGGTCACCCAACTTGAGCTTTGGATTTATTTTGTGGCTGAAACTCCGAGAGTTCGACCCCATGGTTCAATTATGCCCCGCCGGTTTTTGAGTTTTTTTGCCGTCATCGGATGCGCCTTGGGGGCGCAGAATTCTCCGGTGATCAAGTTGCAATACTTGGCCGACAAGCCGCCCACGCTGTCCTCCCACGCTTCGACCATCGAAGAGACACCCCAGGGGATGGCCGCCGCCTGGTTCGGGGGCACCGCCGAACGGGCCAAAGACGTGGTGATTTGGTTCTCGAAGAAACCGCAGCATCAATGGCTCAAACCCGTCGAAGTGGCACGAGGCACCGAAGACGCGGGCGCCCCTCAATACGCCTGCTGGAACCCAGTGCTCTGGCAGCAACCCGGCGGTAGCCTGTGGCTCTTCTACAAGGTCGGCCCGAGCCCGGACACGTGGTGGGGACGGGTCCAGGAATCCCAGGACGGCGGGCGCATCTGGAGCAAATCGCGCCGATTGCCCGACGGCCAAGTAGGGCCCGTGCGCAACAAGCCCGTGCTCTTGGCCGACGGCACCCTCCTCTGCGGAGCCAGCTCCGAGGATGCTGGCTGGCGGCTCCATATGGAGTGGTCCAAACCTCCCTTCACTGAGTGGCATCGCACCGGCGCACTAAATACCGCCGATCAATGGGGCGCGATTCAACCCACCGTGCTGGTCTGGGACGGCGGCCGCATCCAAAGCCTGGTTCGCACCCGACAAAAGGTGATCGCCGAGCACTGGAGCAGCGATCAGGGCCGCACCTGGACTCCGCTGGCCAAGACCAGCCTGCCCAACCCGAACAGCGGCATTGATGCGGTGCGCCTGCGCGATGGCCGAGCGCTACTGGTCTACAACCCGCTGGCCGAGAACCGCAGTGTGATCGGGCTGGCTATTACGTCGGACGGCAAGTCCTGGAAGCATGTCACCGACCTTGAAAGTACTCAGGAACCGGGCAAAGCCGACCTCGCCCACAACCCGGGCGAACTGAGCTATCCGGCGGTGGTGCAGGCCCGCGATGGCAAGGTGCACATCACCTACACTTGGAAGCGCGAAAAAATCCGCCACGTGATCGTGGATCCAGCCCGGATTGGGAACTGACGTCAGAAGCCTTCAGAATCGAAGCCCCTCTTTTAGTCGACGTTCATTTAGCCCCCGTTGAGCCATCGGAAACGTCGTGCCTCACTGATAGGTGCGCCGCAGGTGGCTAGGCAACACGTTCAGCTCAGCCCGGTATTTGGCGACCGTGCGCCGGGCGATCATGACGTTCTTCTCCTTGAGCTTGTTGACCAACTGATCGTCGGAGAGAGGCTTGGCCGGGTTTTCACCGGCGATGATCTCGGCCAGGATGTTCTTCACCGAAGTGTTGGACACCGTTTGACCGTCGGCCGTCGCCACACCGGAGGTGAAGAAGAACTTCATCTCGAAGATCCCTTGGGGCGTGCGCATAAACTTGCCGGAAACGGCACGGCTTACGGTCGTCTCATGAACACCCACTACCTCGGCCACCATTACCATGGTCATGGGCTTGAGGTGCTCGACTCCTTTTTCCATGAAATCCCGCTGACGCTTCACGATCTCGCGGCCGATGCTCAAAATGGTGCTCTGGCGCTGGTTCAGGCTCTTGATCAGAAACTTGCCGGCCTTGATCTTGTCGCGCACGTATTCCCGGACCTCGGCGGAAGTTTCCGACTGAGCGAGCAAATCCTTGTAGGTGCTGCTAATGCGCAGCTGGGGCATGAACTCATCCTTGCCAGCCACGTCGTACTCCACTTTTTGGCGCTTCTCGGTGATCGGTAAAAAATCGCACAGAAAGATTCGGTTGAGATCGGCCACCAAGGCCTCAGTCGCACCACCACCAACCTTTATTTCTTCGGATGACAACTGCTCGGCACAGGCCTTGAGGCGTTTGTCGGCGGCCGTGCTGAACGAGGCCTTCCCCAAGAACCGGTGGTACAGGCGTTCTTCACCCCGCACGATGCGGGTAAGGTCTTCGCTCAGGGCGTTTAGAAGGACCTCTGAAACCGAATCCTGATCAGTGAATCGCCACTGACGAAGTCCCTCGCGAGTTTGCATCGAGAGGCGGTAACGCAGGTGAGTAATCACCTCATCGTCTTCGTCGGGGTCGCTCAGGATCTCCACCAGCGAGGGCGGATCTTCGATGTCCGAGGCCTTGATGTCCGGACTGGGATCATCGACCACGCGCCGGACGACTTCCAACTCCGGCACCACGTACTGTTCAGGATCGCGGGAAAAATCGGAACCCGGCCTCGGATCAAGCCGGGCGATCCGTCCCGCGGCCTCCTGAGCCTCGGACGGGGTGATTCCCAACTGGCGGGCGATCTCGGGGAATCGCCGTTTACCCAACTCCTCCATGTAGTCGCGAAGGATGAGGTACTCGAGATCGTTGGTCCGGCCTGCTCGCTCCATCTGGAGCATTAGGCACTCCCGAAGGTCTCGAGCCCCCACACCGGGGGGTTCGAAGGATTGGAGGACCGACAGCACTTCCAAAATTCGCTCGGTCGAGAAGCCTGTAGAGAAGGTGAGTTCTTCGGGTTGGGCCGTTAGATAACCTCGGTCGTCGATATTTCCGATGAGTAATTCGGAAACTTCACGCTGTTCGGGGGTCAACTCAGTGAAGCGCACCTGCTCCAGCAAGTACTCCTGCAAGGATTGGCCCGTGGTCAGGGAATCAAAGAGGTGCTGACGGCGCTCTTCATCCTCTTGGGTGACCTTGTTGACCGTGTTGTTCTGGGCGAAAACCTCGCGCCATTCCTCGTCCAGCTTCAGGAGCTTCTGGAGATCTTCAGAAAAACGATCGACCGGCTCGTCGTCGTGCTTTTCAACCGCCGGATCAAACTGGACATCGAGCGGGGGCTCCGCGGGATCAGCGGCGGCTGCCTCGGCCTCGGCCCTAGCTTCCCGGGCCTCGGCATCGATCTCGAGGGATCCGATCTCTTCCAAAACCGGGTTCAACTGGAGCTCTTGCTCCACCATCGCCTTGAGCTCCAACACGGGTGCCTGCAGAAGCGCCAGCGAATGCTGGAGCTGCGGCGACAGCACCATCTGCTGGGAAAGCCGTTGGCTGAGTTGAAGTCCCGCGGACATCGACCCGCAAGCTACTGCAAGAATCTTGCCAATCAAAGAAAGAACCGAAACCACGGGCCTAAAATCTACTTTCAGCGGCGAAAAACACGCGCTGGCCCTGCAATCTTGCCTCTGACGGTCTAATGTTCTTTAACGATTCAGTTACGCGGTTTTTTGGGTCACTTGACGTCGCTCCTGCTGACGCCAAGCCAACTCCCGACGCCGTAATTCGGCGCGCAACAACTCCTCGGCCGACCAACCGGCCGCCTGGCACTGGGCCGACAATTCGAACAATGCCTCAGCCATGGCCTTGCGATCGCCCGCCTTGGGTTTCGGGGGAACCGGGACCAACCCGGCCTTGGCTGCTTTTTTGAGCAGTTTCTGAGAACGCATCAATGCCGGCAGATGTCGCGGGATCCCATCCAGGGCCGATTTCCGCTCATGCTTGGAACCCGCCTTTTCGGCCTTCTTAATGGATTCCCAATTGGCCCAAACCTGATCGATATTCTTCACCGTCACCGATCCGAAGACATGCGGATGGCGGCGAATGAGTTTGTCTACTAAGTGCTGGCAAACAGCATCAAAATCAAACACCCCACGCTCCCGCGCCAACTGGGCATGGAATACCACCTGAAGGAGCAGGTCCCCCAACTCCTCGGCCATCTCCACATCATCGCCGGCCTCGATCGCATCCATCAATTCATACACCTCCTCCACGGCATGGGAGCGGAGGGATCGGTGGTCTTGCTCGCGGTCCCAGGGGCATCCGTCCGGAGCGCGAAGGGCGGCCATCACCTCGAGCAGTTGTCGGATGGGGGCAAGTCGTCGGGATGGGGCTTTGGGCATGGAATTGGTGTTCGATGGGCTGAGGATTCAGAGCACCACAAGATCATCTCGATGGATGATCTCCGCCTGCTTTTGAGAGCGTTCGCGAACCTCGGTCGCAGAGGCACCGGCCAGACCCCGAGCCAATTCCCGACCTTCCGGATCGCAAACTCGAACCACATCGCCCGCCTGAAACTCTCCCTCGCAGCGAATAATTCCCGGAGCGAGCAGGCTGCGGCCGTGATCCCTCAGCGCCACCACGGCTCCAGCGTCCACCGTCAGGGTTCCTTCGGCATGGTGGTAGAAGGCGATCCAACGCTTGCGACTCGAGAGGCGGCCAGAGCCGGCCAAGAAACGGGTGCCGACGGACTCGCCTTTCACGATCTTCTCCAAGGCGTCATGCCGGTGGCCTGGAGCAATGACCAAGGGAATGCCGGAGCGGACGACGATCTTCGCGGCCAAAATCTTGGTGGTCATGCCACCGGTAGCGGTCTCGCTCGAGGTCCCACCGGCCATGGCTTCGATCCGCGCATCGACCGCTTCCACCGTCTCCAGCAAACGGGCCTCCGGCTTTCCGAAGTTCTCAATCAAGCCGTCGGCCGTCGTCAAAATGACCAGTAAATCGGCCGGCAAGAGGCTGGCTACCAGTGCAGACAACCGATCGTTGTCTCCGAACTTCAACTCTGTCACCGACACCACATCGTTCTCGTTGATAATGGGCAGGACCTTGTGCTTGAGCAGGGTCAGTAGGGTGTTCCGCGCATTGAGGTGCCGGGTGTGGTCGGCCAGGTCGTCGTGGGTCAAAAGCACTTGAGCCACGGGTTGGTCGTAGTGACGGAAGAGCGACTCGTACAAAGCCATTAGCCGCGATTGCCCGACCGCGGCACAGGCCTGTCGTTCGGCCAGACTCCCCGGACGCCGATCATAACCGAGCACTCCCATGCCGGCCCCGACGGCTCCCGAGGTGACTACTACGACCTCGTAGCCCGCCGACCGGAGTCGAGCGATTTGCGCCACCAGTTGAGCAAACTGGACCAAGTCGAGCCGCTTGGAGACATCGGTAAGGACACCGGTTCCAAGCTTCACGACCACACGACGGGCAGATGGAGGCGCAGACGAACGCACGCCGAATAGTTTGCTGATCCAACGCGTTGGCTCAATCCGCAAGTCACGCCTCATCAGGCACAGAACACCGCGATCCCGGACTCCGCTCCATTCAAACCAGAGTCTTCGAAGCTGTTGGTGCTTTTGGCAGTCGATCGTAGTGTTCAGGCGTGCCGCCGTTCACTGCCCCACCGGAAACCCCCGATCCACCTGCGGGCCTGCAACAGTTCATTGTTCCTGACCTGTGGCAGCAGCAGGCCGTGTCGGCACTGCGCGCAGGCAAGGACGTGGTCATCCATGCGCCCACAGGCGCCGGCAAGACGCTGGTGTTCGAATTGTGGTCGAAGTCGGGCAGAAACCGGGGTCAGGCCATTTACACAGTGCCCACTCGGGCGTTGGCCAACGACAAGCTGGCTGAATGGCGAGCCCGGGGCTGGAACGTTGGCATCGCCACCGGCGACCTAGCCGAGAACCTCGACGCCCCAATTCTTGTCGCCACCCTCGAAACACAGAAAAACAGGCTCATCCGAGGCGATGGCCCCACCCTGCTCATCGTCGACGAGTACCAGATGCTCGGCGATGAAGACCGAGGACTGAATTACGAACTGGCACTGGCACTGGCTCCACCGCAAACCCAACTGCTGCTCCTGAGCGGCTCGGTGGCCAACCCTGATCAGGTGGCCAACTGGCTGCGCCGTCTGGGTCGTGCCGTCGAGGTGGTCAAACACACCGTCCGTCCCGTGCCGCTGGACGAGGTCTTCGCCAACGAACTCAACTGGCGATTGCCGCCGGAGATCCGCAGCTACTGGCCACGCCTGTGCGCCAAGGCCTTGGCCGAGGGGTTGGGGCCGGTGCTGCTGTTCGCACCCCGAAGAGCCCACGCCGAAGAACTCGCCTCGGACATAGCCCGACAACTGCCCTGTCCGCATCCGCTGCAATTAACCGAGGCCCAGAAACGGCTCGTCGGCGAACCCCTGGCAAAGATGCTCAAATCCCGAGTGGCTTATCACCACAGTGGTTTGAGCTACGCGGTCCGCGCCGGAGTCATTGAGCCCCTCACCAAGGCCGGCCAACTTCGAGTCGTCGTGGCCACGATGGGGTTGGCCGCCGGCATCAACTTCAGCCTGCGCTCAGTGGCCATCACGGCCGCGCAGTACAAGCGGGAGGGCCGTGAGATTCCTCTGAGGGGTGACGAGATCCTGCAAATGTTTGGACGCGCCGGACGCCGCGGGCTCGACGAGATGGGTTACGTGCTGGTCAGTGCCAATGAGTTGCGGATGCGCGATGGACACCCCTGCGCTCTCGCCCGATCCGGCATGGTCGATTGGAGTGCCCTACTGGGTCTTATGGCGGTCGCCGCCGACGCGGGTAAATCTCCCTTTGTCGAGGCCGTGCGAGTGCAGGAGCGCTTATTCACCACCAAGCCCATCATTCTTGGCGTCGAAGAATCTCTGAAACGGCCGAATGCTCCGTGCGGCTGGATGACCGACGCCGAGCGAGCGCGCCAGGTCCGGAAGAAAAACCGGGAACTGCTCAACTCAGCCGGTGAATGGGAGCCCTATCCCTTCTGGCAGGAACGTCCGCTGGGTAAAATCTGGGTCATCGCGGCCACCACAGCGCTGCCGAAATCCTCGGAGAATGGCTCCGAAACGGCAACCACCCCAGCGCTCCCACTTAAGTCGGCGTTGACGGTTCAAGAGGCCCTAGAAAAAGTGGGTCAAGGCGGACTCACCGCCTTGGAGGAAACGCCCGAGGGCACCCTCTATGGCCGCTCGATGATTGCGGCTGACCGAATGGCGGATGGTCGCCTGATCTTGGCCAAGTGGGTCCGACGCTTGACCCAGTGGCACGGACGCGAAGTCAGCCAAGACATCTTCAGCGAGACCCTCAAGCCGGCCCTCGAAAAGCACCTGCTGCAACAGCGGCTCCCCGTGGTCCGCTGGGTCGAACACGATCAAGCCGTCACCGTGCTGGTGAGCCTAGAACTCCAGACCATCAAGGTGCCCGTGGATCGTCATGGAGTGGCGCTGTGGCGCCCGAAAGAACGCGAAGTACTTTCGGCTGTCTGCGCGCGCTGCGAATGGACCGAGGTGTGTCGAGGGCTCTCGGCCGCCCCGGGCACCGCACTCACCTGGCGTCGCCTTGGGTTGGTCGATGCCCAAGGCAACCCGACCCGCCGCGGGCGCGTGGTGAGTTTCTTCTCCGGCGGCGATGGTCTAGCCATTGCGGCCGCTCTAGAAGACACCACTTACCCATTGGAGGAACTGGTGTACGACCTGGCCAACCTCGACGCCGGATTCCGCTTCTGTGCCGACGGAGACCGCTATGGCGGTCAACTGGCCTTTGCTTGCCGCAAGGCCTATGGCCCCGCGTCGATCGATGGATACCTAGAAACTGGGCTACCCCTCAAGTATGGCACCGGGGCTGAAACGGTGGTCCGCAGGATCCATCAAGACCCCGCCTCTAAGGTGCGCTTTGTCACCGAAGTGCTCGGTACCGGCGACATCGATCGCATGATCATCGAGTGGCGAAGCCTGCTGCGACAAATCGCCCATGCGGCACCGCTAGAATGGCCTCGGTGGACGGAGCTTCAGGCCATGGCCAGACCCCTCTTGCATGAGGTGCGCTCCCCTACCGAGACCAGCCTACCCCCGCTGGAATACGCGCAAACCAAACGCATCGACCACCGCTTGATTCTGAGGAGGTCCTGAAAACCCATTTCCTGGACCCCAAACCCAACGCCATGATTCACGTCCCCCCTCTCCGACCTGGGCGCTCCATCGACGGTATTTCCGCGGTGCTCCTGCCCTTCCATCCCGACGGCCGCCCCGACCGGGAAACGTGGGCCGCGCTCGTCGAGCGGACCTGGGCGGCCGGACTCACCCCCGCCGTCAACATGGACACCGGCTACGCCAACTTGTTGAGCGTGTCCGAGCGCGCCGAGTTTCTCGCCGAAGCGGGTCAAATGGCCCGGGGTCGACGCTTCATCGCCGGCACTTACATTGAGGGCCTCGCCGGAGACCCAGCCACCATGTACGCCCGTGAGGCCTCGGTCATTCAGTCGGCCGGGGGCACTCCCATCCTATTTCCCTGTTCCGCCACTCAGCACTGGGATCGGGGGCAAACCGTGTCGCTGTTTCAATCCGTCGGACAGGCCGTGCCGCAATTTCTTGGCTTCGAGCTCGGCACGATGTTCGTGCCCTTTGGCCGGATCTGGGACTTGGACACCTTCCGGGCCTTGCTCGACATCCCCCAATTGGTGGGTGCCAAGCACAGTTCCCTCAGCCGGGACTTGGAGTGGCAACGACTGGCGGTGCGCGACGCCGTCCGCCCCGAGTTCCGTGTGTATACAGGCAACGACTTGGCCATCGACCTGATCCAGTGGGGCAGCGACTACTTGTTGGGTTTGTCGGCCTTTCATGTCGAAGCCTTCGCAGCCCGAGACCGCGCCTGGGAACTGGGCGACGGGCGTTTCTTCGAATTGAACGACTGGCTGCAATACTTGGGCATGATCGCCTTCCGCGCCCCAGTGCCCGCCTACAAACACACCTGCGCCCAGTTCCTCAAGTTACGGGGAGTCATTCCGTGCGAGGCCCCTCACCCACGCGGCGCCCGGCGTCCCGACACGGACCTCCCGCTTCTGGCCGACCTCGCGGCGCGCCTGGAGGCCCTGACGACCGAGTTCGCCCACAGTTCAAACTCGTCAGCATCGGGAGACATCCACCAGAAAACCCGATAAGGTCTCCCGCGTGCCGGACATTGTTCTGTCCACCCTCAACGCGAAGTACCTCCACGCCTCCTTCGGGCTGCGCTGCCTCATGGCCAATTTGGGGGAGCTACAGTCGCGGGCCAAAATCCTGGAGTTCGACATCAACCAGCGTCCGTTGGAGATCGCCGAAGCCCTGCTGGAGGCTGCCCCAAAAATCCTCGGATTGGGCGTCTATGTCTGGAACGCGGGCCCCACGCTCGAACTGCTCGGCATCCTCCGCCGCCTGCGCCCCGACCTCAAGGTCGTGCTCGGAGGGCCCGAGGTGAGCTACGAATGGGACCAGCAGCCGATCATCGGTCTGGCCGATCATGTGATCACCGGTGAGGCCGACCTCGCCTTCGCCTCACTCTGCCAAAACCTGCTGTCAGCAACCGACCCGCGACCTCCCAAGCTCATCGCCGCACCCGTGCCCGATGTGGCGGCCTTGGCGCTGCCCTACGATCTCTACGACGCACGGGACATCGAACACCGGGTGGTTTATGTCGAGGCTTCTCGGGGGTGCCCCTTCACTTGCGAGTTCTGCCTCAGCTCCCTGGAGATCCCCGTGCGGCAATTCCCATTGGATCCCTTTCTGGTTGCGATGCAGCAACTCCACGACCGAGGCCTGCGCCGCTTCAAATTCGTCGACCGCACCTTCAACCTGAACCTCGCCACCAGTCGGCGTATCCTTGAATTCTTCCTCGAACGACTGAGCCCTGAACTCTTCGTACACTTTGAGATGATTCCGGACCGCCTTCCGGCAGAATTACGCGAATTAATTGCCCGATTCCCGGCGGGAACGCTGCAGTTTGAGGTGGGAATTCAAACCTTTGATCGGCAAGTCGAGGCCCGAATCAGCCGACGCCAGAACCACGATCGCCTGAGCGACAACTTCCAATGGCTCCGGCAGCACAGCGGCGTGCACTTGCATGCCGACCTGATCGTGGGTCTACCCGGCGAAACCCTAGAATCGTTCGGACAAGGCTTTGATCGATTGATCGGACTCGGGCCTCAGGAAATTCAGGTCGGTATTCTCAAACGCCTGCGCGGGACTCCCATCATTCGGCACGATGCGGAGTGGCAAATGATCTACAATCCCCATCCGCCCTACGAGGTGCTCTCCACGCGCACCATGAACTTCGCCGCGCTGGCCCGCTTGCGACGCTTCGCCAAGTTTTGGGACCTCTTCGGCAACAGCGGTAATTTCGTAGAGAGCCTTCCCATGCTGTGGGCTTCCAGTCGCAGGCCCGCTCCAGCCAACGGCAGATTAAACCCGGAGCAATCCCCAGTGGGTGATGCGCTCACAGTCGATGTGCTTCCGACGGGTTTATCCGTAAGAGATTCCGCAGCTGAATCTCCAACCCACGAGAACTCTGCAACAGCAGGCTCGGCCTTTGAGGCCATCCTCGCTTGGAGCGATGGGCTCCATGCCCAAGGTGTTAAGGGCCACGGTATCGCCCTGCCCCGGCAATACGAACTGCTGTGGCGCTGGTCTGTGGAGGTGTCTGGGATTCCCGCCGAAGTGTTCGGGCCCGCACTGGCGCGTGATTACCGTCGCCCCGGTCGAACCGACCTGCCTACTTGGCTCATCCTATTTGCCGGTTCCGAAGCGACCCTTCGCCGCCCTGCCCGTCTGCCCCGCCGCCAATTGCGGCACCTTGGGGCTCCGAGCGGTCCCTAGCACTGAGAGTGCGCAACCCAGCCTCGGGCTATTTCTGATCTGGCCTACCCGAATTAACCGAGCGGGACCACCGGACGGTACCAGTTGTCGCGCTGAACAGGCTCGAAACCTAATTCTGAGATCAACCGCTTCATGTCGGAAACCCCCATGCGGAAAGTCGTGCCGGCCGAGCTGACCACGTTTTCCTCGATCATAATCGACCCAAAATCATTGGCACCATGGAGCAAGGCCACCTGCCCCACCTCGGGTCCCTGGGTGACCCAGGAGCTCTGCACACTGGGAACATTATCGAGGTAAATCCGGGCCAGCGCCTGCATGCGCAAGTACTCATGGGAACCCACGGTCGTGGCCTTCAGAACGGTGTTCTCCGGTTGGAATGTCCAAGCGATGAACGCCGTGAACGCTCCGCCATTGAGTTGCCCTTGCTCCAAGGCCTGCGCATAGCCCGCGGACCACTCCGAGGGGCTTCCATCGGCCGGTAGCTTTCCGGCTGCCACCAGACGCCCCAGAGACACATCCTGCTGAGCGCGAACCACCTCCAAGTGCTCGATACGCTCTTCGACCGTCTCCACATGGCCGAACATCATGGTCGCCGAACTGGCAAGCCCCAGTTTGTGAGCGATATCCATAACCCCCATCCACTGGGCGGTGTTGGCCTTGAGTGGCGCGATGCGCTGACGAACGCGATCCACGAGGATCTCACCGCCACCCCCGGGCAAGCTCCCTAGACCGGCCGAGACGAAGTCTCGAAGGACAGTCTCGACCGGTTCATTGAAAAACTCCGAGAAGGCTACGAACTCGCTCGGACTGAACCCGTGAACATTAAATCCGGGGTACTTCGTGCGAACGTGGTGCAGCAAATCCAGATACCATTGCTTGGTCAGCTTCGGATGGTGACCGCCCTGCATGAGCATTTGTGTCCCACCCAGCGCCAGGGTTTCCTCGATCTTCCGGTCGAGTTCGTCGAGTGTGATGACGTAGGAATCGGCATCTTTCTCTGTCCTCCAGAAGGCGCAGAACTTGCAGTAGACGTTGCAAACGTTGGTGTAATTGACGTTGCGGTCGACAATGTAGGACACGGTCTCCGCCCCACGCCCAGACAGCGCACGACCACGGGCCAACCGACGACGACGATCCGCCAAAGTGCCCAACTCCGACAAGGGCAGCGAGTACAGAGCCAGTGCCTCCTGGGCATCGATCCGCCCCCCTTCCCAAACCCTCTGAAGCAGAGCATCTCGTGAAGAATCCAACACCATGGCCGGAGCCTACGCCCGAACCGCCCGAGGACAAGCAAACCCAGTTTTCCTGAGGAACTCTGGGAGGGGCAGTTGGCGGCTTTACCCGGGAGAGGCTTCCGCTACGGTCTGTACCAATGCCATTGCCCGCGTTGCTGATCACCGCTCTGTTGATGGGCCTCCTTGCCCAGACCGGTTCAGCCAAGGAGGGGATGCCTTCCGGGAATCGGCACCCCGGCATGAGCGGTGCCTCGGCCGCCATTTTCCTCGATGCCGGCCGTGTGGTGGTTGCCAGCGATGAGGACAATCGGTTGCGCGTGTATGACCCATCGACCAGTCAACCGGCGATCACGGCGTGGGATGCCTCGCCTTGGTTGCACCTCAGCGGCCGCAATCTGGAATGTGACTTGGAGGGGGCTGCGCGGGTGGGGAATCGGATCTATTGGATCGGCTCCCATGGACGCAACAAGGACGGCAAGTACCGCTCCAACCGGCACCGCTTTTTCGCCACCGAGGTGACGCAGACGCCGCAAGGTCCACGACTACGGAGCATTGGGACTCCGTGCTCCACCTTGGTGAGCGCCCTGCTGACCAACAGCGCGTTGGCTTCGCTCCATCTGGACACCGCGGCTGCGCTGCCTCCGGATTCCAAAGGAGGGCTCAGCATCGAAGCGCTCGCAGCCCGACCCGACGGCTCCCTGTGGATCGGATTCCGCGGTCCGCTCACTAAGGGAAAAGCTCTTCTCGTGCCGCTATTGAACCCCGATGCGACTCTCGAAGGACATGCCCCTCATTTCGGCCCTGCAACCCGTCTGGATCTAGGCGGGCGCGGCCTTCGAGACATGGCCTGGACGGGCTCTGAATGGATCCTGGTTGCCGGGGCTACCGGAGGGGAGCAGAAGGGAACGCGGCTCTTCCGCTGGAATGGCGAGGGCAGTTCACCCAGCACTTTGGACCTACCTGGCCTCAAGAACTTGCACATCGAAGCCGTCGCCGTGCCCTTAGAAAAACCAGTTCAACGACTGCTCCTGTGCAGCGACGACAGCCACCTCACCTCCATCGGCACTCCGTCGTTCCGCAGCTACTGGATCGATCTGCCATCCGCCCCCGCAGCAGGCGCCTCGGGGCACTAATGACTTGACTGGGATTCATCCAAGGATGGCTTGCCGCTGTGGCCATTAATTGGGAATAAACCGCTGCTAGAGCAACCGACCCTGGCCGGTTCGAGCCATGGTAAGCCCTAGCTTGCGGTAGGCCTTTTCGGTGCAAATACGGCCTTGGGGGGTGCGCTGGAGGTAGCCTTCGAGAATCAGGTAAGGTTCATACACCTCTTCGATGGTGTCAGGCTCTTCACCGACCGCCACCGCCAAAGAACTCACTCCCACCGGGCCGCCTGCAAACTTCACGATCACCGACTCGAGGATGCGCGTGTCCATCTCGTCGAGACCGTCCTTGTCGATCTCCAAGATCTCGAGGGCCTTGTTGGCAATCTCTTCGGTGATTCGACCATCGGCGCGGACCTGCGCGTAATCACGCACCCGCCGCAACAAGTTGCCGGCGATTCGTGGAGTACCGCGGCTGCGGCGGGCAATCTCCATGGCACCCTGTGGCTCGGTGTCCACGCGCATCAGGCCAGCACACCGTTGCACAATTCCCTGCAACTGTTCGGCCGTGTAGTAGTCGAGGCGTTCCCGGATGCCGAAGCGGGTCAGGAGCGGGGCACTGAGCAGGCCACTGCGCGTGGTGGCTCCGATGAGCGTGAAGCGCGGGAGGCTCAAGCGAACGCTGCGGGCGTTGGGCCCTTGGTCGATGATGATGTCGAGTTTGAAGTCCTCCATCGCCGGATAAAGGTACTCCTCGATGGTCTTCTGAAGACGATGAATCTCATCAATGAAGAGCACATCCCCTTCGGAAAGATTGGTGAGCAAACCCGCCAGATCGGCAGCCTTTTCAATGGTCGGACCGCTCGTGGTTCGCAGGGTTCCCCCCATGGCACCGGCCAAGATGTTGGCAATGGTGGTCTTTCCCAGACCCGGGGGGCCGCTCAAGAGGATATGATCCAGCGGCTCTTTACGGCGCAGCGCCGCCTCAACAGCGATCTCCAGCCGCTCCTTCACCTTGGCTTGGCCGGTGAAATCGGCAAAAGCAGCCGGCCGCAGCGCCACCTCCAGGGTGGCATCCGCCTTGTTCAGTGAAGTCAGCGCGCGCTCGGCCATTCGCCTTCAAGTGTGGGACTCCCGGCACTCCGGGCGAGGAGTTTTGCAGGAATCATCCGCCTTTTCCCGAAAGGGCAGTTTAATGAACGACCACCGAATCAAAGAAAGCCTACGGATTGCGCTGAACACCCACCACCCTTTGGACGTCCAATCTGGGCATCCGGGATTGTCCGAAACACTGCTCCATGGCAGGAATACGGGTGGAATAGCATTTCGATAGGATTTGGTTGCCGTGACCTTTGAACACCTACTGCGGAAGAACGCCCTTCTTCCCGAAGACAAGATTGCCGAAGCCAAACACTTGGAGGCCACGGAAGGGCTGCGCCTAGACCGGGCGGTCGTTCAGCTCGGCTTGCTGACCGAGCGAGCGGTCCTAACCCTGATGGCCGAGCAGCTTCAGTTGCCGCTGCTCGATTTGTCAGCCACGGAAATCCCTTCTGACATCCTCCAGTCACTGACGACCAAGGTGGTGTTCCGGAAGCGCATCGTCCCCATCGCCCGCGAAGGCAACACCCTGCGAGTGGCTACTTGCGATCCCTTCGACCTCTACGCGATGGACGATGTCCGGATGACGACCGGGCTTCAAATCGACACCGTCTTGGCCACCAAGGACGACATCGAGAAGCTCATCAAGACCCACTATGGTCTGGGCGGCGACACCTTGGACGAGCTGGCAGCCAACGACGACGAACCCAGCGGCCCCGTGTCCAGCGGCGGTGACGATTTGCTGGAGATGGCCCAAGAGGCGTCGGTCATCCGACTGGTCAACGAGATCATCGTCGAGGCGGTGAACGAACGGGCCAGCGATATCCATATCGAGCCCTACGAGCACCAGATGGCCATTCGCTACCGCATCGACGGTATCTTGCACGAGGCCTCGGTACCGCCGCAAATGAACCGCTTCCAGGCGGCGATCATTTCGCGCATCAAGATCCTCGCAAATCTGAACATCGCTGAGCGGCGAATCCCCCAAGACGGCCGAATCAAGTTCAACGTGGGCGGGCGCCAAATCGACGTCCGCGTCTCGGTCATCCCCATGCTGTTTGGTGAGGGCGTCGTCATGCGTCTGCTCGACAAAGCCAACGTTCTTTTCACCCTGCCCCAGCTCGGCATGGATCAGGAGACTTACGACCGATTCCGAGGCCTGATCGAACGCCCTCACGGGATCGTTCTGGTGACCGGCCCTACCGGCTCCGGCAAGACCACCACACTCTACGCGTCGCTCAACGAAATCGTGGGCCCGACACTCAAGGTGCTGACCGTCGAGGACCCAGTTGAATACCACCTTCAGGGCGTCAACCAAATTCCCGTCGACCACAAGGTGGGCATGACCTTCGAGGCGGGCTTGCGCGCCATCCTGCGTCACGACCCAGACGTGGTGATGATCGGAGAAATTCGCGATTTCGAGACCGCCCGCGCTGCCATTCAGGCGTCGCTGACCGGGCACCTCGTGCTCTCCACGCTGCACACCAACGACTCCGCCTCAGCAGCCACACGCCTCATCGACATGGGGGTGGAACCCTTCCTCATTGCCAGCAGTCTGGCCGGCGTCATGGCGCAGCGCCTGGTCCGCAAGATTTGCTCTAAGTGCCGTGTCCCCTACGAGCCAGATCGCACCAAGTTTCCCAGAGATTTCTCGATGGCACCCGGAGAGCAACTCTTCCGGGGCGAGGGCTGCGATCACTGCCGAAAAACCGGCTACCGGGGGCGTTCGGGTCTCTACGAATTGCTGTGCATCGACGAAGAAATTGCTCAGATGATCGTCGCCCGCGAATCGGCTCCAAGAATCATCCAATCCGGGCGCCGCACCGGCCTCCGACTGCTCCGCGAGGATGGGTGGCTGAAGGTCCGCCAAGGCGTCACATCGTTGGAAGAGGTCCTCACCTGCACGGCACTCTGAATTGGTTATGCCCAAGTTTCGCTACATCGCCCTCAACGCAGACGGACGACAAGTCTCGGGCCAACTCGAGGCCGAAGGAGAGGCCGCCGCTGTGCGGAGGCTGAGTGAACGTCAACTCTTCCCCGTCAATATCGCCTCGGCCGATGCCTCGCGTTCCAAACGCCGACGGGTCTCGAGTCGCGACATTGGCATGATGTACGGCCAATTGGCCGACTTGATCGGATCGGGCGTACCCATGCTGCGGGCGCTGGATTCACTCATCCGTTCCACGGTCCATAGTCAGCTCAAGGCCATCCTCAAGGAGGTCCGGACCGCAGTTGCGGATGGCCAAACTCTCACCGACGCCCTGCGCAAGTTTCCGGAGGTGTTTCCGCCACTCCATACCTCGATGGTCCAGGCCGGCGAGCGGGCCTCTTTTTTGGAGGACGTCTTGCGCAGTCTTTCTGAGTTCCTCGAACGCCTCGACGAACTCCGGGCCAAGGTCTTGGGAGCCATGATCTACCCGGCCCTGCTCTCGGCACTCGGTGCCACGGTCATGGCCGGCGCCCTCATCTTCTTTGTTCCAAAATTCGAACCCCTGCTCGCCGGCGCCCAGAAGCCCCTGCCCACCGTGCTGTTGTTCGGAGCCAGCACCATACTTCGGAGCTACTGGTACATCGTGGCCTTAGTGCTCGCCGGATTGGTCGGCGCCCTCATTTCGGCCATGAGTAAAGAGTCCTCCCGCCGCACTTTGGAAATCTGGCAACACCGGGTCCCCGTGGTGGGCACCGCCCTCAAGATGCTCGCGATCACCCGCTTCTGCCGTATCCTCGGAACCATGCTCGCCAATGGCGTTCCCATGTTGGGTGCGCTCAAGATAGCCAAAGATGCCACCGGCTCGCGGTTGCTCGGTGAAAAAATCGCCATCGCCGCGGAGAGCATCCGCGATGGCAAATCTCTCTCAGGCCCGTTGTCGCAGGGCGGTCTTTTTCCAGATCAAATTATGGCCATGATCACCGTGGCCGAAGAATCGAACAAACTCGACAAGGTGCTGCTCCAAATCGCCAACACGGTCGAACGACGCACCAACCAGCAGGTGGACCAATCCGTGCGCCTCATTGAGCCGGTCATTCTCTGCCTCGTCGCGGCAGGTATCGGTTTCTTGGCCCTGGGACTGCTGTTACCCATTTTCACCCTAGCGGGCTCACTCGGAAAACACTGAGCGCCTCGACAACGGATCTGGGATTTGGCCACTCTCCACACACACCCTTTCGGAGAACTTCGGCCACCATGAACAACACCTCGCCATGGCATCGATCGACCGGCACCGCGCCGCTCACGCGCCGTGAATTTCTCTGGCGTTCCGGGGGCGGACTCGGCGGTGTCGCGCTGGCCTCTCTTCTTAATCAGGACGCCCTGTTAGCCGCCGCAGCGTCGCCAACTTCCAAGGCTCCCCCCGCACGCCCACGGGCCAAGCGGGTGATCCAACTCTTCATGGCCGGAGCCGCAAGCCATGTAGATCTTTGGGACTACAAACCCTTCCTCGAAAAACACCACGGAGAGAAATGGGATCCCGGCGAGGCCGTGGAGCTCTTTCAAGATGGACTGGGCTCCACCTTCGCCTCCCCCTGGAAATTCAAACCCTACGGCCAAAGCGGTAAGCACCTCAGCGAGGTCGTGTCCCCACTCGGTCGCTGTGTCGATGACATGGCCTTCATCCACAACCTGGTAGGCAAGAGCGGTGTCCATTCTCAGGCAACCTTTCTCCAGGCCACCGGATTCCTGACCCCTGGGTTCCCGGGCATGGGCTGCTGGACCAGTTATGGATTGGGCTCGCTGAACGAAAACTTGCCCACCTTCGTGGTGATGCCCGACCTGCGTGGAATGCCCTCGAATGGCGCCAAGAATTGGGACTCGGCCTTCCTGCCTGCCGAGCATCAGGGAACCCTAATCCGGGTGGGTTCTGAAACCCCCATCGAGGCACTCTTCCCGCCGTCCGACAGCGGCTTCATTACCCCCCGGTCTGAGGTCGATGGGTTAGCTGCTCTCGAGCGGTTGAACCGAATTCATGCCGCAGCACGCCCCGGGGACCAACGTCTAGAGGCTCGCATCCGCACCTATGAACTGGCCGCCCGCATGCAATTGGCGGCACCTGAGGCGCTGGACCTCTCGAAGGAACCCGCCTGGATCCAGGAAAACTACGGAATCGACAACACCACCAAAAAGTGGCCCTCCGAAATCAATGCACGCGAGGAAACCGACATCATGGGGCGGAAATGCCTGACCGCCCGTCGCCTGATTGAGCGAGGGGTGCGCTTCGTTCAAATTTGGTCGGGCAACGACAACAGCTTCCCTCGTCGCAATTGGGATTCCCACGAGAACATCGCCCAAGACCACGGTCCGCTCGCCATGGGCATGGCCACACCCATCGCGGCCCTGATCGAGGACCTCAAGCAACGAGGCCTGTTGGAGGACACCATCATCTTGTGGACCACCGAATTTGGTCGCATGCCCTGCGCCCAGGGTGGCAAGGGGCGCGATCATAATCCTTTCGTGTTTACCAACTGGCTGTGCGGCGGCGGTATCCGCGGCGGGGTTACACACGGTGATAGCGATCAGTGGGGCTACAAGCCCGCAGACCGTGCCAAAGTCACCGAAGTGTACGACATCCATGCGACCATCCTGCACCTCCTCGGGATCGACCACACCCGACTGACCTTCCGTCACAACGGCGTGGACCGTCGCCTGACAGACGTCCACGGCGAGGTAATCCGCCCTATCTTGGCCTGATCTAATAAGCCACGGACACGAGTTCACCGCCCAGGGATCGGATGGCCGATTGACCCGATCCGTCCGCCCCCCGTAGCCTCTGAATTGGTTCCCAATTGCTCACCATGTTTTCTCCACTGCTTGCCGCGGTCGATCCTTGGATTGTCTCACTCAGCGCCCTGACGGTCTTAGTGACCGTAGGCATGGGATTTTGGGCGGCGGGCCGCGCCAAGAGCGCCTCCGATTTCTTCGTCGCCGGTCGAGGCGTGTCCGTGGGTTGGAACGCGTCGGCCATTTCCGGAGAATACCTTTCGGCCGCCTCCTTCATGGGCGTGGCTGGCATGGTGATGTCCAGCGGTTATGATGCGCTGTGGTACCCGGTGTGCTACGCCTGTGGATACCTGTTCTTGTTGCTCTTCATCGCCGGACCGCTGCGGCGTTTCGGTGCCTATACGATCCCCGACTTTGCCGAAGGCCGATACGACTCCCCGCTCTTCCGAAAGATCGCCGTCGTGTTCGTCCTCTTCATCGGGTTCTTCTACACGATGCCCCAAATGAAAGGGGCAGGCACGACCCTCGCCTACGTCTTCCAAGAGGTCGATTTTCGCGGAACCTTCCTCGAGCTCCTGGCTCCTCACGGTGCCGACGGATCTGCCCTGAAGGGGTTTCCTTACTGGGCCGGGGTCGTGGTGGTCGGGGCCGTGATCACCTTGAACGTGGCCCTCGGGGGCATGAAGGGAATCACCCTTGTGCAGGCCTTCCAGTACTGGGCCAAGATGTTCGCTATCTCGGTGCCCGTCTTTGTCCTAATGGCAGTCCAGGGACACTACGGCCAGCATCTCCAGGCCAACCAGCTTCAGAACCCTCTTACCCAGAACATTTCAGCGGAGGCTCAACACAGCACCGAGGTGGCGACCGCATTGAAACGCGCCCCGCTGTCTGCCAAAGCTCCGGCCGACTCCAACTGGATCAATCCGTTCGGCCCCCTGACCAGCAAGGCCGCCAAGGCCGCCAAACTGGGTGCTGAGGAATCCAAGCCGTATGCACTGCTCTACACCTACTCATTGATCATTGCATTGGTCTGCGGCACGGCCGGGTTGCCTCACATCCTGGTCCGCTTCTACACCAACCCCGACGGAGCCGCCGCCAAACGAACCACGATGTGGGTGATGATCCTCATCGGCATCTTCTATGTCTTCCCACCGGTCTTTGGTGTGATGGGTCGTAATTTGTTGCCCGCGCTCTACGAGGGCAGCGGATCCAAAGGAACGGACAAGATCGTGCTCGAATTGCCCAAGGTGCTCAATGCAGCCATCGGTCATTCAGGAGCGGTTCCCTGGGGATCCATCCTCTCGGGCATGACTTGCGCGGGCGCCTTCGCCGCCTTCATGAGCACCTTCAGTGGCCTCCTGGTCTCCATGACGGGAGCACTGGCTCATGATGTGTACGGACGCATTTTGCGACCGCAGTCGACCGCTCAGGAGCGCATGCAAATGTTCAAGTGGTGCGCGGTCCTCTTAGGCGCTGTCTCGACGCTCCTGGGCTGTTTCGTTGAGCAACTCCAAATCAACTTCATGGTCGGACAAGCCTTCGCCATCGCCGCTGCCAGTTACTTTCCCCTGCTCTTCATGAGCGTCTGGTGGCGCGGCATGACCATGACCGGTGCGGCCACCGGCATGCTTACCGGAGGTGTTTGCGCCCTCCTCACAGTGGCATTGACCAATTTCTCGGATCTCAATTGGCTGCCTCTCGGCGACTTTTGGGCGACCCATCCCTTGCTGCGAATCTTGTGCGAACAACCGGCCATCTGGTGCGTACCGATGGCCATCGGGCTCATGGTCGTCGTTTCAAAACTCACCGCGGCCACGGTGCCCTCGGACATTCGCATGAAAATGCTCGTGCTCCACGCCCCGGAAGCCCTCGGACTGCGGCAGGAATACATCCGGGAACAAGAAGGGCATTGAAGTCCTCAAAGCCAACCCTTCCCAGAACCAGCCAATCCCCTCACGGCGTCACGGTGGAAAACCAAAACTCAGTTTAACCACCGAATACTCCGGGTGAACGGACCCGTCGGCGCGACGGATCACCAACGGGGGCTCGGTCCAGGTGCGGCTCCGCAGATCCTCGGGCAAATCGTCGGCCCGGTTCATCAGAAACAGTCCCAGCAAGGGGGCATCCCCTTCTCGCAAGACCACCGAGCGCATTCGAAGAATGGTCAACCCCGCCGCCTGCGCCCCATCACGAACCCGCTGATGCTGGTCGTCCGGGCGAATCGGAAACACACAGGCAAAGACCCCTCCCGGAGCCAGATGACGAACGGCGGTGCGACAGTAATCAGCCACCGTTCCGCGCACCTCAAAGCGACAAGCCAGCTTTTGTGGATGAGTGCTTTCCACCCCAGTGCCGAGTGGGAAATAGGGAGGACTGCCCAGAATTAAATCGAAGCGCTCGTCCTCACGCAGCACCGATGGATCGCGCAGGTCGCCACAGCGGATGTCATAGCGATCCTCCAACCCATTCCAAGCGGCCGATTTACGCGCGAGACGAACGCTCTCCACTTGGGCTTCCACCGTAACAAACCGTGCATGCGGCAGTCTCCAAGCGGCGATCATTCCGACCGTACCAATGCCACTGCCCAAATCGAGAATCGACGCGGCCGATGGGCATCCTTGGGTGCCGTACCAAGCCGTCAGCACATCATCGGAAGAAAACCGATGACCATCGATGGCTTGAAACAGGCGGAAATGACCACTGATGGCATCGAGACTTTCACCCGGCTCCACCGCGGGCCCCGATCCCAAGGCTCCCGGTGGAATTGGCCCCGGTTTGGTCCAACCCTTGAATTGTCCGGCCACACTCATTGCCATGTGCCTTTGAGTCTCAGACTCGGCACTTCCCGGCTCAATGTTTCATTACACTCCTCTCGAGTTGACCGTTGCCGCGCCACCGCCGGACACCAAGAGTGGGTCCATGAATCGCACCACGTTGCGGCACGCCCGGATGGAGGACGCGGATCTCATCCTGGAACTAATCCGAGGGCTGGCAGAATTCGAGAACCTAAGCCATCAGGTCCAAGCCACTCGGGAACAGCTTCAATCAACCTTGTTCGGAGCCAGGCCGGCCGCTGAGGTCGTTCTGGCCTTTGAAGGAGCCTGTGCTGTGGGCTTCGCCGTGTTCTTCCCCAATTTCTCGACGTTTCTCGGAAAACCCGGTCTTTACCTCGAAGACCTCTACGTCCGCCCAGAATTCCGAGGTCGTGGTCACGGCCGAGCCCTGCTGAGACATCTGGCAACCTTGGCCATCGAGCGAGACTGTGGTCGCTTCGAGTGGACCGTGCTGGACTGGAACGAATCTGCCATCAAGTTCTACCGCCGTCAGGGGGCCGAGGTTCTTCCTGAATGGCGCATTTGTCGGGTGACTGGCGACGCCTTGGAACGAATGGCGCTGTCGTCCTAGAGCACTCGGCCGACCGTCGCGGGGCAACCTTCTCCCAAGGCCGGACATCAGGCTCCTATAAACAGCAAAACGGCGGACTAAAGTCCGCCGTTTGTCTGAATCGGATCAGGAAAGAATCTCTCTCAAGACCTTCCCTGCCCATCCATTGAAGTTTTACTTGGAGTCACCACCGGAGCGGGGGCCGCCACGGTAGGAGCGCTTCTCGGTCTTCGAGATCTCAGCCGCAGGAGCGGCCACAGGCTCGGGCAACGGGTTGGAGCTCTTGACAACCAACTTGAAGGTGGCATGCACCTCAGCATGCAGGCGCAGCTCGATCTCATACTCACCCACGGCCTGGATCGGCTTTTCGAGGTTAATCTTGCGCTTGTCGAGAGAGACTTCCAGTTGAGTCTTGAGCGCGTCAGCGATCGACCCGGAGGTCACACTGCCGAACATCTTGCCATCATCACCGGTCTTCACGGAGATGGTGAGGGTCACCTTGCTGAGGCTCTTGCCCAACTCAGACATGGAGCTGAGTTCCTTGGTTTCGCGGTCTGCACGACGCTGGCGCAAGGCCTCGACCCGACGCTTGTTGCCCAAGGAAACCGGCACAGCCAGTCCCTGGGGGATCAGATAGTTGCGTGCGTAGCCGGTGGAGATCTTGACCAGATCGGACTCGCCGCCCAGACCGATCACGTTATGAATAAGGAGCACTTCTGTCTTTGGCATGTGAAATAAGGATTAAATTATTAGTTGAAAAGGATAGGTTGAGGATCAGAACGGAACATCGTCATCGTCAGGAGGTCCGCCCTCTGTATCCGCAGGGGCGGACGGAGCGGTCGGTGCAGGACGATTGCCCGTCACCCGTCCTGGCACGGAGCCAGAGGCGGGAGGAGGCATTGGACCCATACCACTGCCACCCGCACCACTGCCACCCGATCCATCTGGGCGGCCACCGATGAAGGTGAAGCTTTCAAGGACAACCCCCAAGCGAGAACGCTTTTGACCGGTCTGCTTATCGTCCCATTGATCGAGTTTCAGTCGCCCCTCGGCCAGCAACCCTCCACCCTTTCTGAGATACTGGGAAATTACTTCAGCCTGCTTACCAAAAGCGTCGATGTCGACGTAGGTGACCTCCTCGCGGGTCTGACCATCTTCACCGGTCCACTTGCGGTTCATCGCCAGAGAAAGCTTGGCGATGGCCGTGCCTTTCGGGGTGTAACGCAACTCCGGGTCCCGGGTGAGGTTCCCGGCCAAGATGACCTTGTTGAAACTGGCCATAAACGGTTGAAGTCTGGAGTAAGCCGAGCGGAATGGGCCGTATTAGCCGTATATTTAGGCCTTGGCGACCACCGGAGCGGGAGCTTCGGTGAACAACACACGGATCACATCGGAAGCAAGCTTGAAGCGGGCGCGCAACTCGGCGACTGCCTTGCCCTGGGCCTCAAAAATGATGTTCACGAAATGGCCGGCGCTTTCGCCACTCCGGGCGTTCCGCGCAAAGGTCTTCTTTTCGAGCTTTTGGACGATCTCGATCTTGCCACCCACGGAGGTGATCTCCGCCGACAACTTGTCGACGACTTCCTTGATGCCTTCTTCCTTGCCGGAGAGATCTAAAATGAACAGTCCTTCGTAGCGTTTCATGGTCTTTAAATTGGTTCTAATTCGCTGGTTTAAAATTGATTCCTCCATTGCTGGCTTCCGTCATCGAAAACCTGCTGGGAGGCTACTTGCCGCCATTCTTACGTTTAATTGCCCGCCTAACTCAAATTGCCCGCCTGACTAAAAATTGTTTTCTCACCTCTCGGAACCCATCTGCGATGAATTCGCGCCGGTTAACTATCGCTGATTTCACTCACGGACTGCCTGAACCGACCAGACCGTCACTCTATCGTTCGTTCGTTCGTTCGTTCAATTACTTGCAAATTCAGCGCCACCGCTGATTCTGCACTCTACCCATACTCTTCGAACCGTTGAGCCAAATCCTTTCAAAGATTTTAGTTTTTTTTGGTTTTTTTGGTTTTTTTTGGTTTTTTCAACTGCCCCCAAAAAGTCCCCAAAAAAACTGTCCCCAAAAAACTGTCCCCAAAACACGGGCTCCCAGAACACGGCTTTGAAGACTTCCGAAACCGAGCCACTATCGCCCTAAAATTTCGGATCCATCAGTTTCAATCCCATCATTGGCTTCGGTTGTAGAGACTCATGGCTTTCCCAATGCTCTCTTCGATCCAGCACGAAATTTGTTGGTCAGCCAATTTCAGAACCTCGTTCAAGTGCACCTGCTCATCGGAAGAAAAAACCCCCAACACATGCGATGCTATGTCTCGAACTGCCTGAACCGGCCGGGCCACGCCAATTCGTTGCCTCGGAAATTCTTGAGTCCCCAAATGCTGGATCACCGATGCCAGTCCGTTGTGCCCCCCTGCCCCACCCGATGGCCGCAGACGGATTGCTCCCAAAGGGAGATCTGCATCGTCAGCCACCACTAAAATCTGATCGGGTGTGATGCGGTAGAAACGGCTCACGGCCGCCACTGCCTCACCACTCAAATTCATGTAGGTCAAGGGTTTCACGCAGACCACCTTTCGGCCGCCGCAGTCACCCGTCGCCAATTCTGAAAAGAACTTCCGCTCCTTCCGCCAACCGGAAAACCGGCTGGCGGCGAAGCGATCCACTACCATGGCACCCGCATTGTGTCGGGTGCCTCGGTACTCGTCTCCCGGGTTTCCCAGACCCACAATCATTACAGGAGGGGTCATTGAAAAAGCCCGCAGGGCGACGCTGCGTCAGATCACTTCTTTTTGGCCGGCGCAGGAGCTTCTTCCTTCTTCTCCTTGATCATCTCCGGCTGCTTAGACTCGCCGGCGGCGGCAGGAGCCGCTTCAACCTCGACGGTTGGCGCCGCAACAGCGAATACGCGAAGATGCTTGTCGCCAAGGATCGTCACGCCAGCCGGGGCCTGGATCTGGCCAATTTGGATCGCTTGACCCACGATCAAAGCGGAAACGTCTACCAAAATCTGATCAGGTAGATCCTTGGGCAATGCCGTCACGCGGAGCTTCTGGATGACGTGCTCTAAGGTTCCACCGCTGCTCTTCACACCTTCGGCCTCACCTGTGGACTCCACAGGGATGCGAATAGTGATCATCTCATCGTCCTTCACCTCATGAAAGTCAACGTGGAGCACTTCGCCACTCAGCGGGTGGTGCTGAACATCCTGAACCAGAGCCAAACGGATCTTGGAATCACCAGAAACCTCAAGGTCCACAAGAACGATCTCGGAGTGAGCGGAATTGATCAACTCGATGAACGCATCGGAATCGATCTCAACATTCTGGGGGGCCACGGACTTGCCGTAAATATTGGCAGGAATGAGTCCGGCAGAGCGGAGTGCCTTGGATCCCTTGCGCCGCGTCTGGGTGCGAGGGGCCACTTTCAACTTCAATGATTTCATGAATTAGTCGTATCTGCCGAGCCGCACTTGCAAACGGCTTCAGCCCTTAAACTCAAATAGGGAAGTCACCGACGAATTCGTATAAATTCGCTTGATCGCTTCTCCCAGCAAACCAGCCACCGATAGGGTCGTAATTTTGACCCCCTCAATAGACGGGCGGATTACACTATCGGTGGTGATGAGTTCGTCAATCTCTGATTTGCGAAGGCGATCAATTCCCAATTCATTGATCAGGGCGTGCGAGACGCAGGCCTGAATCCGGCAAGCACCCCGCTGCTTGAGCAGATGCGCGGCACTGACCAGAGTTCCCGCCGTCTCAGTCAGATCGTCCACCAAAAGAACATTCTTACCATCGATATCACCGATCATCGAAATGGCCTCGGTTTCGGTGGGGCTCTTGCGACGCTTGGCCACGATGGCCAACTCGGCGCCGAGTGTCTGAGAATAGGCGGCCGCCATCTTCAAGCCCCCCAAATCCGGGCTGACCACTACGAGGTTCGGAGTCTGCTGGCGGGAGATGTACTCGAGCAGCACGGGGGCTGCGTAGAGGTGGTCGACTGGGATGTCGAAGAACCCCTGAATCTGCTGGGCGTGCAAATCCATCGTGAGCACCCGGTTGACCCCGGCCGCCACCAGCAAATTGGCAACCAGCTTGGCGGTGATCGGAACGCGCGGCTGATCTTTGCGATCTTGGCGGGCATAGCCGTAGAACGGCAGCACCGCGGTAATCCGCGACGCGCTCGCCCGCCGCAACGCATCGATCATGATGAACATTTCCATCAGATGCTGGTTGGCCGGCTGGCTGGTGGACTGAATCACGAAGACGTCCGTGCCGCGGACGTTCTCGTCGATCTTGACGAAGGTCTCCCCATTGGGAAACGGCTTCACCGTGGAGCAACCCAAGGGGATTCCGATGGAATCGCAGATCGCCTTGGCCAGACTGGGATTGGAGTTACCGGTGAAGACTTTCACAGAATTGTCAGACAGATCCGAAATCAGCCGCTACCCACGGCCGTTTGGGCAACAAGAGGCTCACGGAGTCCGAGTCCTCATCGCAAGTGCATTTTCAACCCATGCCCTCTTGTTCTCCTTAGGTTTGACGCCGGAGCAGGTAGGCTGAAATGGCTTCCAAGGCGACCGCCTTACCCCGGAAGGGCTGGAGCGCAACCTCAGCCTTGGCGGTCAGTTCCGCTGCGATGACGCGAGATTTTTCAAGTCCCACGATCGACGGGTAGGTCGCTTTCTGGGCCTTCACGTCCTTACCCGCGGTCTTCCCCAACTGCTCGGAGGTTTGTGTGACATCCAAGATGTCGTCGATGACCTGAAAGGCTAATCCGACGTTGTAACCAAAGTCCGTCAACGCGTCGAGTTGCGCAGGCGTGCAGTTGGCACTCATTCCACCCAACCGCACGGAGCAGGCCAGCAGGGCACTCGTCTTGCGTTCATGGATGTATCGAAGTTGGGCACGGGAGATTTTTTTACCCTCGCCCTCCAGGTCGGCCACCTGACCGGCAATGAGCTGCAACGAACCGGAAGCTTTCGCGATCTCCAGCACGACATCCTTGATGCTGTAGCGCTTCCATCCGGTGCAGGAGGAGGCGATCTCAAAGGCCTGAGTCAACAGGGCATCTCCAGCAAGAATTGCAATACCCTCGCCGAAAACCTTGTGATTCGTCGGTTTCCCGCGCCGCAAATCGTCATTATCCATGCCGGGCAAGTCGTCATGAATCAAGGAGTAGGTGTGGATGCACTCGACGGCACACGCCAGAGGCATAGCTGCCTCATGAGTGCCTCCACAGGCTTCGGCCGCGGCAAGCACCAGCGCCGGTCGCATCCGCTTACCTCCGGCGAAGAGGGAGTAACGCATGGCCTTATGAATCGTGGCGGGCTTGGCGGTGGCCTTGGGAAGGAATCGGTCCAAGGCTCGATCAACCTCGCGAGTTTGCGTGGCGATCCAAGAAGCAAAGTCGAAGTGGGGCATCCGTCCCGGTAAATAACGCAGCGACGACCCCGCTTTCAAGGCAATTGCCCAAGAGGGGCGCAACGATTTAACCGCATCCCGATTTGACGGCCCGGAGAAGGAGCACGAACATACCCCACCGCCCGATGCCCAGTCCGACCAATAAACTTTCCCGCGCCACCCTGTTCTGGGAGTGCTTTGCCACTCCCGAATTCCCGGATTTAGGGTCGGGCCCGAGATGCGGAGTCCTCCCGGAAGTAACCCTTGAAATCCGTCTTTTAGAGCTCACCCGCGAGTACAATCTGTCGATTCCTGCGGCGGAACTTCTCACAGCCACCACCCTCCTCTATCACGACAACCATGACCCGGCCCACAATCTGGTCCAAGATCGTGGGGATCGGGATGCTTGCTTGATCCATGCCCTGCTGCATCGCCGCGAACCGGACTACTGGAATGCCGCCTATTGGTTCCGCAGGGTTTCCGGGCACCCGATCTACGGAACTGCCACCCCCGCGGTGATCCAGGCGGCGCAAACCCCCGAAGCCCAATCTGTGCTGGAGCGGTTAACCCTGTCCGGAAATCTCGATCCGCTGGCCTTGGTTCAAGAATGTGAACGCATGGCCGAACGCCCCGATGCCCAGGCGATCGCCTACCTTCGTCAGGTCCAACATCTGGAATTCGCGGCATTGGTCGAGCACCTGCTCGCCTGATCTCCGGCTTGGAATCTCATGATGTCCCTGAGCGATGTACTGTCGGCAGTGCTGCCGGTTTTTTGCCTAGCCCTAGTGGGGATCGGGCTACGCCGCATCCGCTGGCTCACCGAGGAGGCCGACGCGACCCTGCTGCGATTGGTGGTCAACGTTCTGACCCCCTGCCTCATCTTTGACAAGGTGCTCGGTAATCGGGCTCTCCAGCGGGCCGAAAATCTATTCATCCCCCCACTCATTGGCTTCGGGGGCATCGTCTTGGGAATCGGTATCTGCTGGCTCTTCCGCCGACGGGTGGGGCTCAAGACCGATCCTGAGCAACGAACCTTCGCCCTAGTCGCCGGACTTCAAAATTACGCGTATGTCCCCTTCCCCTTGGTCCTCATGCTCTTCGCAAACCATCCGGACACTCCGGGTGTTCTTTTTGTCCACAATCTGGGTGTAGATATCGCCATGTGGACCTTGGGGTTGATCACTCTAGGTCATGCCACCGGACCCGGTGAATGGCGCAAGCTCATCAACGCCCCCCTGATTGCAATTATCCTTTCCCTCCTCATCAACTCCTGTGATGCGGCACACTGGGTACCCCGACCTCTAAGCATCACGGCCTCCATGCTCGGTGCCTGTACCTTTCCGTTGGGCATTCTGCTGACCGGGGCAATGATGGCCGACCAGATCCGCCAACTGAATCCCGCACGGGCCACGGGCGCCCTCCTCTGGTCTGCGATTTTTCGCCTGGGAGTCCTCCCGGCGCTGATGCTGGGAATCGCACGCGTTCTGCCCTGCTCGGTGGAAATCAAACGAGTCATCGTCGTCCAGGCGGCCATGCCCGCCGGGATCTTTCCAATTGTTCTTTCTCGACTTTATGGAGGGGATCCAGCCACCGCCGTGCGCATCGTGGCGGGCACGACCATCCTTAGCCTCATCACCATTCCGCTGTGGATCCAGTGGGGCATTGCCTGGCTTCATCTGGCTCCCTGAGTCCGACGGAGGGGCGTCGTTCCCAAAACTCCAAAGCTCCGGAGTCTGCACACGCGGACAGGCTCTTCCCGGTTGCGGTCGCCGCCCTATCGACTCAACTTACTGCCAACTGATGTATGGACTCTCAGAACTCCCCGGCGGTCTGCGCGTAGTGACAGCCACCATGCCGCACTTGGCCAGCGTATCGGTGGGCATTTGGGTCAACACCGGCGGGCGACACGAGACGGCCCGCGAGAATGGGGCCGCCCACTTCATCGAGCACATGCTCTTTAAGGGAACGCGACGACGGTCGGCCGCGCGGATTTCGCAAGATGTCGAGGGGATCGGTGGCTATCTCAATGCCTTCACCGATGAGGAACACACCTGCTTCTATAGCCGAGCGGTGGCATCCCGGTTGCCCGAGCTGCTCGACGTGCTTTGCGACATGTTTCTCGAATCCAAGTTTGCCCCAACTGAGATTTCCAAGGAACGGGATGTCATTCTAGAAGAACAGGCCATGTACCGCGACCAACCGGCCGAACTGGTGCATGACCTCCTCAATCAAGTCCAGTTTGCCGAACACCCACTGGGACGCCCGGTGATCGGTTCGGCAAGCTCGGTTCGAGGACTCCGTCGGCAAAACTTGTTGGGGTTCTTCGAGCGTCGATACATTAGCGGATCCATCGTCATCGCTGCCGCCGGCAACCTCACCCACGCAAACCTGCTCACCGAGGTGAATCGATGGATCCGACGATTCCGCCAGGGCACCAACCCTCCGGCTGAGCCCGCACCGGCCACCCCTGAAAAACCCCGCTGGCTGCTGCACTCCAAAAAAACCGAGCAAACCCACATCGCCCTGGGATTTCGGACCGCCTCCCGGCAGGACGAGCGCCGCTTCGCGCTGCGACTGCTCAACGTCCTGCTCGGTGAGAACATGAGTTCGCGGCTGTTCCAGACGATCCGTGAAGAGCACGGCCTGGCCTACAACATCCAGAGCACAGGAACCTCCTGGAGCGACTGTGGTGATTTGGTGATCTCAGCGGGTTTGGAGGACACCCAATTGGAAAAGGCTCTGAAGCTCATTCTCAAAGAAGTGCAGCGCCTTGTGGATCGGGCTCCCGGACGGGCGGAACTGTCGCGAGCGCGAGACTACGCACTCGGTCAGGCAGACTTGTCACTTGAAGGGTCCGAGCAAATGATGATGTGGCTCGGCGAACAGGTGCTGGGATTCGGAAGGGTCATTCCGCCCGAGGAGACCCGAGCTCGGATCGCGGCCGTCCAACCGGCCGACATCCGTCGGGTGGCCCGAGATTTCCTAAATCCTTCCCGACTTTCGCTGGCGCTGGTCAGCCCACGCACTTCCGACCGGGGACTCGGAGCCTTGCTCGAATCCTGGTCTGGACGGTAAACAGCCCCTGGGGAGGGCACCAGGGGACCGACAGAGTGTTCTTTCAGGACTGCGAATTTGATCCTCTTTGGCCCGAAAAGGTCTAACGACTGCCCGTTTCGATCACCAGGCGCACACCCTCACCCATGGCCCGCTCCAATTTCGCTCGGGCGACGGTATAGTCGCGCAGCGCTTGGCTGTACTGAGTTCGAGAGAGCTTGAGGGCGGTCTGTGCCGACAACACCTCCAACTGTGTGCTGCTTCCCGCGTCGGCCCGAGCCGTCACCAATCGCACCGCCTCATCGGCCTGCTCAATAACCCGGGTCTGGGACACCAGCACCTCTTTGGATTCCATGAACAGTGAAAATGCCGTGCGAACCTCGAGTTCGATGCGCCGACGCACATCCTCGACATCCAACCGAGCCCGTTCTTCGCGAGCTCTGGCTATGTTGACCTTGGCTTGAGTTTGACCAAAGTCGAAGAGCATCCAATTGGCCTGCACACCCACGGTCCAACCGTCCAGCGTCCGGTCGATGTCCCGGACGAAGTTGCGGTTCTGTACCCCGTAGCCCGCAGTGCCCGAGACCGAGGGAAGCAAGTCGGCGCGGGTCTGAAGGACCTCTTCGTGACGCAATTGGGAGGCACTTTGAGCCACTTTAATCTCGGGCCGGCGAACCCAGGCAGCATTGAGGGCCGCTCCCACCGAAACATCGAAGGGCTCGGCCTTGAGGCTGTCAGCAGTCCGCAGCGGAATGTCTACCCCGGACTCGGCCGGGATGTCGCAGCCAAGCAGGAGAGCGAGAGTATTGCGGAAAATTCGCTCCTGATTGCGGGCCCGAATTAGCGGCGGAAGTGCATTGGCCAGTTCAACCTCGGCCCGCAGCACATTGAACTTCGGAACGGTCCCGGCCTCGAGGCTCCGGCGCGCTGTCTCCAATTCCCGCTCGAGCAGTTTTTTCGAAGCTTCTTGAACGACGATTTGCTCCACCGCCAAGAGCACATCGCTGTAGGCGGTCCGCACCTCGAGAAGGGTGTTGGCCACCAGCGCTTGGTAAGAGGCCAGCGCCGCTTCCCGGGTCAACCGCGAGGAACGGGCCATCGAGTTGTATTTGCCACCCGCATAAATGGGCTGCGTCACCACCAGATTTGCGTTCCAGCTCTGGTTATTAAGGAATGGGGTCGCCGGTTGGGCTGCAGAGAACTGAACACGCTCGATCCGCCCCTCATCCAATTGCTGGTACGCACCCGTGGTGGCCAGACGGGGCAACCGGGCCGCGCGTTGCTGGATGGCAAGGCCCTGGGCCTCTTCCAGATCCTGCCTGCCCTTCCGTAACGTCACGTTATGCGCCAGGGCGAACTCAAGAGCTTGATCGAGGCTCAGCGGCCCAGACGGCAAAGGCACCGCATTGGTGACGGCGGCCGTGATCGGAAGCCCGAGGGACAACAACAGCGAAACGAGGACAAGGGATCTCATGAAAACTCAAGGAGTGGACTGAGCCGCAGTCTGGGGACGTTGAATGAACACATCGACCTGCTGACCGACGTAGACTGGAAAGGCCGGGCGATCGAAGGCGTAGACGATTTGCAACACTCGGGTGTCCACACGCTCGAGAGTGTCACCGGTCAGACTGCGCTTGGGCACCACATAGGGTTCGATACGAACAAACTTCAACGGTGTCTTCATCTCCGAATGCCCCTTCAATGAAGCGACAGCCGGATAGTCGGCTCGGATGAGCACGGAATCCTGCTCATCGACCTCGGCCCTGACCTGATAGGAGTCCACATCGCCCAGGAGCATCAACGGTTCGGAGGGGGATTTCACGGAAGCAAATTCCCCCTCGCGCACGTTCACCTGAAGCAAACGACCATCCCGGGGTGCGCGGACGGTGAGGATCTCCAGATCGGTGTTGGCCTGACGCACCGCCTCCTCGGATGCGGCAGCCACAGCGCGCGCGGACTCAGTTCTGGCCCGAGCCGTGCCCAGGGAAAACTCACGCCGCTTGACCTCATCCTCAGTCGCCACTTGATCTCGCCCCAACTGGGCGAACCGCTTCAACTGATCGGCCAAATCAGCAACCTGGGCCTCTTCGACGGCAATTTGAAATTGGAGTGATCTTGCCTGCGCCTCCAGCACGCGAACACGGGCCCGAACCTCGCGCTCGTCCAACTGGAAGAGTGGCGCTCCCTCTTTGACCGAATCTCCTACCTTCACGAAGACCCTCGCCACCAACGCCTCTCGGGGCGCGGCAATCTTCACGTTCTCGCGCGAGGCTTCGATCAAGCCGGTCGATGCCAGCGTCCGCGAATAAGGGGAGCGAGGTGGCTCAGACACCGGCCCCGGATTGGCAACCTTGACGTTCTGGCCCCGGAGCAAAAACACCATGAGACCCACGCCCAAGAGCGCCAGCCAGAATGAGAGACGTTTAAAGAGGATCATGGACAATTAGGCACGGTTTTCCGAATGGATAAAGGAGGTAAACTATGCCCCGGCGTGGACGTGGGTGACTCGACCGTCTTCCATCACACTAATGCGATCGGCATAGCCGTAGATTCGAGGATCATGCGTGACAATCAAAACACAGCGTCCCGGAGCCTTCGCCGCAGTGCTAAGAAGTTCCATAATCTGGTGTCCTGTGACCGAGTCCAGCGCGCTGGTGGGTTCGTCGCAAATCACCAATCGAGGTTCATGGATCAGGGCTCGGGCTATGGCCACCCGTTGTTGTTGCCCACCCGAAAGCTGGGTCGGCAACTGGCGCTCCCGCCCTGCTAACCCCACCTGTCGCAAGCTCTCCGCGGCCTGGGCTTCGGCCTCGCGGCGACCGGTCCCATTGAGCAGCAATGGAACGCTCACATTCTCAACCAACGACAAGGTTGGGATGAGGTTGAACTGCTGAAAGATGAACCCAATGTTCCGGCATCGAAACCGCGTGACCTTCGCGGCCAACAGGCCGGTCAGGCGGGTACCAAAAAGATTCACCTCACCCTGATCGCTCGACAGCGTTCCAGCCAACACGCTCAAGAGAGTGGTCTTACCACAGCCAGAAGGACCGACAATGAGGTGTAACTCCCCCTCGCTCGCCTCAAAATTAGCCCCCTTCAAGGCCTGAGTGCGGGCATCCCCCACACCAAACACCTTGACGATGCCTCGGGCGCCGACGGCCAAACTGCCCGATGGGTTGCAGACGACCGGGGCGGCGGTCGGTGAGACTGGGTTCACAAAGGGAAACGGGGTGGTCATCAGCGAGGATCAACCACGGAATACAATAGCCGGCTCCAGTTTGGCCACGCGTCGGATACCGAACAAAGCCGCGAGCGCACAAATGACAAGAACAGCTGCCAATGACTGGAACACGAATGAAGCGTCCGCCTTGAACGGCGGTTGTCCGCTTTGAGCGATCGTCAAGCCGAAGAGCGCCGTCAGTCCGATCCCCATGCCGAATCCAATCAGGCCTACGATCATGGCCTGAAACAGGAGCATTCCGGCCAAAAGGCTATTGCTGGCCCCCATGGCCTTGAGGGCACCGAGGTTTCGCAGGTTCTCCAGGACAAAGGAATAGAACGCCTGCCCACAGACGGCCACACCCACCACGAAGCCCAAAACAATGGTGGTCAAAAAGGAGATGGGGATGCCCGTGTTGTTCCAGACCCATCGGACCGTAGAAGCCTCAAGTTGTGGAACTGTGAAGGCACGAAGACCGGTCTCGCTCTTAATTCGCTGAGCAACCTCCGCCGTGTCCCACCCGGGTTTGGGCTCTGCCAAGATCATCGAAAGCATCTTCCGCTGACGCGGTGCGTACTGGAGGGCCTGATCGTAACTGGAGAAAACATACGGGTACCCAAAGAAGTGTCGTTCCGTTTGGCAGATGCCGACGACCCTGGCCTCCCGGTCGTTAATCTCAAACACGTCACCTACCTTCAACGGCCTGCCCATCCCCGATCCGAGACGCGTGACCTCCATCGCGAGCGTGTCGATGACAACGCTGTTGGGCAGACGCAATTGGGCAATATCGCCCTCGATCATGTGAGGAGGACGCCCGTAGAGGGTTCCGGCGTGCAATCCGATCATCTGAATCATTTTGTCGGAACCGTCGGCAGTCCGGGCCTTGAGGACTCCCTGAAACAGCGGCACTGCAAAATCGACCCCTTCGACCGAGCGAACCCGATTCAAGTCAGTGTCCCGCATGGCCTTGGATTCATTCACCTGCTCTACGCGAGATTCGACGACCCAGATCGAAGCCCGCATGTTGCGCATGTGGCTCGTCGTCCAAGACATCAATCCCTGGAAAACAGAGTACTGCTGAGTCATTAACAGGGAGGAAAACGCCAAACCCCCGACCAGCATCCAATACTTGGCACGGTCACCGAGCAGCATTTTCAGGGCGAGCAGGAACATAATTTGACCCAACGACCGGCGGCAAGGGCCCGGTTTCAAACATCCACACGTTCAAGAATCCAGCGTCTTGTTCTGAACTTCCAGTCCAGCGACTACAGCGAATGAGATTCAGTGACTGGAAAACCGATCTAGCTTTTACCTATCACCGCGAAAGCGGTCTACGTCAAACGGGCTTCACCAAAAATCGCATCGAGGGAAGGGCGTCAGAATGGATGCTGCGCTTTTTTCGAGAGTGGCGATTGCTCACTCGAAATCCATTATCTACGGTAGGGTACGTTCATGATCGGAGATCTGTTTCACAAAGCCTACGTGGTGCTCGCGGTGATTGTATTCTTCGGCGCCTCCGTGTTCGTCCATGAATACGGGCATTTTTGGATGGCCCGTTTGCGCCGCATGGTGGTGCTCGGGTTTTCCATCGGTTTCGGACCCAAGGTGTTCGGATGGGTAGACCGGCAAGGGGTCGAATGGGCCGTGCGTTGGATTCCCGCTGGGGGCTTCGTGAAGCTGCCTCAGATGCTGACTTCCGAGACCATCGAAGGAGCAGCAGATCCGGCGGTGCCCCCGGCCTCGCCCATCTCAAGGATTTGGGTCGCCCTCGCCGGACCGGCCATGAACATTTTCTTTGCCTTGGCCATCGCCAGCGTGATCTGGCTCGTTGGCCTGCCTGTCCCGGTCAACCCGCCGATCATCGGCTACGTCGAGCCTGATTCTGCAGAGGCACGGTTGGGCATCCGAGAGGGAGATCGAGTCCTCCGGGTCGACGGTAAAATCGTCAGTCGCTGGCAGGACGTCCAACGCTTCACGGTGCTGGCCCGGTCCCAGACCATCCCGGTAGAGATCGCCCGGGGAGATTCGGTCTCCAATTATGTGCTGACGGCCATCGTCAACCCTACCTTCGGGCTCAAGTTGCTCAACCTAGACCCCAAAGATCATCCGGTGATCATGGATCTGGCTCCGAGCGGTGCCGCCCAAGAGGCGGGTCTGGCCGTGAATGACCAGTTCGTCTCATTCGGCGGGGTTCCTGTGGTGGGACAATCCCAATTGGTGGATCTCATACGGGCCCAAACAAGCAAACCGGCTCAAGTCGAGGTGCAACGCGCGAGCCAACGCATGACCTTCACCGTGACCCCTCGGGTGGACCCCACCAGCGGAGTAGCCCGCATCGGTGTGACGATCTCCCCGAGCCGCGTACTGACCTACCAATTGCAACGACCCGGTCCAACCCCTTGGGAGCAGGTTTCTGGGGTGTTGGTCCAGATGGGGGAATTGGTCGGTGCCTTGGCGCACTCCAAGGAAACAGGCGTGAGCGCCAAAGACATGAGCGGACCGGTGGGAATTTTCGGCAAACTCGCCGCCGACGTGAACGCAGACATCCGCTTGGCCCTCAGCTTTCTTGTGATGCTGAATGTCAACTTGGCCATCATTAATTTGCTGCCGATTCCAGTATTGGATGGCGGGCACATCACCCTAGCCCTCTACGAGATCATCACCCGCCGCCGCGTCGCTCCGCGCTTCCAAGAGATTGCGACGTCAGCCTTCGCGGTGATCCTGCTCAGCTTCATGGCCTATGTTTCCTTCTTTGATGTGGTGAAACGAGGCCCGCTGTTCAAGGCAATGTTCCGCCAAGAAACAGTCATCGAAACCCCTTCGCAGCCGACACAGGCCCCATAGGTGTCCGCACACAAAACCTCCGAAGCGTTGACGCCGCCGGCCGACATCCCGTTTATTCCCTCTCAGCGATTCATGAAGTATTGCCCTTCTCCCTGGAGTTACAGCCGCAGACCCGCCCGCGACGTCACTGTGGGCGACCCCGCCTGCGGTGGCGTGGTGCTTGGAGGTGGTCACCCGGTGGTCAAGCAATCGATGCTGACTTGCGATACCATGGACACCGCCGAATGCGTGCGGCAGACCTTGGAACTCGTGGCCGTGGGGTGCCAGATCGTTCGAATCACGGCTCCGACCGTAAAGGACGCTGCCAACCTCGAAAATATCGTCCAAGAGCTCCGTCAGGTCGGTTGCCACGTTCCTCTGGTGGCGGACATCCATTTCAAGCCGGATGCGGCGATGGAAGCCGTCAAGTGGGTAGAAAAAGTTCGAATCAACCCAGGCAATTACGCCGACACCAAGAAATTCGCGGTCAAGGAATACACCGACGAGGCCTACGCTGAAGAACTGGCACGGATCGAGGAACGCTTCACGCCGCTGGTGCTGGAAGCCAAGCGTCTGAATCGCGCCCTCCGCATTGGAACCAACCACGGATCTCTCAGCGACCGGATCATGAACCGGTACGGAGACTCCCCGCTGGGCATGGTTGAAAGCGCCCTCGAATTTGCCCGCATTTGCCGCAAGAACGGTTTTCACAACTTCGTCTTCTCGATGAAGTCTTCCAATCCGAAGGTAATGATCGAGTGCTACAGGCTGCTGACCGCCCGCCTCGATCTGGAGGGCTCCGACTGGAACTACCCGCTGCATCTGGGCGTCACCGAGGCGGGTGAAGGCGAGGACGGCCGCATCAAGTCGGCCATCGGTATCGGATCCCTGCTTTGCGACGGCATTGGCGATACGATCCGAGTCTCCCTCACCGAGGACAGTCCGCGCGAGATCGCGGTTTGCAACGACCTGCTAGCCCAGATCCCTCGACTAACCGTATCCCAGTCAGGACTCGGAAACCCCTCCCTACCTTGGGACCCCTTCAATTTCAAACGGCGCGAATCGGTGGCGTCACCCTTGGGTGATTTGCCAGCAGGCGGAGAAAACCTGGTTCGAGTGGTGGTCGAACGCAGCATCTTCGACGCGGTCGCTCCGAAGATCTCCCCGAAGGTCGATGTCAAACCCGAGGCCATTTACGAAGACCTCCAACTTATGGAGGTCGACCCCACCTCGGATTTTGTGCATCCCCCGTGCGAGACCCAGTGGATCACCGTCCAAGATGGAGTCTCCTTACCTCCCATCACCGCCTTCCGATTGCTCACGGTCCGGTTGGCGGCGCTGGGCAGCCGCAACCCGATACTGCTTAAGGATCGCCTAATAGCGCCGCTGGAAGCATTAACCCCTGAGGAAGCCCAACTGCAGGCGGCCGTCAATCTTGGGTCCCTGCTGGCTGATGGCATCGGCGATGCAATTCTTGTCCGTTCAGAACCCGGCGCCGGGCAATCCCTGCGATTGGCTTTCAACATCTTGCAAGCCTCCGGCTGCCGATCCTTCAAGACCGATTACGTCGCCTGCCCGAGCTGCGGACGCACGCTGTTCAATTTGCAAACGGTCACCGCGCGCATCAAAGCCCGGACGGAGCACCTCAAAGGCGTGAAAATCGCCATCATGGGCTGCATCGTTAATGGTCCTGGTGAGATGGCTGACGCCGACTTCGGCTACGTGGGCGGGGCTCCGAACAAGATCAACCTCTACGTGGGCAAGAAACCGGTTCGTTTTAATATTCCTGAAGACGAAGCCGTCGAGCGACTGGTAGACCTCATTCGCGAACACGGTAAGTGGCGGGACCCTGAAGTAGCCTGATTAAACGCCGGAGGGGTTGCCACAAAACCCCTCCTAAAAATCCCCTCCGAAGAACGTGGGGGCAGACCCAATTCAATCCTTCGGCCGAATCCCACCGGAGTGATTTCCGATTCGCATCCCAGCCACACAATTCTACGACGGAGGGCTAAAGGGCAATCCCTGAGCAACCAACGTGCAGGACGGCGTTGCAGCCGAGCGCTCAGGATCTCCAGAATCAGGGCCAGATCTGGTAAAGAACCAGATACACCAACACTCCGGTCACCGAGACATACATCCAAATTGGCCAGGTCCAACGGGCGATCTTTTTATGTCGCTCCAGGTCTCCAACACTGGCACGACGCAAGGTGATCATCGCCAACACCGGCACCGCGGCGGCCAGAAGGATGTGCGAAAAGAGCATCCCATAATACCAGGGCCGGAGGAACTCCGGGCCCTTGAAGGGGGTGTGAACCGATTTCAGCAAGTACTTGTGGGTCAGGTACAACAGCAGGAAGACGCAAGAGGTGACAAACGCCGCCACCATGCACTTGCGGTGTGCCTCACGACGCCCGGCCTTAATATGAATGAGTCCGGCCACCAAAAGAATGCCCGCCAAGCCATTGAGACAGGCGTTGACCAGCGGCAGGAAATGGAGGGATTGGTTCATAGAATGCCTTTGAGACGCTTGACGGACCGGATGACCTGATCTTCAGCATCCGAATCTTCGCTGTGGATAACAAATCGCAAGCGGCCCTTGGAATCCAGCACCCCGAAATCCGCCGTGTGGATGAATAGATCCTCCAATTTTGCAGACGGTTCGCCCGATTCGACCACCGCGAATTTCAAATCGGCAATCGCCACCCGATAGACTTCTGATTTTTGGCCGGTGAGCAGCCACCAAGTTTCCGGGGAGGCTTGGTACTCCAATCCATAGCGTTTGAGAACCTCCGGTGTGTCGTACTCGGGATCCGCAGTCAGAGAAACCAGGCGCACCCCAGATGGAATTCTAGACTGGAGCCGCTGCATTTGGGCCGACAATCGTCGGCACTGAGTAGGACACCGGGTGAAGACTATGTTGACGACACTAATCCGACCTCTAAGGGAATCCTTACTCACTGTTTGCCCCAGTTGATTGGTCAGCGAGAAATCATGCAGCTGGCTAACAACGGGAGGCGCCCCTCGGGAGCGAAAATAGGCCACCGAGACCGCCAACAAACTGGCAACCAGGGTTCCCCAAAGAACCCGTTGTATGTGCGACTCCATCGTGATTAAAAAAACGCCGCCGGTATGAAACCAGCGGCTGATCCGGCGGACTCAATCGGTAGCCTGATTCGAGAGGGTTATTCGAAGCTGCCACCTGCACCGCCAGCCTTAGACTTTTCGGTAAACCACTTATCGTAATCCGCCTGCGAAACCACCTTGAAAGCACCCTTCATAGAGGAGTGACCACTGCCGCAAAGCTGCGCGCAGGTAATCGTAAAATCTCCGATCTTGGTCGGCGTAAAGTGCACAGGAATGGTCAAGCCAGGAATCACGTCCTGGGTCACTCGCATGGATACAAGCTTGAAGCAGTGAATCACATCCATGCTAGAGGTTCTGGCAATGACCGGACGATTGACCGGCAACAAGAAGGGTTCGGTCACCACGGAGATGTCGTCTTTCGCATCGGCATCGTTCGTATCCAATCCGAAAGGATTGCCACGGTCGGCAAATTTGGTGTCCTGCTTACCCCACTTGCCATCGGCTCCCGAGAAGTGGGCCGCCCAAGCGAACTGCTGGGCCATCACCTGAATTTCAATGGGCTTTTGGTCCGCACCTGGAGGACTGTCCACGGCCTTGGCCCAAAGGGGCACGGCAAGGCCAATCAACAAAACAGTCTCCACGATGGCCACACCAATCTCCAGATAAGTCGAAGCATGGCTGCGGACACCCACGTAATCAGCCTTGGGATTGGAAGACTTGTTGAAACGAAGCATCACAAAGACAAAGTAGCCGAGCCATCCCACAAACAGCGCCCCCATGAGGAGGTGCACGTACAGGATCAATTCATCGATGCCTTTGCCATGGGCCGAAGCCACTTCAGGCATTCCAAAATATCGAAGCAGAGAGGTCATGTATTTCCGAAAATTTGAAAACTATCGAACCGAAGGAGATTCGCCCGTTTCAGCCTCCGCGTTCACACGCTTAGAGCGACGGGCAATAAAGACAAAAAAACTACCGAATAACACCCAAGCAGCCACCACGAAAACCAGCATAACGTAGATGCCCGCATTCATGCCCTGTGCGAGAGCCTCATCGGTCTTGCCAAAACAGGCGGTGCACGCGTTCAAGGAGGGCATTAACAGCAATGCCGCAGCCAAGACACTGGAAATCCCTAAACAGAATTTCATAGAAAACTGATGTTCCGAAGCTTCCTGAGGAAGAAGCGACCATAGACCACAAGGCCCACCACCGAGCATGCCGCGCACAGACTCCATACAAGGTATTCCGAAGAGTGGGTCTCTTGATACGCCAAGAAACTCCATCCGGTCAGGAACGCCATCAGAATGACTGAGGCCGCGACAAACACGATGTGGAAGGCTTTAAGGGACATACAAGGTTTTGGTCGCCGAGTTCCTAGGAAGGTCATTGCTGCCCCAAAGGGTCAGGCCCATCAGCGCGACAAAGAAGATCGCCGCGAGGATTAGAACTCCGTAAACCATTTTCTTCTCCGATAGAAGATGCATGAAATACCCGGCGACCAAGAACGCCTTAATCGATGCAATGAACAAGGCAACCGTGACCGTCAAGGCCATGCTGCTGAAGTCGACGTAGTACATCGCCACCGTTAGGCAGGTCCCGATGAGCAAAGCCCCAAAGATGATGAGATAGGTTCGGACGTGAGCCGCGATGTCGTGATCATGATCATCGCCGCCATGGGAGGCCGAAGTAGAAGCGCTATGTTGGCTCATAAATACAATCAGAGAAGGTAAACCACCGGGAACAAGAAGATCCAGACGAGGTCCACGAAGTGCCAGAAAAGGCCACCCACCTCGATGCGGTTAATGAACTGCTCCGGATTGGACTTCCACATCTTGGCTCCGGGGAAGGCAAAATAACCCAGTACGAGCGCTCCACCCAAAACGTGCAATCCGTGCAAAGCGGTAATTAGGAAATAGACCGCAAAGAACGGATGGGTTGCCGGGGTGTAGGAGCCCATGAAAACGATGTCGGAAACGGCCACCTCACGCACTTCGTGATCATGGGATCCGTGCGCCTTAACGTGACCATTCATGTCACGCTCCGGGTCCATCTCAACCTTGATCTTAGTGACTTTCTGAGTCGCCAACTTGGCCACACTCCACTGATCGCTGAAGTTCCAGAATCTCGGATGCTTCCCATCGACCTCGATGTGACCCGTCAACGCTTTGCCGTCCTGTAGGCGGATGACGTAATGGCTAAACTTGTCGTTGTACTCGAACGACTTGATGCCCAAGAAAGCAAAGGCGCACAAGACCGTGATCACCATGTACACACGGAACCGTGCGAAGTTGTTCATCTTGAGCGACGCCCAAGCCAGCACGACGGTCACCGAAGAGGTAATGAGAACCGCCGTATTGAAAGTCCCAATCGGTATGTTGAGCAACCCTCGAGGCCATGCCAAACCAACATCCGGCCAAAAGCCAACCGGCGCACTAACCCGTAGAAGGATGTAGGCAGAAAACAAGGCTCCGAAAAGCATGATCTCCGAGGCCAAGAACAGCCAAATGCCCACCTTGGCGTTGTAGAGACCCGTATCAGGTCGGGCTTTGTACGTGTAGGGAATTTCCATTATTGAATCGGTAAAAGGTTTAAATGGAAACGTTCAGTTCTTGTCACCTTGAGGGGAGAAGTCGGACTTGGCTCCCGGAACACTGTACTCGTAGGGGCCGCGGTAGGCGACCGGCTCCTGCAGGAAGTTGCCGTGCGGCGGGGGGGTCGGCGTGGACCACTCCAAAGTGGTGGCCTGCCACGGATTGTCCGAGGTGGCGCGCTTGCCCATGAAAATACTAGAAAAGAAGTTGATAATGAAGGGGATCTGGCAAATTCCCAGACCGATCGCACTCCAGAAGATCATGTTGTTCAGCTTCAGAACGCCTGGATCGCCACCCAAACCGCCGAAGTAGGTGGTACCACCATCAGACATGCGTCGAGACATGCCCTTAAAGCCCTGAATAAACATCGGGGCGAACACGCAGTTCATGAAGAAAAGAGAGCCAGCCCAGTGCAGCTTACCCAAGAGTTCATTCATGTGACGCCCCGTAATCTTGGGGAACCAGTAGTAAATGCCTGCAAATACGGCAAACATTGTACCCGGAGCCACCACGTAGTGGAAGTGACCGATCACGTAGTACGAATCGTGCAAGAAGATGTCGGAGGCGTTGAAACCCAGAGGCAGGCCAGTGAGTCCACCGATGCCAAACATGGGCAGGAAGGAGAGCGCGAAGAGCGAGGCAGAGTTGAAGCGAATGGAACCACCCCAGAGAGAAATGAACAACGCCGTCAGAATGATCACCGAGGGGATCGAAATCATCATCGTCGTGGTCTGGAAGAAGGTGGCCACCTTTGTACCCATGCCGGTCAGGTACATGTGGTGCGCCCACACGATGAAGGAGAGGAACCCGATGCTCATGACCGAATAAACCATACTCTTGTAACCCCAGAGCGGCTTACGGATATTGTTAGAAATCACCTCAGTGACGATGCCAAAGGCCGGCAGAATCAAAACATAAACCTCGGGGTGACCCAGGAACCAGAACAAGTGCTGCCAGAGCAGCGGGCTTCCGCCACCTGAAACCTGCAGCGGGGTTCCACTGACCACGAGACCCTGGGGCAGGAAGAACGAGCTGCCGAAGAGGTTGTCCATCAACTGCATCAAACCGGCGGCTTCCAGCGGGGGGAAGGCCAAGAGCAGCAAGAAACCGGTCACAAACTGAGCCCACACGAAGAAGGGCATCCGCATCCAGCTCATGCCTCGGCAGCGCAACTGGATGATGGTGGCGATGAAGTTCACCGAACCCAGCAAGGACGAAGTGATGAGGAGCACCATGCCCATCAGCCAGTAGGTCTGGCCATCAAAGAGGTTGGTTGGATCGGTGATCGAGGCCAGCGGGGAGTAGGAAGTCCAACCGGATCGGGCGGAACCACCCGGGGTGAAGAAACTCGCGATCATCACGACGCCACCGAGAAAGTAAGCGTGGAAGCTCGCCATGTTCAGCCGGGGAAAAGCCATGTCGGGCGCGCCGATTTGCAGCGGTGTCACATAGTTTCCGAAGGCGCCGAAGAGCACCGGAACGATGGCCAAGAACACCATGATAGTGCCGTGCATCGCGCCAAAGGAGTTGTAGAGGTCCCCGCCCATGACGCCTCCCTTGGCCACGTCTTGACCCAAGACGTTTTCCAACAGAGGTCCCACCAACGGGATAGGTTTGCCTGGATTCGCCAACTGGTAGCGCATCGCCAGCATCAGGAAGAAGCCGAAAAGCAGAAACAGCAACGCCGACACTCCGTATTGGATGCCGATGACCTTGTGATCGGTGCTGAAGATGTACTTGCTGAAGAAACCCGGCTCATGATGCGCGTGACCGTGCGAAGAATCGGTCGCGCTCGTGTGGGCGTGGGGTGCTGTGGATTGCATAGATTGGGGTATCAAGCGCCGTCTCCCGGAAGACGGAACAATCGAAAGGATACAAACGTGCCGGGGCGTGGTACAGAAATTGTTGAACTCCCTCGAAGTAATGAGATCTTCGAAGACTCTTCCTTAGTTCGATCCATGACCAACACGGCCAAGAGGACGGGAAGATAGAAAATTGAGGCAAAAAACAGCCGCCGCGCTGCCATGGCGTTGAGGAGGAGGGCAAACCGGATGGCCTGAATCAAAAAAAGCCCGCCCAAGACCAGCGCCACAGAGAGATAAATCCGTCCGCTGATTCCCTGAAGGAAGGGCACAATGCTGACGAAAATCAGGGCAATCGAGTTGCGGATGGCCGATGAGGCTGATCGACGCCCTTCGGGATCACGACCGGATAACATCCGGAAACCCGCTTGGGCATATTCTTCCCGATACAACCAGGCAATGGCCATAAAGTGGGGTAATTGCCAAAAAAACAGGATCGCAAACAACGACCACCCCCCGGCGCCGAGTTCGCCGGTCGCCGCAGTCCACCCCATCAAGGGAGGCAACGCTCCGGGAATGGCACCGACCCAGGTGTTGAGTTCGGTGATCTGCTTGAGAGGGGTATAAACAAACACATAAATGGCCAAGGTCAGTGCCCCCAGAAACGCTGTCAGGAGGTTTACCAAGAAAACCAGCCACAGCAGCCCCAAAATGGAAACCACCACACCGAAGGCCAAAACGGTCAAGGGCGTGAGGATGCCAGCCGGAAGAGGCCGAGAGGCAGTGCGACGCATAAGAGCATCTAAGTCACGCTCCCACCACTGATTCAAAGCCGAGGCGCCGGCCGCCAACAACGAAGTGCCTACGATGGCATGGAAGCAAGCTACCCAATCAGGAGCCTGGGATGAACCCAGGGAAAAACCCATCCAGGTGGTCAGGACCACCATCAAAGTCAACCGAGCTTTGACCAAGTCGCTGATGACCGTTACCCACCCGCGCAAATTCCGCGTGGCAACGGTGGTTTCGATGGGAGCAGCAGCGTTCACAAAGGATATACTTACCGTACCGCGGGCATTTCCGAAAGGACTGACCCCAGCAAGACTTGGTTTTCTTCAGCAAATTGGCGCTGATGCACTCTCACGGCCCAGCAAGACCAGCAACCCACAGCCAAGGTCAACGACCCCACAGCGACGTGGGCTGTAGCGATGTCGGCGGCTCGATCGGTGAGGACTGTGAACAATCCCAATGCGAACTGAACAGCAACCAGACACAACCAGGCCGCTCCCAATGTTCGCACGGGATGCCCCTGGGGCTGATTCCTCGAGAACCGGAAGGCCATGCAAATTGCTAAAAAGGCCAGCACTGCATTGATCCGGTGAAACAGGTGCATGTGGATCTGAAGGGCCGTAATGGAGTCCACCCCTTCACGTCGGCCCGCGTAGCGCGCCAAAGATTCAGCATCTGTCTTGGGCCACCATTGGCCGTAAGCCAAAGGGAGATCGGGAATAGCCAGACCCGCATGCTGGTGGCGCATCCAAAGCCCAAAAATTAACTGCCCAAAAACCAGGGCCGTCCCCAAAAACACCCAGTGGGACCCTCGAAGGTCGCTGGCCGATCGAGTCCATCGTGGGTACCAACCCGAGAGGGACAAGGCCAAGCAAGTCACTAGCACGAAGAAAACTTGTCCCAGGCAGCCGTGGATCATTCCGAAAACAGTCCCTCCGGTGGTGCCACCGATCGCCCAGGAATCGAGCACCACCCGGAGACCACCCAAACTCCCCTGGATTTGGACTAGCCAAAATGCGGCCCAGGCCAAGCGGACCGCCAAACGGGAAGCCGGGGCGTTTTTCCAACCGGCCGCCGCGGCCGCCAAAACCACACCGCCAATTCCCAACAGAAAATGAGCCTCACCCTTCCAAAGTGGGTTGACCCGCATGAGGATGACTCCGACCACGACCTCGGCAAAACCCACTCGGGCCAGAATTTTCCGAGAACCGCTCCCCGCGGTCCATCGGGCCAAGAACACAACCAAAAGCCCCACCCCAGAAGCCCAAACCCGGTGAGTATGTTCATGAAAGACCCCCCCGGTCATCCACATGGAGATCGGCAACGCAAACATGCTGTAGCCGAAACTGGTGGGCCAATCCGGAACCGACATTCCGACCCCCTTGCTGGTCACCAATCCACCAATGCACACCAATCCGAGTGTCGCCAAAGCCACCAAGGCGGCAAACCGGAACAACCAGACAGGATGAAGGTTTTGAGGGGTCGAGGAGCTCATACAAACGGCCGCGGCGGTTCACGCCGCGGCCCTAGATTCGCTGACCGGCGTATCGAATCTACTTCAGCTTACTTAACGGCCAATTCCAGATTCAGCGTGGCCTTGCCACCCTTAACCTCGACCTCACCGGTCACCAGGCCGGACTTGATGTGATTGGCCTCGACGGTGTACTTGCCATCGGGCAAATCACCGTTGATGACAAAGTTACCATCCTTGTCGGACACCGCGAAGAACGGGTGATCGAACACGTGGACGTACCCGGACATCCAAGTATGGACATTGCAAATCAGCTTGATGGCCAATTCGGCCTTGTCGAACACGCGGGGATTTACTGCACCCTGAGTGGTCTGGGCGATGTTGAAGCCCTTGTTCACCTTGGCTTGGCAGTTCACGTTGTGCATGAACGGGTCGGAATTCTTGATGTCCACGGTCTGTCCGACCATGGCCACGGAGACCACCGGCTCATAGACGCAGCCGACTTGATCAATCAATGGCTTGCTCGCTGGAGCCGTGTAGGTCTTGCCTGCCGGAAGGCCGGCCTTGATGTAGACAGCCACATTGGCCAATCCGTGATCGGCACCCACGACGTAGGTACGGGTCATGACCGGCTTGGTGTGCAAAGGACCGCACAGCTTATCACCCTTGATCGGGGTGATTTCCCGAGCCGGGGGAACTTCGCCGGTAATCTTGATTTTACCGGTGATCTCGCCTGCGAGAGCGCTGGAAGCTGCAACCGCCGCCACCATCGAGACAACCTTCATTGTGTTTTTCATTTCGTTTTCCTATTTGGACCTCAGGTTCGGTCGGACGCTAATCTTCGCGAATTGTGGGTCAAGAGACTTTGTGAAATTTTTCACAAGCTATCACTTCTGACGATGAACAAGGTTCGATATTCGAACAGCGGCCCACAGAGCCCTCAGAGGCCGTAAGATTTCCGCGCTCTAAAGCCTTCCGAATGCGGCTACGCCGTCCCTTCCGTCTCCCCCTCTGCAATTTACAGGGCTTCAATGTAAGACCGCAGAGGTTCCAGATCGGCGTCCTCTTCGGCCATCTCTTTGACCGACGCCTTACCGCCGATGCGAACTGCCTGATTCAGCCACCGCTGCGCCACATCCATTTGACCCATCTGGCAGGCGTAACACGCCAGATTGTACGGAATCACACTTTCTTCAGGAAATTTGATCACAATCGCTTGCAAGAATTGAAAGGCTTCGTTGGTCCGACGAAGTTCATGAAGCGTGTAACTCTGGTGAATCCAGCCAGCGGGCAATTGAGGAGCCACTTCAATATACCGCTGAGCGGCCCAAAGGGCTTCTGGCCAGGCCGACTGGGCGGACAATATCCGCCAGTGTATTTCCAACGCGACCGGGTGGCCGGCTGCTCCTGGGCTGAGTCGCTCGAATTCCCGCGACGCTTCGGCAGCATCTCCAAGCCCCAACCAGCCTTCGGCAGCTTCAACGTAATGACGGTCCGGGAACCCCAACTCTTCCATGACGAATGGCTTTACGGGGCTCAACCGCGCAGCGTAAAGAGCAAAATGCCCCAAACTTTGCCGTACCCGTTGCTTTTTGGCCGAAATCACCCAGCCTCGCCGACCCGATGACTGATACCGTTCGAATCGATGGCCGCCGCAACGACCAACTCCGCCCGATCCGTTTCCAGAACCACATTGCCCCGCACGCCGCGGGCTCGACGCTGATCGAGTGGGGAAACACCCGAGTCATTTGTGCGGCCACCGTCGAAGAGTCCGTCCCTCGTTGGATGAAGGAACAAAAGTTGCCCGGTGGCTGGCTGTCCGCGGAGTACTCCATGCTCCCCTACTCCACCTTGGACCGGAAGTCTCGGGACATTTCCAAGCTCAAGCTCGATGGACGCTCTCAAGAGATCCAGCGGTTGATCGGTCGCGCGCTGCGGGCGGTCGTCGATCTGGAAAAGCTCGGGCCCCGTACCCTGTGTATCGACTGCGATGTGCTGCAGGCCGATGGCGGTACTCGGACGGCCTCGATCACCGGAGCCTTCGTGGCTGTTAGCCTTGCCATTGCAAAACTTCACGCCGCCGGTTCGCTGACCGAAAACCCCATCACAGGCTCGGTGGCCGCGGTCAGCGTGGGGATTTTCAGGGGCGTGCCGCTCCTCGACCTCAACTATGTCGAGGACAAGGATGCGTCGGTGGACATGAACCTGGTCATGAATGACCAAGGCCGGTTCGTCGAGCTGCAAGGCGCTGGCGAAGAGGCCACGTTCTCGGACTCCGAGTTAGCCGCCCTGCTCGCACTCGGGCGTCCAGGGATTCAGCAACTCATCGCCGCCCAGCGGCAGGCCTTGATCGCCCCATGACTCATCTCTTTCTGTGTCGGCATGCCGAAGTAGAGGACCTGTACCACAAGAAGTTCGGGGGCACGATCGACATGGCCCTTTCGTCCCGAGGACATACCCAGGCCCAAGCTCTGGCCTCATGGCTCAGCCGACACTCCTTCGACGCCGTGTACGCCAGCCCCATGCAGCGGGTCCAACTAACGCTGGAACCGTTCCGGCGCCAATTTTCAGGTGTGCCTGTGCTGGTGGACGGCTTGCGCGAGGTAGACTTTGGCGCGTGGACGGGTTGCGGCTGGGATGAAGTCGAGAACCGCTTCGGAATGAGCGCCTACGACTGGCTGAAGCACATCGAGACCGACGCCATCCCGGAGGGGGAAACCCTAAACCAATTCCAAGGCCGAGTCGGGCAAGCCCTAGAACACATCCTCCGCGCATCGGCAGGCCAACGCGTGGCCGTCTACGCGCACGGGGGCGTGATTCGAATGGCACTGGCCATCTTGCTAGACCTGCCGCTCAGCAAGTTCGAGCACTTCGAAATCGACTACGCTTCGACCACCTGGTTGGACATCGGTGAAATTAAGGCGGGCAAGCCCCGCACCGAAATTCAACTCCTCAACTTCACCCCTTGGCGAGACGCATGAGCAAACTCCTCCGATCCATTTCCATCACCACTTCCCTGTCCGCTGAAGATACCGTGGGCGTCCTGCTCGAACTTGAACAGGGACAAACCCCCTCGTCCTACGCCGACGCCCTCACCCGACTGTCCACGGTCAGCGTTTACGGTGAGATCGAGACCCAGGATGTGGCGGGCATTAAGCGACGCCTCCGCGAAGGACTCCAAGCACTGGCGGCCGATGGGATCGATGTCGCACCAGCGAGAATCCAGGTCAAAAAGGTTCCTGCCCGCGACTGGTCTGAATCTTGGAAGCGTCATTTCAAGCCACTCGATCTCGGCCCTCGGTTGCTCGTCAAACCCACCTGGAGCCGACGCGTCCCGAAGAAAACTCAGGCCCTCGTGGTTCTCGACCCGGGCCTAAGCTTTGGCACGGGCCAACACGCGACCACGCGCTTCTGCCTCGAGCAACTCGTCGCCCTCCGCGATCCCCAGTCGGCGCAGTCCATGCTCGATGTCGGCACCGGGTCCGGCATCTTGGCTATTGCAGCCGTCAAGCTGGGCTATCAACCCGTCAACGCGTTCGACTTTGATGCTGACTGCGTGCGAGTCGCCAACGAGAACACCGAACTCAACGGGGTCGCCGCGGTTCTGATCGTGACCCACGACGACATCACGCAAGTTCCCAAGAAACCCAAGCAGCGCTACTCAGTGGTCTGCGCCAACCTGATCTACGACTTGCTCATCGCCGAGCGGGATCGACTGCTAGCCCGCGTGGCTCCGGGTGGATCGCTGGTCCTGGCTGGAATTCTGGAGACCCAGTTCGGCATGGTCCGCAAGGCCTTCGAAGCGGCGGGGTGGAAACTGGTGGCAGCCACCACGGACAAGGAATGGCGCTCCGGCACCTTCATGGAGGAGGGCACCGCACGGAAGACACGTTGACGGCCCTGTGTCCTCCTGAGATAGGCAACCCCCTGTTCGAAGTCCTCGCGACCGTGCTTCATCACTCGATGGTCGGCGCAGGACCCGCGGCCGCAGGTGCCGCAGAAAGCCTCATGGCGCGCCAGGATACGTCGCGGGCAAGGGTCCCACCATTACAAGAATGCTCAGGACCAAAAATCTTACCAAGCTGACCTGAAGGTGATTTGAAGGCGAACCGAAGACCTTGCCATTCCGAATTCAGCCTTGTTTTCTAAGCCCTAGAAACCCTTACCGGTACAACCGACCCGGCGGGTTATTGAAGATTCTTTTGAGGCTGGTCACCAGTGCTACCCTGAAACCAATTCATTGCCTTCCGATTTATCGAAGCAACCTCACACGTCCATCGCTTCGAGTTCGCTTCAAATTCCTGCTGGCTCAACAGATTTGCAGCAGCCTTCTCCCGGCCAGAGATGGGCAGATTGGAACTCATCACTTCTGGAGTGATGAGCAAGGACTGAACGGTGTTCAGACCGACAACCAGCAGGCTCGATTTATTTCTTGGTCGCAACCGTGGCGGCCAAGCGGTCGAAGTCGCGATCGACGGGCCTCTGAGCCGGGGCATCCCAACTGTGCTTGCCGGTCATCGGCTCGAGCCACTTGTAGATTTCAGAATGGCCGTCGGCAAAAGTGAGGTTGGCACCCTTGTTGTGGCGATCCGAGGGATCGTTCTGCCAAACCCGGTTGTCCACTTGGATGGCGAAATACCCGTCCTCAAGGGTCTTCGTGCTCTCATCGATCAACACCAAGGCTCCTGAAGGATCGGGGTCTATAATGTCTGAGGTCTTCCTGCGCACCGGGTAGCGCGGATTCACCCACTCGACGTTGCTGTTCATCTGACCCGACATGGAGTAACTGCGGACGCGACGAAAGCGCCTACCCTGAAACTTGTAATCATCGGCGGGGCAGACGTAGATCGCCTCGGATGAATTGTACGGGTACAGCTTGCCAGTAATGATGTTGTTGCGGTTGGTGTGGCCCGGGGCGGAGTTGACGTCCCCGAGGATCCAAGCGTCCGCGGTGCCCAGGTAATTGGGAACCAGCTTTTCCTGATTGTCACCCGTGTAGAGAATCCATGCCAGACAGAGCTGTTTAGTGTTCGACAGGCAGGAGATGGACAGCGCCTTGGATTTGGCCTTGGAGAGCGCCGGTAGCAGCATGCCTGCGAGAATGGCGATGATGGCAATGACGACCAACAGTTCGATCAAAGTGAAACCCCTCCGTTTACCCACGATTTGTCTCTGAGTTTTCATAAAATTTCCTTTCAACAGGCGTTGCCGTTTACCCATCAATCACCGTTGCTCGACCCAATCTTTCCATGATGGATCAGACGGATCTTAGTCGGCCAAGTGGATGACTTGGAGCTACTGCCCAAAGTACTGCCGAGTCAAGCGCCTGTGTTGGATTTGTGCACCTCGCTCTCCCGGCGATCTCCACGATCCAATTCTCCGGCACCCACCCACGAGTCACGGTTGATCTTCGGAGCATCAAAACATCTTTCGATCCGTGGACTTCGGAATTGAGGGTTTGCTGCAAAAGGCGGAGGCTGAAGATCCTTCAAAATCATGAGTGCCGAATCCCAACTCGCTGCCCTTTCCCTCGTTCTCCCCCCTGCCCCGAAACCTGTGGCCGTTTACAAGCCGCTGGTGGTCTTCGGTAACGCTGCCTACGTCTCGGGACATGGGCCGTTGCGCACCGACGGCACGCTAATCACCGGCGTCGTGGGCAAAGACCTCGACTTGGAGGCTGGCAAGCTGGCCGCCCGGCAAGTCGGTCTGGCCATCTTGGCCACGCTGCGTTCCCAATTGGGATCCCTCGACAAAGTGAAGCGCGTGGTGAAGACCCTGGGCATGGTCAATTCAGCCGCCGATTTCTACGATCACCCGAAGGTCATCAACGGCTGCAGTGAGCTTTTCGCGGAGATCTGGGGACCTGAAAATGGTATCGGCGCCCGCAGCGCCGTCGGTATGGGACCGCTGCCTGGAAATATTTCCGTCGAGATCGAGGTAATCTTCGAACTCCACTAATCCCGGCGATCCGATGTCCCCAAACCCCTGGTACGTTCTGGAGAATGCGGCGGAAATTCCGTCGCCGACGCTGGTCCTGCACCGGGGCCGGATCGAAGCCAACTTGAGACGCATGGTGGCCATCGCTGGAGATTCGCTCCGTTTGTGGCCCCATGTAAAAACCCACAAGCTGCCCGAGCTGATTGCATGGCAGGTGGGGTTGAGCATCGTTCAATTCAAATGCGCCACCATCGCCGAGGCCGAAATGGTGGCCGGGGTTAGCGGTGTCCGGAGCATCCTGCTCGCGGTCCAACCCGTGGGTCCGCAAATCGAGCGTTGGATTCGTCTGGCCTCCCGCTTCCAAGACATCCAGTGGTCAGCGGTCGTCGACGACGCCGGGGTGGTGGAATCGCTTCGGGCGGCCGCCGCCGCAGGCCCCATCGCAAAACCTCTCGGAATCTGGATCGACCTCGACATCGGCCAACACCGCACGGGCATCGCACCCGATCGAGTCCTCGGCAGCGAGTTGCTCCGATCTCTGCTGGCCGCTGCGCCCACGTTGCGCTTGGACGGCCTGCATGCTTACGACGGGCATTTGGGCATCACCGATCTGGCTGAGCGCACCCGCACTTGCGATGAAGCCTTCGCGCCCGTGGCCGCCTTGAGAAGTCGGATCGAAGCCGAACTGGGCCAGCCCCTGGCGGTCCTGGCCGGCGGCTCCCCGACCTTCGCCATCCATGCGATGCGCGCCGATGTCTCGCTGAGCCCGGGAACCACTGTTCTCTGGGACGCCGGTTACGCCCACAAGCTGCCTGACCTGCCCTTCGAGCCCGCGGCCGTGCTGCTGTCGCGCGTCATCAGCCGTCCTGCTCCCCGGCAAGTGTGCCTAGACCTCGGGCACAAGGCCGTGGCCTCGGAAATGCCCCACCCGCGAACCGTCTTCCTAAATCTCCCGGACGCCTCCGCCCTCAGCCACAGCGAAGAACATTTGGTGGTCGAATCGCCGGCGGCCGACGCAGTGCGTTTGGGCGATGTGGTCTACTCCCTGCCCTGGCATGTGTGCCCGACCGTGGCCTTGCACCAGGAAGTGTGGCTGGCCGAGAACGGCCGGGCCACGAGGGCTTGGACGGTCCAGGCCCGCAGTCGCCGAATTTCCATCTGATCACCACCCCGGAAATAAAACCCCATGCTCGTTGTTCATGTGTTGGTCGAGGTGAAGCCCGAATCAGTGGCCGATTTTATCGCCGCCACCCGCACCAATGCCGAAGCCTCACTGCAGGAACCGGGAGTGGCCCGCTTTGACGTGGTGCAACAGCAGGACGATCCCTGTCGGTTCGTGCTCGTGGAGGCCTACCGCACCGAATCGGCGCCCGCCGATCACAAAGCCACCCCGCATTACGCCACCTGGCGCGACACGGTCGCCCCCATGATGGCGACGCCTCGACAGAGCGTGCGCTACCAGTCCATTCACCTTCCGGACTAATGCCCTCTCCGGCCAGCGCCTTCGAATTCGCCCAACCCGAGCGCATCGTCTTCGGCCCCGGGGTCGTCAGCCGAGCCGGAATACTGACCGCCTCGCTGGGCAACTCGGCGCTGCTGGTAACCGGCCGCGATTTGCGCCGAGCGGAACCCGTGCGGGAGTCTTTTCGATCAGCCGGGTTGAACTGGGTGGAATGGGCGGTGGCGGGCGAACCCACGGTGTCCGAGGTGCGGGCCGGGGCCGAAGCAGCCCGGAATCTCGGTGTCGACTGTGTGGTGGCTTGCGGCGGCGGATCGGTTCTCGATGCCGGCAAGGCCATCTCAGCGCTGACCCCTCAAACGGGCGATGTGTTCCGATTTTTGGAGATCATCGGGCTCGGGCTTCCGCTCGAAAACCAGCCCCTGCCCTTCCTGGCGATGCCGACCACCGCCGGGACCGGAGCCGAGGCCACGCGGAACGCGGTCCTGACTTCGCCCGAGCACTCTCTCAAAGTCAGTTTGCGAAGCCCGAACATGGTGCCTCGCATCGCCCTAATCGACCCCAGCCTGTCCCTCGGGCTTCCACCCGGTCTCACGGCCAGCACCGGTCTCGATGCACTCACCCAACTGCTGGAGCCCTGGGTGAGTTGCAAGGCCAACGGCATGACCGACGCCTGTTGCCGCGAGGGAATCCCACGGATGGTGCGTGCGTTGGGCCAAGCTGTTACCGATGGCCAGAACCTCGAAGCCCGCACTGATCTGGCTTTGGGGGCCTTCCTCAGCGGGTTGGCGCTGGCTCATTCCGGACTGGGCGCAGTCCACGGGCTGGCCGGCCCCATCGGCGGACGCTTCCAGGCACCCCATGGCGCGATTTGTGCCGCGTTGTTGGGTCCCGTATGGCGAGCCAATGTCGAAACCTTGTCCCGGACGACGCCTGGACATCTGGCTCTCGAACGCTACCGACAGGCCGCCCATTGGCTGACAGGCATCCCGGGGGCCTCGATCGACGACGGACTGCGGTGGATCACCGAATCGGTGCGCGGATGGCAAATTCCTCGACTGGCCCACCATGGACTCCGCGTCTCGGATTTTCCCGAACTAGTCCGGGCCGCCCAGGCCTCCAGCAGCATGAAGGGCAACCCCATCCGACTCACCGATGAGGTCTTGGGGCAAGTCCTCGCCGAGGCGTACTGAAGAAGCCGCCCTTTGAGCGATCGATCAACGGGCCGCCAGTCGATCCAAGGCTTCCGAAACCCGGGCCACGAGCGGTCGAACCGTTTCGCGGCCGAAATCAAAACGGCAACCGGCCTTGGCGAAAAGTTCCGGCAATGGGCGACTGCCACCGAGAGCCAATCCCGCCTGATAATCGGCCAGAGCCTTCACCGGATCCTGCTGGGCATTGACCCAAACTTGCAATGCACCCAATTGGGCGATGCCGTACTCGACGTAGTAGAAGGGGTACAGGAAGACGTGGAGTTGCTTGTGCCAGAGGTTGGCCCGGGCCGATTCGCACCCAGACCAGTCGACGTCGCCCCCAAACCGGTCCATCAGTGCCAACCAGGCAGCCCGACGTTCGTCGCGGCTGTGGCTGGGATGGGAATAAAGCCAGTGCTGGAACGCATCGATGGTGGCGATCCATGGGAACACGCCAATCACCCCTTCCAAGTGGACCGTCCGTGCCCGCAGCGCATCGGTCGGACTGTAGAACACATCCAGATGTTCCGCCCCGAGGAGTTCCATGGCCATAGAGGCCACCTCGCAGAACTCGATGGGAGCCTCCCGATAGAGGGGCAAATCCTGCTCCCGACAGGCCAGTGCATGAAAGGCATGACCGGCCTCATGGAGCATGGTCTCCAAATCGCGCTGGAGGCCCACCGAGTTCATGAAGATGAACGGCAAGCGGGCCTCGCTCAGCGTGTATTGGTAGCCACCCGGGGCCTTGCCTTTGCGGTTGTCCAAATCGAGCAAGCGCTTTTCCCGCATCCCTCGGAATCCGGCCGCCAACTCAGGGTTCATGCGATCGAAAACACTCTGAACACCGGTTTCCATTTCCGCTGAGGTAGAAAAGGGCTTCAGCGGCGGACGGTTCAAGGGATCCACTTGCGTGTCCCACGGACGCAAGCGCTCCACCCCGAGCTTGTGGCAGCGCTCCGATTGCAACCGCCGGAAGATGGGCATGACCTCCGATTCAATGGCGTCGTGAAACTTGTGGCAATCCTCCGGCCCGTAGTCGAAGCGTCCCCGCATCCGGTAGGCATAGGCCACGTAGTCCGGGAACCCGGCATTGAGGGCGATCTGGTGTCGGATGCGGATTAATTCATCCAGGAACGCATCGAAACGATCGGCCTCCTGGACTCGGCGACCGGCCACCGATTTCCAGGCCTCTTCACGCACGGCTCGATCGGGGTCTTCCTGAAAGCGACCCATGGCCACGAGCGTTTTTTCCTCGCCCCGAAATTCCACCGTCAGGCTGCCGCTGAGCTTGTTGTATTCGTTGCCCACCTTGGCGTCTTCGGTCTCCAGGGGAATATTTTGCGGACGGTACAATTCGGACTGAAGGGCCGTAGCCCGATCAAAGACCTCATACTTTGCCCGAGGCAACTGAGACCGAAGCGGGTGCTTCAGGAACAACTCGGCCATAGCAAACTGGCGCGGCTTGAGCGCCGGATCCATCACCTCCACGAAATGCAAGTAGGCCTTCTCCGCCTCGGCATTGTCGGTGTGGCAGGTCTTGGCGATGAACCGACGGGCCCGTTCTTCATCGAGAGCGGCGGCCAATTCACCGGCATCCAACAACCACCGTTCCAACTCGGCTACTGTGGCGCAACCAGCCGCTCGGGCTTCGAGTTGATCAAAGAATGGAGCCACAGCCTCCCAATCCCCCAAAGCCAAGATTGCCGGCACAAAGCGTCGAGGGCGATAGGGCGGCAATTCTCCAAAGGGCAAAAGACTCATGATGACAAACCATGGAAACCAACTCCCTGTTTCGCAAGACTTGCAGGAACTGGATTTTCAGCGTGCGCGTTGGCACAGAACTTTCTAGCCTAACGGCATGCTTATTTGGGTCGTAGCAATCGCTTTAGTGGGCGGGTTTGGCCTGTTGGGCCATCAGGCTGGCGCTATTCGTTGGGGCGTCGGCTTCATTGGCGCTGCGCTGGGTTTGATGCTGACAGGCGTTGTCAGTGGACTGGTGGGTGCCGGCCTCGCCATGATGGGGGTCAAGGACTTCATCGACCTCACACTCCTGCCCGGGGTAATTGTCTTCAGCCTCTTGACCATCATCTTCTTGGTAATCGGAGTGGCAGCGCACCGACCGGTGGAACTCTACTTCAAATACCGCACCGATGAGCAAACACGGGCTGCCTTTGAACGAATGACCCAAGCCATCGGACTCTTCGTGGGACTCATCTCCGGCATCTGCGTTCTCTTCAGCGTGGGCAACTTCGTCTACCGACAAGGCTACCTGATCACCCAAGTCACCAGCGACACTGGCGAGGCCACCCCGGTGCGCTACATCGCCCAGTTGCGCAGCGAAATGGAATCCACCGGTTGGGCCCGCACCTTTGCTGCGATGGACAATTCGCCGGCCAAGTACTACGAAGTCTCGGACATTCTCGGGATCTTGCACGCTAACCCGCTCGTCCAGGGCCGCGCTGAAAACTACCCCCCTTTCCTGGCCCTCGGCGCCCAGCAAGAATTTGCAGAAATCGGTTCTGATGCCGAATTCCTCAAGCAGATCCAAAGCAAGCCCGCCTTGACCGCCATGCTCAACCACCCGAAGGCGGCGGCGGCCCTCTTCAGCCCCAGCCTGCGGGAAATCTTCGCCAAGGTGGACCTGAAGGACTTCCGCAAGTACCTCGAAACTGGGATTTCGCCCCGCTATGAAGACGAGAAGATCCTTGGCCGTTGGCGGATGGATCCGGGCACCGTCTTCACCCAACTCAAGCGCGACCGTCTGAACCTGAGCCCCGCGGAGATGCGGAACATTCGCGCGGCTTTGGGCCCGATTCTCTCAGGAGCCACCTTGGTCGCCTATACCGATGGTCGCTTCTCGATCAAGATCGCCCCTCCGGCTGCCCCGGTCGCCGCGGCCAACCCTGAGGGTGGCGATCCCGCAGCTCCCAACCCGACCACGCCCCAGAACGCCTACATGGCCCGATATGGTCTGCGCCCCTCGTCGGTCGGAACCCCGGCCGTCCAGGCAACCCAACCCAAAGCGGGCAAGGTGGCCAAGCTGCCACCCGGCATCGACTTCATACAGAGACTCGAGTCCTTCGACGGCAGCTGGGCGCGGACCGATGGGCGTTATGTGCTGGGGACAGAACTTCAAGGTTCCAAACAATCGGTCGACGCAGTGGTCAATGAAACGGGGCGCCTGACTTGGACCTTCGGCAGTGGAAACCAGAAGTTCACCGTCTTCTTCGTCCGCACGAGCTAATCCACGGCTCGAGTCGCCAAATTCGGGACTTTGTACACGGGCCTTTGTGCTCTTGGTTTTTCGAAAACAAACAGGGTCCAAAAACTCCCGACCACCCCTGCGCGAATCTTCGGTCGCAACCTGTTTCAAGAGACGCCAGCCGACCACTGCACCGCAGGCCCTCCTGAAAGCCAACGACGACTATCGGGGACTGTTACCGAAACGAACCCGGTAAGCGTCGGAACCACCCCCTGAGGCCCCAGGCAACTGGAACAAACCCGGAGGCAAGGGATTGGTTGACGACAATTCGGGAGAAGAACCAGAGATCGAAACCGTCACGGGGTGAAATTGAACGCTTCGGGGTTCAGCTAATTCGAACATCGATCTGGCCGCTAGCCCTGTTCCCACCGCTAGCCCTGTTCCCCCTGTGAAAGCCGCTGGCGCAAACGCTGATGGATTGCCCAAGCTGGCGGCCTGTAGCGGTGGATTGCCGGACATGCCCTCTGGATCCGTCAGACGGGAAGCCCAGTAGAGCCCGCCCACCGTAGCTACCAACATCGACAAACCGATGGCGGTATTCCAACCCCACACAAACCAGAGACCGGATTCCGAGATCGGGCCATGGGAGGATTGCGATCCGCGAGAAAACCAGCGACGCCATTTGGGTATGGCTCGTTCAGATTCGAGGGCACGGATACGATCCAACACCTTGTCCGAGAACTCGTTGAAATAACCCGGAGGCGGAGTCTCATGACGCTTCAAACGGAGCAACTGTTGCAGTCTTTTGGAGGATTCGTCGTCGATCATAGCCTGCGTTACACTTGAAAAATGAGTTATTTTACCCAATCCGCCAACCACCCTTGGAGCTGTTGGTGAGCGTAGAAAAGCCTGGATCTTACCGTGCCCGGGTTCACCCCGAGAATCTTGGCAATCTGATCGTGGGGCAATCCCTGGATATCGTGCAGTGTCACCACGGATCGATGATCGTCTGACAGCTTGAGGATAGCTTCGTTCAACCGACGCTGAAGTTCTGCAAGATTGGCTTCACGCCGAGGAGTCTTGTCCGAGACCAGGGCCACCAAGTCGGGATGGTTCTCTGGCTGGAGATCCAAATCATTGAGACTGAGATGCGTGGTGCGATTCCGGCGGAGCTTGAGGTGGTTGAGGCAGGTGTTGACCGCTATCCGGTAAATCCAGGTGTAGAAACTGGAGTTGCCCTTGAAACTCTTGAGGGCCTGCCACGCCTTCACGAACGTGTCCTGAGCCAGGTCATGGGCGTCCTCATGATGGGAGGTCATGTGGTAACAAAGCCCGTAGATCCGCTCTTGGAATTGATGAACCAGTTGGTCGTAGGCCGCGAGATCACCCGCCTGAGCCCGACGAACACGCCGCACCACCTCGGACGCCTCTTCGGCATTCGGGGCAGGTCGGGCCATCACGGTCGACTCGGCGATTGGATCCATCAATACTGCGACACTCACGGCTCAAGAGCCGGCGAGCAAGTCGGTTTGTCGCGCCAGAAAACGGCTGAGCGCATACAAAGCTTCGACTTGCGGTCCGGACTTAAGGGTCGACAACGCAGCATCTGAATCGTTCAAAATCTTTCCGATCACCTCCCGGGACCGCTCCAAAGCTTGATGCTTCTCCAGGAGGTCTCGCACCTGCGGAAAATATTCAGGACGCCAATCCTCCAACCATCCGATCAAGGCTTCGCGATCTGCTGGTTTGGAATGATCCAGACCCATGATGAGCGGAAGGGTCACCTTGCCGCTGGCGAGGTCGGTGCCCAGAGATTTGCCGGCGGCGGATTCAGCGCCGTAGAGATCGAGGCAGTCGTCGTAGATTTGGTAAGCGGTTCCCAAAGACATCCCGTAGCTTCGCAGTGCGGCGATTTCTTCGGGGGTCCCCCCGGAGAGACGAGCCCCAAGATCGCAAGACAGAGCGAACAATTCGGCCGTCTTCATTTCGATCACCTTGAAGTAATCCGAGCGCTCGACAGCCCAGCGGCGACGACGATGGCTTTGAAGAATTTCGCCCGCGCACACTCGACCACTGGAGGAAGCTACCAACCGCGATACCTCGGCGCTGGGGAGTCCGGCCGCCAGTTTGAGTGCATGAGCAAATAAACAATCCCCCAAGAGAACTGCGACCTGATTGCCCCACTTGGCGGCAAGGGTCGCTTTGCGACGACGTATACTCGCCTCGTCCATGATGTCGTCGTGGACCAAGGTGGCCAAATGGATCATTTCGATGATCACGGCCACGGCCACGGAATCGTCGGTGAGTGAACCCACGGTTCCGCCCGCCAAGGCTACGAGGGTTGGACGCAATTGCTTGCCTTGGTTTTCCAACGCGTAGCGGGCGTAAACGGCGATCTCCGAATCGAACTCGTCGACCTGAGCCTCCATCAGGGCCGATACCCGGCCCAGAAATTCCCGAGCTGGGGCGATCACAGGCTCCCAATCGGCAACCGAAATTGCCTCGGGGACCCCAGCCTGCGTCTCAAGTGCGACCAACATCGTTGCAAACACTATGGGCGCACATCGACAGGGGTCAAACTCCGCATCGGGCAGACATCGTGCATCGGATCCGAATCCGGCCCTCATCCGGGCGACTTGGAAGCGGGTTTTGGCGGCATTTTCAGAAACTCATCCCAACTGGTTGGAATTTTGGATTGCCCCGCCCCGGCCAAAGGCGTTCAACAGAAGAAGATGTCCGCTTACGATCAATTCGTCTCCGTCGCCCGTAACCAGTTCGACCGGGTCGCTGATACTCAGCGGACGCCCATCACGACCGCAGGTGACTGGCTGGCGGACTCGCTCGCTGCCAAGGGTTTTCTGTACGCCTTTGGCACCGGTCATTCCCACATGGTCGCGGAGGAAATCTTTTACCGCGCCGGCCATTTGGCCAGGGCTGTTCCGATTTTGGAGGAAACCCTCATGATGCACCTCAACGCCACCGAGGCGACCTATCTGGAGAGGGAACAGGGGCGAGCCAAGACGATCCTAGATCAATACCCCGTGGCTGCCGGCGATTTGCTGGTCGTGGCCTCCAACGGAGGGCGCAATGCGGTTCCGATCGAAATGGTGCTGGAAGCCCAGTCCCGCGGTCTGAAGACCGTGGCCATCACCAATTTGGATCAAACCCGCCGCTGGCCCTCACGGCATCCGTCAGGAAAACGCCTGGCTGACGTCGCGGACCTGGTGATCGACAATTGCGGGGTCGATGGCGATGCAGCCATGGGCATCGAAGGCTTCCCTCACCGTATCGGCCCCCCCTCAACCATCACCGGCATTCTCATCATCAACCTCATCGTGGTTCACGCGATTGAGCAGTTGGTCCGGCGTGGCGTGGAACCGGAGATTTACATCAGCAGCAACACCCAGGGAGACGACCACAACGATCGTTTGTTGAAGAAGTACAAGGCCCACATTCGTCATCTTTGAAAGAGCCATCCGCGATCCTGAAACCGATGATCCCCACCAGCACCTCGTTGAAGCCATGAACCTCCGGTCTCTTCTCGTCCTCTCTTCCACTCTCACCCTGTGCCTGTCGGCGGCCTCGACGGCGGACTGGCCCCAGTGGCGAGGCCCCAACCAGGATGGTTCCATCCACATGAGTGGCTTGCCCAGCGCTCTCGGTCCGGAAAACCTTCGCTGGAGCACGCCCTTGCCGGGGAAGGCCGGTTCCACTCCTGTGGTCAGCGGCCATCGGGTTTTTCTCACCTCGCCCGACGAGCAGAAGAACCTGCAACTCATTTGTCTGGATCGAACCTCGGGCAAAGTTCTCTGGAGCCGAAATGTCGGCCTGGGCGACAAGGAAGTGGGCCGCAACAATACCTGTTCCCCCTCTCCCATTACCGATGGCAAACGGGTTTACGCGCTGTTCGGCACGGGCGACTTCGCGGCCTTCGATCTCGATGGAAAGCCCCTTTGGTCGCGCAATCTCAGCAAAGACTTCGGAAGCCTGGGTCTCATGTGGATCTACGGAGCCAGCCCGCTGTTGCACGATGGCCGCCTCTACTTGGCAATCCTGCAGCGCCGGGAAGTTCCGCCCGACTACCCCCGCTTCGACGGCAAGCCTGAGCGGGATTCATTCCTGCTGTGCATCGATCCCAAGACGGGTAAAGACCTGTGGAAAACACTTCGATCCACCGATTCGACCAAGGAAAGCAGTGAATCCTACGCCACACCGGTACCCTTCCAAGGGCCGAACGGAACCGAGTTAATTGTCGTCGGTGGCGACCACGTCAGCGGGCACCGCCCCAAGGACGGTTCCGAGATCTGGCGTGCCCGTCTTTATGAGAAACGCGATGACTGGTATCGCATCGTCACCTCCCCGGTGATCGCCGGCGGATACATCCTCGCTTCGGGGCCCAAGGGCCAACCCGTGGTGGCGTTCAAACCGGGCGGCAAGGGAGATGTAACCACCACCCATCGCGCCTGGGATTTCAAGGAAGCTCCGACCGACTGGAGCACCCCCTGCGTGCTCGATGGGCACCTGTTCGTCCTCGACGGCCAAAAGAGAATTGTCAGTAAGCTCGATCCGGCCAACGGCCAAAAAATCTGGTCAGGCAAGATCCCGGGCAACGGCCCCATCTGGGGTTCCCTGTCGGCAGCCGACGGCAAACTCTACTGCCATGACGAAGCGGGCACCGTGTTCGCTTTGAGCGCCGGCAAGGCGTTCGAGGTGCTCTCCAGCCACGCCTTCACCGGTGAGGCTCCTTGCAAGGGCAGCGTCGCCTTAAGTCACGGGAACCTACTTGTTCGCACCGCCAAGGCCCTCCACTGCTTCGGCAAACCGTGAGCCACCCCACTGTAGCCACCGTCCGACCCGCTCCCTCAGTTCGGGTGCTTTTCTCGCCGACGGAGTACGAGGCCATCGCCCACCAGGATCTTTCGAGCGTGACCTGCGTCGTCTTTGACGTGCTGAGAGCCACCTCGACCATGCTCGAAGCCTTGGGCAACGGGGCTACAGGCATCCGGCCGGCCCGGGAAATCGCCGAAGCCATTGCCCTGCGCGGGCGTCATCCGGATGCGTTGCTGGCCGGAGAGCGGGATGGGTTGCGCATCCGCGCCCACCAAACCGGAGGGGTGGATTTCGACTTAGGAAATTCACCGCGCGAATTCACCCGGAACCGCGTGGAAGGCCGTGAAATTATCATGTCCACCACCAACGGCACGCGCGCCCTTGAGGCATGCCGCCTGGCTCGGGCTGTCTTCATCGCGTCCTTCGGCAACGTGTCGGCGATGGCTCGGCACCTGGTCCAATCGCACCCCGAAAGCCTCTGGTTGATTTGTGCCGGCACCCTAGAGAACGCCTCGTTCGAGGACACTCTGGGAGCTGGAGCCCTGGTTGACCGACTGCTGAAGGAAACGAGCGAGCCTCAGGCGTGGTCTCTCGACGATTCATCCCAAATTGCCTGGGATTTGTACCGAGGCCACCAGCCCCGACTGACCGAGGCCGCACAGTGCGCTCGCAACGGACGCCGGCTGCTGGCCCAACCAGAATTGGCCGGCGATATCCCCGTTTGCTTTCAGGAAGACCGCAATCCCCACGTGGTTCAGCTCGGAGCCGATCAGGTTCTTCGCAAAATCCACTAAGTCGGAACGACTCATCCAACTCCATCGTTCCAGAGGAGATCCCGAGTACCGACCGGCCCATCGGAGCCCGCCGCTCAGAATGCGGGAGGGGTCTGGGGCGTAAACTTATTGCGGGAAACCTCCACTTTTACGAAGTGGAGAATCACCGGAGCGAGGATCATTCCGGGGATTCCCATGAGCTTCTCTCCGATGACCAGGCCCAGCAGGGTCAACCACATCGGATTACGAATTCGGTCACCAATGATCTTGGAGTTCAGGAAGTATTCGCCCTTGTGCAGGACCATCAGGAACATCAGCGCCGCCAAGGCCATGTTGGGACTGATGGTCAGGCCGATGCCAACGATGAGAGTATTGCTCAAAAGGTTGCCCACGATAGGCAACATGCCGAAGAGAAAGGTCAAGCCGATGACGACAGTGACAAAGGGATAGCCGTTCCAGATGAGGAACCCGGCCGTGAAGGTGGTGTTAATCGTCGAGATGAGCATCTGGGCTCCCATCACCTTCGAGAAACTATCGTAAAGCCCCCGGAAACGCTCTGCGATCTCACGCCCGACGGCCGTATAAAGGTTGTCGTCTCCAGCCTCGGGTTCAGCCCCGAAATCGAGTTTGAGGCTCAGGAAGAGACTAATGGAGACCACGAGGCCGATGAGTAGCGATACTGCCTCAACCGCCACAATTCGAGCATACTGCCCCAGGTTGGCCAGCTTGGCCTTCACCATGTCTAGCGCGGTGACCTTCAGGCTGGCCAAATCCGTGAACGGCAGTTCTAAGCTGTTCTTCTGCGCAAGCTCTACAACCGCCGGGATCGTTTTTTCGGCGATCTGAGGCAAAACGACATAAGCGTGTTTAACGAAACTGTAGAAGCCGACTCCGAGTGCGACCAAAAGGAGAAGGAACAGCGTTAGTCCAATCCATCGGCTCCGGTTGAATGAGAGCAGGTTGAGAGCAAAGTAGGCAAATAAGGCGGTGATCAGCGGGGTTGCTAACTGAAGCACCCCCACCAAGACCAGCAGCACAGCCATGAACGCGTAGGAAATGCGGATTGGTTTGCCCATCGACCCAAAGCCTAACGGGTCGCCTCAAAAAAGCGATCTCCAGAGAAATCCGTCTTTAAGCGCGCGTGCCGCCGCTGTTGCTTGGGCAGACTTCCGAAAGACCAAGCCGGATGCCAGTGGGAGGTACACCGATCAGACCGATCGTTCGAGATAGGCCACGTCCAACCAGCGGTCGAACTTGAACCCCACCCGCTTGAAGAGGCCGACTTGCTCGAACCCGAAGCGCGCATGGAGTCTCAGGCTCACGGAATTCTGAGCATCAATCGCTGCCAGGATCGCCCGAATGCCAATCTCCGCCGCGGCAGGAATCAGCGGTTCCAGCAGGCGGCCCCCCAACCCCTGCCCTCGGGATTCTTCGGCCACGTAAATCGAATTCTCGGCCGTGAACCGGAAACCCATCCGGTCGTGGTATCGGTTTAGAGCGCTCCAACCCACGATGCGCCCATCGCCCGCCTCGGCCACGAAGATAGCGTGCCCGGTGCGCTGGTGGTCCTCGAACCAGGCCAACCGGTGTTCCAGCGGGCGCGGCTCATAGTCATAAGTCGCCGTGGTCTTGAGCACGGCATCGTTGTAGATGTCCAAGATGCCGGAGCAGTCGGACCGGACGGCCCGTCGGATGTGGATTTCGGTCATGGGATCAGGAAACGCGAGCATCCTGCCGCGGATCCGTTGCTGTGTCCTTGTTCGTCGTTCGGACAAGACAAGTAAGACCTGGAACCCGGATCAAGGACAACTCTCCGAAAGCGCCACTCTCCCTGGCAAGCACTCTCGATGGCCAGTACCACAGGGACAGGGCCAGAGTACCACAGGGACGGACCGCTCGAAGATCGGTCCCTACCTCGGCAGGCGAGGGAACGGACGGTGGGACACCGTCCCTACCAAACTGGCAGGCCATCCGGCCTGGACCCTCCCTGAACCGGACTGGCGGATTTCCCGCATCCGGCTCTCCAGTTGGTGAAGTCACCCGCTTGCGGCGGGACTGGTTCGTTTGGCTAAGGCTAAGGCGTATAGAGAGATTAGCCCGAGCTTCTCGAAGAACGCATTGGGATAGCGTTGATTGCCGCCAATCGACCAGCGAACAACGCTCTTGCGGAGAGAAAAGCGGGCAACGCACCGAGGCAGCAGACTCGTTCCGTCCGAACCTTCAGCCTCCGCGATCTTCTGGAAACTGCGGGATAGATCCCTTCACCTGCCAACGAACTCACCACGAATTGACAGGATTCTTGGTAAAACATAGTTTTACAGGATGGTCAAAACGATCTCCAAGATCGGCAATTCGCAGGGGTTGATCTTCGATGCCGCATTGATGGAATTGGCGCATTTGCGGGTGGGCGATCAGGTGAACGTGGAGGTCCACGACGGCGGCACGATCACCCTCACCCCCCTCCGCCCCAGACCCTCTCGTGAAGAGGTGTCGGAGGTGATCCGGAAGACACTGAAGGACTATGCCCAGACGATAAAAAAGCTGGCATGAAGGCGATGCCGGAAGACCCGTTTCATCTCACGGTGGAAATCGTGCGGGAGATTCATGACACCGCCATCGCGGAATTCGGAGGTTCCACCGGTGTGCGCGAACTGAGTTTGCTGGAATCGGCAGTTGCCGCCCCTCAGGCGAGCATCGGGGGCAGGTCGCCTTATGCGGACCTCGCGGAAATGGCGGCGGCCTACCTGTTCTACTTGTGCAAGAACCACCCGTTCGTCGACGGGAACAAGCGGGCGGCACTCGGCGCGTGCCTCGTGTTCCTGAGATTGAACGGCCTCGAACCGGAAGCCGACAGCCCGGCGTGGGAAGAACTCACGCTGGCCGTGGCCGCCAGCGAGATCGACCGTGAAGGAACCACCACCCGCCTGAGGCGCCTGCTGCCGAAGCGACACTGATCCACACCACAGTCGGAAAGTAGCCCACAAACGCCCGGTGAGGGTAGTCCACAAACGCCCGGTGAGGGCACCGGGCCTACAGCGCCACCCTACCCACGA
>CAMDDW010000003.1:0-112425 GCA_945893185.1 Akkermansia muciniphila | reverse complement strand
CATTCCGGCCATCACTTTCCTCATCGGTCTCCTTTCGGTTTAGGTTGTTGTCGTTGTCTTTGATTTCCGACGACGACGCCTTACCGAGAGGGGGCCTTGAGCGCGAGGCACTTAATGCCTATCAGTCCCACCTATTTACACAAAAGGGGCCATACTAACATATAACCTGTGGGAGACTTGCTGAGGCCGTCGCCCGGGGTGGGTGCCTCGTGAGGGCTCCGCGGGATCGGTCCTGCGTTCGCAGGGAACGTGGGGACAGGAGTAGCTTTGGCGCTGACGCGCGAGGGGGGCGGAGTGTTGACGTTCCAGTGCTCACTGCGGCCCGATCCCGCTGCTGCCATCGCAGAGTCGCGCTGGGTCGATGGCCCAACACAGTTCCCATTCCCACACGATGTTCCCAGACGAGGTTCCAGGCCCAGGCCGTCTGAGAGCGGCGAGGAATCTTCGGCAGGGACAAGGCGGATCGGGGGGCGTGTACCCTGCGGTACTCGCCTCCCCGATCCAACGCAGTAGCTGCCGAAAAGGACCGCCGCACTCAGACGGCCTGAGCGGCTGCATAGGCGCTGGCCCAAGCCCACTGGAAGTTGTAGCCGCCTAGCCAGCCGGTCACATCCACCACCTCGCCGATGAAGAACAACCCCTTCACTTCACGGCACTCCATGGTCTTGGACGACAGCGCCGATGTGTCCACACCGCCTACCGTCACTTCCGCCTTCGGATAGCCCTCGTCGCCGTCCGGTTGGAGTTCCCAACCTGCCAGATCGGCTGCGAGCGTATCAATTTCCCGCTGTGGTAATTGGGCCAGCGGCCGTGGAGCTGCATTTGGGCCGAGCCAGGCTTGGACGAAGCGCTCCGGCAGCACCTGGCGCAGTGCCCATTTCAGATCCCGACCGCCGGTTCGGTGTGACATAAGGAACGCCTTCGCATCGACGCCGGGCAGGAGATTAATTCGGAACGATTCGCGCGGCTTGAGAACACTCGAGATTTGCAGGATCGATGGACCGCTAAGGCCTCGGTGCGTGAACAACGTATTCTCGCGGAAGCGGGGCCGGTCGGCGCTGGCCCAGGTTTCGACATCGATCGACAATCCGCTCAATGCTGTGAATGCCGAGTAGCGGGTTGCTGGCAGTGTCAGCGGCACCAGTCCGGGACGTGACTCCACCAGCGGCACCCCGAATTGGCGGGCAATGTTGTATCCCCAGGGCGTCGCGCCCAGCTTCGGGAACGAAAGCCCGCCGGTGGCGATCACTAGCGATTCGGCCGTGCGCTCGCCCTGCGAGGTTCGAATCCGCCAGCCACCCTCCGGGAGTCGCTCGACCCCCTCCACCTTGCAGTTCACCGTGATCCGCACCCCGGCATCCCCGCACTCCTGCTCCAGCATTTGCAGGATTTGCTTAGAACTCTGATCGCAGAACAACTGCCCCAGCTTCTTTTCATGCCAGGCGATCCCGTGACGCTCGACCAGCGCCAGAAAATCCGCCGATGTGAACCGGGCCATCGACGACTTCAGGAAATGCGGGCTGCCCGAGGTGACGTAGTTGGCCGTCGTCGCGCCGATGTTGGTGAAATTGCAGCGCCCGCCACCGGAGATCAGGATCTTGTTACCGGACCGTGGATTATGCTCCAGCAACTCCACGCGCCGCCCGCGCAGGCCCGCCGACCGGGCGCAGAACAGCCCCGCCGCCCCTCCCCCAACTACCACTACATCCCAGTGTTCGCTCATTGTACGGAACGGCCTAGTGCGCCGAACCCCGATGGAAGCTCAACCAAGCCTGCAAAGGCGAACCCGGAGTTTGACTATGGACCTTGGCCCGCCAAGAAATGCTTCCTTCGCTTCGCCTTGCCCGCGCCGGAAAACCCTCGTCGTCCGCAGACAACTCATGTCGGGGAGTTTGGGGAGTGGCGTTCCGTCGGTCCGGGAAGTCGGGTCGCGTTGGAAGTTCGAGGCAGCTCTGAGGGTAGGACAATTTCTCCGAAAGCGCCGAGGACTGAGGGGATGGATTGCTCAGGCGCTCTCCAAGATCTTCTTCTTGGTGCTCTCGTATTCCTGCTCGCTGACCAAGCCGTCGTCGCGCAATTGCTTCAGGCGGCGAAGCCGTTCATCGAACGCCAATGTTTCGTCGGTCGGTTTGCTGCCACCACGGATGCCCGCCTCATCTATCGAGTCCTTCAAGACGCCTCCGGCCATGCGTGCCCACGGCTCGACATCGCGTCGCGCCTGTTCGGTGTCGAGGATGATTCCTGAGCCAGCTAAGCCGGCTTTGCCAACGCCGGACAAGAGGCCACCGGCGACCATCATCACCATGCCGATGACCGCTCGCAGCGCCTCTGAGCGACCCCGTTCCGCAAAGTTGGTGAAGTCACCGAAGTGGGCTGCAAACGACAGGAACGTAGAGAGAAAGCTGAGAAAGCCGATGACGCTGACGACCCGGCCGACGTAGAAGATCGCCTTCCGTTCCGGTGGTATTTGTCGTTGTGCCAAGGTGCTTTATCGGCTGAATGGCGGGAGGTCGACCCGGGCGACTTCGGCTCCGCAGTAAAGGCACACCGGACGCTTGCCGATGATCTTGCGGCCGCAGTGGGTGCAGTCGGGTTGGACTTTCTCCGTGGCCACCTTCCCGTCGAGCTTCCCATCTCGGAGGTCGATCTCGTTGACCCGCCCCACGAGTTCCTCGTCGGTGTAGCCGTGTTTCTCCTTCAGGATCGTCCACAGCGCTTCGGTCAGCATGAAGAGTTTCTCCACGTCGCACTGCAGCAGTTCGCCTTGCCGGCGGACATCGGCCGCGGTCCGAGCGGCGTTTTCACCGGCATCGCTGGTGCGCCGGGCTATGGTGTGGATGGCGCTGGCGAAAAACAGATCCTCGATCATTTGTGTTTCTTTTGGTTCGAATGGCCCGTGTCAAGTGGTGAGTCCGGGTGCGACCGCAGACCGATGGGCTGGTGAGGTCAACTAGCTCTCTTTGTAGACGGTATCCACGGCCAGACCGGCCGCGAGGAGCAGGATGGCCTCCGACGGCTTTGGTTCCTGCGTGAGGGCGATGACATAATTGTCGGCGGAGGTGAACAACTCCTTGCCGAGGCCCGCCCAGCGAGAACAGCTTGCTCTTCAACCCTCCGAGGACGTTGCCCTGAGCGTCACAAATCCGGACCTTCGATCTGAACAGCGTGAACCCGCGCTGGATGGAGAAGATTAGCCGGCTCTCGTCCTTGGGATCGTTCCCTTCGTAAACGAACACCTTGGTGGGGAGATGTTGTTTGCTCACGAGGAGCCGCAACATGTGGACGAACCCTCCTGGCCGTTCTTGGGCGATCCCCAGCCGCCCTTCGCTCTCTGGGTCCAGGATGTCGTAGGTGTTCGAGAGCTTTATCAGCCCGACATGTTCTCGAATGAAAAACGTTTTCCGGTTCAGCATGTTGTTCCCGATTCGTGAGTTGCCTCCAACGATTCCGCCCAGAGCCTTCTCCCGATCGTTGCCATCGGGCGGTGAGGTTTGTCGTAGTCGGGGGGGCTGTTGGCTACAGGCCACCTCTTAGGCAAACAGAAGGCGTGACTAATATATCAGATAACTATGGATTCGATGCAAAAATAATCAAAATTACCGCGAAGCCTCAGTGGCCTATGACGATGCTCGGTCCCCGGCCGGAACTTTGGGGGCATTCGTGACGCGGATGCGCATTTGGGGAGCCGGCGATCACGCCAAACCGCCAAAATCCACGCAGCAATCCGGTGGTGTCTGGATCACGACACCCACCTCCCTAGAATCGCCCGGGACATCGACATCACCTCAGGTCCTGCACTTAAACTCCAAGCTCACCTAAAAAGGCGAATGGTGCCGGTGGGTATCGATGGTGAAGATCGCCCGATTTCCTGACCCCTTGTCGGCGGTCCGCTCACGGGCTCGGCAAAACAAGTTGGTAGCAGGTGCTGCGCCCGCCTGCCTCCTGACGCGCTAGAACGCCGTGTTCAATCAGGTCACCGATGTCCCGCAGGGCGGTGTCTTGCGAACAGTTGGCGATAAGGGCCTACTTGGTTGAGGCAGCCCAAGAACCATTCGATCCACGCCGTCACAAGCGGTTACGAGATTCGGAAATCGTTCCCTGACCCTGTTCCTGGCTCTAGCGCGTGGTTCGGCTGTAGAGTTTCTGGGTTTCTGGCTCCAGAGAAATTCATACGCTTTGATTAGGCGGTATGCGTCTTCCTATTCCAAACCAAGCTAAGTTTGCGGCTGTGCTCCGCGCAGTCTCGAAGATATAAATTTATCAAATTCTGATACGGAATTCCGGTCTCAGTAGACATAGCTTTAAAATAATCTACGATATCATTCTCAAGACGAATGGTGACGGCCTTCTTCTCCTTCTTAATATAAGGATTACGAATTGCATTTGAGAAGTTGTATTCAGTTTTCATGGTTTATTTCTCCAATAATAATTTTGTTCTTTGGTTCCAGCTTTCCGCGCAGAAATAATCCTAATCACTGATTTTGCTTCACGAAAACAGTGAACGACAACGAGCGCTCGATTTTCAGCGCTAAGACCTAAAATCACAAAACGGTCCTCAACAGCAGAGTTTTCCGGATCGGGAATCACGAGCGCATACTCATCAAGAAAAACACTTTGTGCTTCATCAAACGTAATTTGATGCTTTATGGCATTCGATGCGGCCTTCTTTGGATTCCACTCAAATTTGAGGTTCGGCATACCAGCCGCAGCAATATGCCGTATTGCTCACGAAATTCCAGATTTTTTGCCGAACGTACGAGCTCAGCGGACCGCTTGAGCGAGGGGTGAGGCAGCGCTGGTGGCAGTGGCCCGGAACGTGTCGGCCAGCACCAAAACGAGGGGCTGAGCGCTCTACCGGTCCTCTACCAAACGGAGCTGGAGCTGCCGCTGGGGGAACTCGCCGACGTGGTCCGCGCCCGGCGGCCGCAGCGGCTTCCGATGGTCTTGAGTCTCGGAAATTTTCTCATCGACGCCCGGTTTTCGGGTGACAGTTCTCGCTCGAACGGAAGGGTTCCAGACCTGCTCCTAGACGTGGTCACCGCTCCGTAGTCCAAGCTAATCCGCGGTCCACGATGGCCGCAGCGAGGTATGACGGAAGACGAACAAGAGGTTGGGGCCATGCCACCGCGACGCAGCATTAGGAAGTCTGCGTCACCGCCGTCATTGCTGGCGAATGCGCGACTGATCCAAAATCGGAAATCGTTCCCTGACCCCTTTCCCGAGAATCTTAATTTTGCCGGTGATCTCAGCTGCTCAAGCGCTGGATACCGCAAAAGCTGCAGTCGTCGAGGCGACTTTTAGGGCTTTATTCATTTCGTTTCCCCTTTCATATTTTGAACTGAAGCGGGCGTAATTACGGTGAAACGAAAGAATGATTTGAACGGGATTGGGTTTTCCCGGATGTCGTCACCTGCACAACAGCCCTACCATGCCTTGATCCTCGACGGCAGAGCCCTCTCTGAACTGAAAGTACCGATTCAATCAAATTGCCGAAGCTTCCATAGAAATGGCCGCTGCGGTGATGTCTATCATGAATATTTCAAGAACCATGAAACTCATCAAACGTCTCTCCATCCTACTCACCGCCGTAACAATAGTCGCCGCTTTGCACGGGCAGGAAGGAGGCGATAAGAAAGCCCGCATCCAGGAACTCGAAGCGCAGGAGCGCGCCGCCAATGAGGCTGGGCGCCACGACGAGGCGAATGCGATCAAGGAGAAGGTAAAACGCCTTCGCGGAGAAACACTCGATGGCGATCACGGAGGCGATAAACTTGAGGCGGCAAAGCGTAGGATCGAGGAGCTTCGCAAAGCCGGAAAAAACGAGGAAGCCAATCAACTTGAGCGGCGCGTCCGCGATGCCGGACAAAAGCGTCGTGATGGGGACAAGCCACACAAGGATGGGAAAATCCGCGACGGCGACAAGGACCCCGCCGACAAGCCGCGTGACGGAGAAAGGGGCGGTGATGAGCGGATGCAACACATCGAGCAGGCCGTAAAACACCTGCGCGCCGCGGGACTTCACGAACAGGCGGAACGCCTCACGCAAATGGTGCGAGAGCAGCACGGTCAACCGAACCGCCAGCCCGGTCAGCAAGGCGGAGCGCCGCATGAACAAATGCATCGGGAACTCCGCGAAATGCAGATGCAAACCCAGCGCGCATTTCGCGAGACTCAAGAGCAGATGGCGAAAATGGCTCGCGTGATTGACGAACTCCGCGAGCAGGTCGGAAAGGGACGCAAGGAACGCGATTGAGTTGATGGGAATTTGCTTTCCAAGCGCCGCGGTCACACCGATCGAATTTTCCTTTTTAACGCTACGATCAGGAGAGTTGGCTCGTTGAAGCGCCCGAGCGGCTACCGATGTGCGGCTCCAGCCCTACCGTGCGGCCTAGTTAATGGTTTTTGGGAGTGGTCGGGCTTCCAATTGGGTGGCTTCGGCGCTTGCAACGACTTCGGCGGTCGAATACACATGCCCACCCCCATGGAAGCTTGTGCGAAACAGTTAACGACTGCCAATGAACGTCTCGGCTTGAGCCACAAGGATGTTCCTGACCGGGTGGGGTTTTATACTTCTCTCCAGACTCACTTGGGCCTGCTGACGAGACGTGGGAAGTGGAATTGCCGTTCGCAGACTTCTGGCCGCTTCACCGGAGGGATTGGAATTGACCGCCCTGTATGCGCTAACCGTTGGGGGAAAACACTGGCTTGCAGATTAATTACATCGAGTTGCTCCTGCCGCGGCAATGCGGACGCGGCCGCACTCCACCGACGATGATCCTCTCGAGCGAAACCCGTCCCGCATGAGTGCCCCAGCCTCAAATCGCGATCAAACCCGCCCGCAGTCGGAACAGCGGCGTTGGATCAGTTCCGCCCTGAGGCGCTTTGGTCTTCCGGTCGCCCTGTTCTTGGCCGGTGTCTTTGGCTACGCGCTCTTGTCGAGGGATCTGGCCAAACCAAAATTGCCACCAGCTAAGCCCCAACCGGTTCGCACCAAGGTCATCGAAGTGCGGGTGGGGGATTTTCCTGTCGAAGTCCGGACCCACGGCATCATCCGGGCGCATCAGGAGAGCACGTTGAGCGCACAGGTTTCCGGGTGCATTGCCAGGTTGAGCGAGTCCTTTGAGGACGGTGCGTTCTTCGCCGCCGGCGAAGTGCTGGTCGAGATCGAGGCCGCGGATTACCGGAACGCCGTCGCGGTGGCACAGGCCCGGCAGTCGGGTGCGAAGGCCGCGCTCCAGCTCGCCCGGTTGAATCACGAGCGCAACGTCGCGTTGCTGAAGGAGAGCCTTCTGGCGCAGACTCAAGGAGACTTCACGGCGGCCAGCCTCGCCCAAGCTGAAGCCGATCTTGATTCCGCCACAGCGCAGTTAGATCGTTCGAAGCGCGATCTCGAGCGAACGAAGGTGCTCGCACCGTTTGCCGGATGCGTTCGCCGACGTTCCGCCGGCCTCGGCCAACTTGTGAGTCCGGGCATCGCCTTGGGCACCGTGTTCTCCGTGGACTGGGTTGAGGCGCGTCTGCCCATCGCCGCCCGGGAACTCCGCTTTTTGGAATTGCCGGATTCCGGGTCTTCCATACCGGTGCCGGTCGAACTGCGCGACGCCGTGGACCGCGCAGCCACCAACGTCTGGCGAGGCCAAATTGTCCGCACCGAGGGTATCCTGGACGAAAATTCGCTCGAGCTGTTTGTCATCGCGCGTATCGAGGATCCGTTCGGTCGTCGGTCGGGCTGGTCGCCACTTCGTATCGGGCAACCGGTCACAGCGCTGATCCGTGGCAAGGTTCTGTCTAACGCCGTCGCCCTGCCGCGGGCGGCCTTGCGCGAGTTGGACCTGATTCATCTGGTCCATCCGAGGGAACTGACCCTGTCGTCGCTCCGGGTCACGCCGCTTTGGTCCGACGAGGAGCATATCTTCGTGCGCGACCCGGCCATTACCAACGGAGCGCTCGTGGCCACCACCCACCTCGTCTATGCACCCGAAGGGACGAAAGTCGAGGTGATCCCAGACATTCCGGTCAGTGGTGCGGGGAGGACGAACGAGCCCCCTGGCACCCACCGCACGCCTCCCACGCTGGCCCCCAGCAAGCCATGATTCGCTGGTTCGCCAATAACGGCATAGCCGCCAATTTCCTGATGCTGGCGATCCTCGCCGGCGGTATATACATGGCGGTCTTCCGCACGCCGCTCGAGATCACCCCGGCCTTGAGCTGGCGCTCGGTGATAATCGAGATGCCCTACCGGGGCGGTACGGCCAAGGATGTCGAACGCGCGATTCTCATCCCCATCGAGGAGGCGCTCGAAGGCGTGCAAGGGATCAAGCGTTTGGATGCCGACGGCTACCGCGGCATGGCGCGCTTCAACCTCACCGCCGAGCCCGGCACCGACCTTCGTGCTTTGATGGACGATGTGAAGGCACGGGTCGACACGATCACGACGTTTCCCAACGAGACCGAACGGCCCCGGATTTTCATTCCTGAGTCCGGCAACTATTTCGCCGTCCTGAATGTGGCGGTTACCGGCGAGGTTGGTCCCCATGATCTGCGCAAGATCGCCAGGCGCGTGCAGGAGGATTTGCTCGAAATACCGGGCATCAGCCGCTCCGAGGTGCAGGGCGGTCGACGCGTTGAGATCGCCGTCGAGGCGCGCGCCGACCGTTTGCTGGCCTACAAGCTCACGTTTCAGGATCTCGCCGACGCCATCCGGCGCTTCTCGATCGATCTGCCCGCCGGCGCCATCGATAGCGAGAGCGGCACCTTCGTCGTTCGGACCCGCGGACAAGCCTATTCCGAGACGGAGTTCGCGAAGATTCCCATCCGGGCCGCCAACGGGGCGGAAGTGCTCCTCGGCGACGTGGCGACGATTCACGATGGCTTTGAGGAGGGTGACAAGCGGGTGGAGTTCAACGGCCGGCCGGCCCTCTTCGTGCAGGTGATGCGCACCGGCAACGAGAGCGCCATCGACATCTCGAACAAGGTCCGCGAATACGTGCGCACCGCCGCCACCCGTTTCCCGGAGGGCATCCGACTCACCGTCTGGAACGATGAGTCGATCTCGATCCGGGCGCGGTTGAGTTCCCTCGCTTCGAACACGCTGCAGGGCGGTCTGCTGGTGCTGGTGCTGCTCGGACTCACCATGCGGCCGCAACTGGCGTTCTGGATTGCCGCCGGCATTCCGGTCGCGCTCGCCGGCGGCTTGCTGGTGATGCCTTGGCTGGGGATCACGGCCAACATGATGAGCCTGTTCGCTTTCTTCATCGTCATCGGCATCGTTGGCGACGATGCCATCGTTACGGGCGAGAACATCTACGACAAGCTGCGGGCGGGCACGTTGCCGCCGCTCGAGGCGGTGATCGAGGGCACCCGGGAAGTGTCCACGCCGGTGACCTTTGGTGCGCTCACGACGATCGTCGCTTTCGTTCCGATGATGTTCTTCCAGGGCACCTGGGGTGACTATGCGAAGCAGATTCCCCCCGTCGTCACGGCCGTGCTGTTGTTCTCGTTACTCGCCTGCAAGCTGTTCCTGCCGACGCATCTCAAGGATTTAAACATGGGAGCCTCGGAAAACGCCTTCGACCGATTCCAGGCACGGATCACGGGCGGCTTGGGATGGTTTGTGGAGCGCGTTTACCGGCCGGCTTTGGACGCAGCCCTGCGGCACCGCGCGACCGTGCTGACCGCCTTCCTCACGGCGGGGCTGCTCATGGCGGGCTATTGCATCGGCGGTCGGATGAAGTTCGTATCCTTTCCTTCAGTGGACGCCCGCCGGATCACCGCCGTGATAGTGCTCCCGGAGAACACGCCTCTCGAGGTGACCGCGCGCTACGTGGATCGGATCACCACCGCGCTGGAGCAGATGAAGCGGGAGTTCGTGGATCCGGGCACCGGCGAGTCTCTCATCCGCAACGTCATGCGCGTCGTTGGCGGGACCGACGCGCGCGGCGGTTTCCGCAAGTCCGCGGGACGGCTCACGGTCGAAATCACCGATCCGTCCGAGCGGAGCGTCACCGGCCCGCGAAACAGCATCCTTGCCAACCGGTGGACTGAGCTGATCGGGCCTATCCCGGAGGCGCAGTTTTTCCGTGTCTATTCCGAGCAATCTTTCGAAGGCGGACAGGAGTACGCCGACGGCAACCTGAATTTCGAACTGCGCGGGCCGACTTCGCCGAAGAAGGCGGAGATCGCTCAGCGCATGAAGACACTGCTGGAATCCTATGGCGGCATCCGCACCGCTTGGGCGCAGATCAACTACGGCCAGGACGAACTGGAGCTCAGCCTGAAGCCGCGGGCCGCCGAGCTGGGCGTGACCCAAGCGCTTCTCGCCCGGCAGGTGCGACAGGCCTTCTATGGGGAGGAAGCCCAGCGCGTGCAGCGGGGCGTGGACGACATCCGCGTGATGGTCCGACTGCCCCGTGTGGACCGTGAGAGACTGCACACCCTAGACCACCTCCGCATCCGAACGCCCCGCGGAGCGGAAGTCCCGCTCGCCACGGTGGCCGAGGTGCGGTTCACCAAGGCACCTTCGTTCGTGGAGCGCAACGACCGCGCGGAGGTGATCCGCATTGGAGCGCAGCCGGCGGACGAATCGGTGAACCTGATCAGCATCGCCCGCGAGCTGGAGCCACGGCTGCTTGAGCTGTGCCTTGAGGGCGAGGGACTGTCGTTCCAGTTCAAGGGCTACGTGGCCGAGGCCGCCGAATCGCGCCAACGCACGATCCTCGGGGCTGTCGCGCTGCTGGTGGCGATCTATGCGCTGCTGGCCATCCCCCTCCAGTCTCTCACCCAACCCATCTACGTGATGCTCATCATCCCGATGGGTACGATCGGCGCGCTCCTCGGTCACATGGCGCTGGACATGACCCCATCGTTCCTTTCCATCTTCGGCATGCTCGCGCTGGCCGGCATCTCCGTGAGCAACTCGCTGGTGTTGGTGGACTATGTGAATCAACGACGTGCCGCCGGGTCGTCTCTGATCGAAGCCGCCCGCGAGGCCGGGCTGCGCCGTTTCCAGCCGATCCTGCTCACCTCGGTCACGACCTTCGTTGGCCTCGCGCCGATGATCTTCGACCGCTCCATTGAGGCGCAGTTCCTGATCCCGATGGCCGTCTCGATGGGCTTCGGCATCCTGTTCACCACCATCATCACGCTGTTCCTGGTGCCGTGCGCCCTGCTGACGGCGGAGGATTTGACGATCGCGTGCAGCAGGATCTTCCGGACAACGGGGTCAGGGAACGATTTCCGATTTTGACTCAGGTTGAGGATCAGGCTTTGCCGCTTAACGTCTCGTCAATCGGCCATCCAAGTTGCGGAACCATTTACGGAGTCCGAGTCGAGGGAACCCGTCTGGCCAAATTCGGAAATTGTTCCCTGACTCCGTACCTTGACTGGCTGCATTCGGTTCAGAAATTATCGAAGTATTGACGGTGTTTTTATGGTTCTACGGCGGTTATTTAGATTTAAGCTGATTCGCAATTGCTTCCGCAAACGCCTTGCCCATTTGGGCGAAGATCTTTGCGCTACCAAAATAGTGGTATCCGCCATTGGAAGCGCCTTTGAGGGCTTCCCGATCTCTGGCGGAAAGGACTTCCTCCAAGGCGAGGTCGAGCTTTTCTTGGTCTGCTTTGGTGATACCCTCAATTTGTACATCCAGCGCGGCGTAATGTTCCGGGGAATCAAGGTCGTATTGGTCATTGGCGTAGACTGCCAATACATTTTTCCCCCTCTTCAAATGATTGATCATTTCCTTTTCGAGGACGACAGAACTGTATTGCGGCTTGTCCTGCCACCAGATGTAGGTGTGTATCTTTTGTCCGTTTAAATAAACATGGAATCCCTGTCTTGCCAAAACCGCGATGCGATAAGAATCGTAATGGGTGTCCTCGACTTCAAAGGTTGTACGCATCAGCAGAAACTCGCCCTCTCCCCAGGTTGAGGGAAAGTTCTTGAGAGTAACGCCGCTGTGTCTCCATGAGCCCTTCCCGATGGGTGCCTTGCCTTCGGCCCATTTGCTGTCATCAAATTGAGGTAGGTGCCAATTTTCAATTCCGGCTGGCAGCGTCACGTCACGGAAGCGTCTGGCGTCATATTTCTTCAGTTTGTCCTTCTTCTCGGTGGCATCGACCGAAGCGAAGCGCCAGATCCGTTCTTCTGGCAGAGGCTTGCCGACAGGCTTCCAGTAGCCATCCCATTTCCGATCCCTGTTGATCGTGCCGTCGGTTTTCAGTGTTTTCGCGACGCTAACGATATCGTTGTACTTACCTTGCTTGGATTCCGCGACCTCGATGGCATGATCCCAGAAGGGGGCCGTCTCAACCGCAACGACATTGCCCCTGAACTCGGGCATGTCTGCCGGTGCAGCCATGGCTTTTCGGAAAACTTGATTATCGCCCATCCCGCCGACTCCTAGTACGCCGATGACAAACGGCATCTTTGGGGCGGACAGATCTTTCCGAACGTCGCGAATGAACTTGGCCAGCAGGTCCGAATAGACGTCGTATTTTCCGGGTTTGTCGGGGCCGGGATACGTCGTCCCATCGACTAAGTCATTAAATCCCTGAAGCCAGACAAAACCAGCCAACTCGTAGCCATCCTTCGCGTCATAGGCCGGACAGACGCGTTTGGGATCTGCCAGGACCATTTTCACATGGTCAATCATCATTTGGTAAAACACGCCTGAGGCGGCATCCTTTTCTTCTCTCCATTTCTTGCGGTCCTCTAGTTTGGGAATCCCATGTGCGCCCTGAGGATGCCTGTCCCACTCCTCCTGAATCACCTTGGGCAGCATGTAGGGCCCGGCGCTGGGCGGGCGGAATTCGGTGTTGAGCGACCGGCCGCCCCAGGCGGTCTTGATGATCAAAATTGGTTCATTGAGCTCTTTTTCAATATAGATTCCGAAGGTGAACTCAGGACCAATATTGCCACACATCTTGGTGGGTTGATCCCCACGTGCCCCAAAACCGGCGGTCAATTTTCCCAACCCTTCGCCATTGGCGCTGCCATCGTAAGGTCCGGTCAAATAAGACATCCAGACCTGATCACAGACGCGTGGACTTCCATCCAATTTACGCATTTCCTTGAGAAGGGGTGCCGTGAGTGGATCCTTGCCGATATAGTCAAAGGTGCTGATTGCGGCATGCCCCTCCATGTTTGATTGTCCGGCTAGTATAAACACCTTAAGGGGTTTTACTGAAGCGTGCGTTGAGAGGGCGAACATCAACACTGCAGCCAGAAAGACAGTTGGTTTCATGGTGATTTAGCGGTTGGATATTTTGGTCTCAAGATGAAACGGGGTCAGGGAACGATTTCCGATTTTGGCTGGCTTCATTCGAAGGCCTTCATCCACGCTTGGATCTCGGGTGAAAGTTCCTCGCTTGGCCGTGTGGAGAGTTTCCGGACCTGCGCCGAGACGTTGTCACCGCTGCGCAATCCGAGTCGGTCTGCGATCCATGATTGCCGCAGCGAGGTGCGCCGATATACGGCCCAAGCCACCGCGACCCGCCGTAGATCTCCACGCGGCAGCGCCGTAAACTCCTCGCGCCGGCCGCTTTTCAGGGCGAACTGTTGCACTGCCTCGGAGATGATCCGTTCACCGTCCCAGTGGTCATGGTCCCGTGCCTGATCGCTGCTGCGGAAATCCTTCGCCACAGGCATGGAGCTCCCTTTGAGACCTTCGAGTTTTTGAAGAAGCGTCTCCTTGAAGGATTCTCCTCCCCAATACCAACCTTTCCTCAAGGTGCTCCGCAGAGTCTGGCCTTTGATCTCGGATAAACCGCACGCTTCCGCGGCTTCAGCCTTCAATCGGCCTTCGAGACGTTCGACAAACTGTCGGCGATCCGCCGCCCTGTCCTCGCATCGGAAGAGCGCGAGACCGTCGGTCACCGCCATCCACGGAGCCCGTGCCTCGGGTGCCACGGCGTAGGCCTGGACGAGGCTGCTCCAAGGATAGTCCATCAGCCCCTGGAATGATTCGGTCGGCACCAACCCGGCTCGAACTGGATTGAGGTGAATGTAGTCGAGAAGGGTCTGCAGGTATAAGTCGCCGCCCGTTTCGTCGGGTCTGCCCGATTCAATGAGGACCGACTTGTAGCGGTCGCCGAAAAGGCGTCCCCATTGGCGGTGGCGGGAGTTGAAGCGTCGCGTGTAGGTGTTTTGGAGCCAAGCCATGCCGGCGACCAGATTGGCCGAGGGTGTCTCGACGAGGAGGTGGTAATGATTGCCCATCAGGACCCATGCCCAGATTCGGAAGCCGGAACGCTCGCAGCATTCGCCCAGGGTTTCCAAGAACAGGCTCTCATCGCCCCCGTCGGGCGAGGCAAAGATGCGGTTGCGCTGATTGCCACGTGCCATCACATGGTAAAGGGCGCCCTCAAACTCAATGCGGACTTGTCGAGGCATGGGTTAACAGTAGCTAGATCCCGCCTGATTCAAAATCGGAAATCGTTCCCTGACCCCGTTCCTTCGGAAATCGTTCCTTGGTCTCGTTCCTAGAGGAAAAAGAAGCTAGTGGGAGTTGCCATCCACGGCTTGTTGGGCAGATTAGTGTACCTGCGGATAGGGCCGCAATTCCCAACGCCCCTCCTCCCACTCTCCATCGTCACGTCGGACATCCACACGCACCGTGCCCTGATGTTCCCACCACACCAATGTATGTTCATCGGTGTATCGCACACCGGAAGCAGCCGACGCTCGTGGTAACGTCCACTGTCGGCCATCGGGCATCGTTACTTTGACAAAACTGAGACTGTCATCGGACAGCCATCCGTGGCGTGCTACAAATCGCTCTCCGTTCGGGCTACGCCAATAGGTAGGCTGATCGAGCTTCACGCCCAACCGCTGGTTGGCTGTACAACCGCACGCAGCCAATATACACAGAATCACCAAGATACTTCTCATTGCTTCTGGTCTCTTACTTTCTTGTTGTTTACACATTCTTACACACTTCGACCAACGTTTAAGCTCAGTGCTTTGTTAGTGAAACGGGAGAAAGGAAGGATTTCCGATTTTTCTCCCATAGGTTCTCTCGGCTCGGGCTCGGTAACGGGCTCCGCAAGCTAAAAAGCCAATCACCGAGGCATTGAACGGCAGAACCTGACCCCCAACCTGAGTCAAATTCGAAAATCGTTCCCTAACCCCGTTCCCTGTGTCACTTGTTAAAACGAAGAGTAGAGAATATCTGTTCAACAGCCGAATAATGTTCTTTGGTGCGGCATGTCGCCCACAGCGTCTGCTTGTTTCCTCCGTCACCCAAGTCGCGAAAGTGGATTGCGATAACCTGATCGAAACGGTATCCAGACGTGCTTGAATTGGTGAATGACACTTGTAGCGCCTCTTTGCCGTCGATTTTCAATGTCTTCGTGACGGAGCCAGGGAAGTTCTTATAGGGGTTCAGGGAATCAGGGTAAGGCCCGTAGTCGAAGCTCAAGTCGATGTTCGTTCCGCGGTAGCTCTCAACGTAGGAGTCGATTCCGCGGGTCGGAACGAGTTTCATGTCCGGCGGAATAAAAAATGAAAACCGCTTCGCATCGACTTTCTTCCACTGAGCCGGCGGCTCGCTTCCGTGGATGGAATAAAGCACCGACAGAAAGAAAGCGGCGGCAATCGAGATTCTTAGATAGCGTGTGTGCATAATATAAGGATTAACCCCTGGGTCTGCGACGACGGAGATCGGGTCAGTCCTGGAACAGTGGGCTCAACCGCCGTTCGCAGGACGCAATGGTTGGACTATTTCCTACAATAACGACGTGAGATGCTCAGGAGTAATCCCGATCTGCCTGAGGATGGCGCGCAGAGTGCCTCGATCGATCTGACGGTGGTTTGGGACTACAGTCTGCGCGTATGGGTCATCTCGTCGCATAATGATGTGGCTGCCGTGCTGACGACGGACCGAAAACCCAAGCTTCTCAAGTGCTAGGACCAACTCGGGGCCTGACACCTGAGGAAGTTTGCTCATACAGCGACCAGAAGTGCCTCAAATCGCTCCTCAGGAACCTCGATACCATCCTCCCGGAGCGCACGGACGTAGCCCTCAATGGCCTCACGGATGTTGCTGATCGCAGCCTCGCGGGTCTCCCCCTGGGAAATGCAACCCGGCAAGCTGGGACACTCCGCAACCCAGAAACCATCCTCGCCAGGATAGATGATGGCATGTCGCATGAAGGTGATCTTGCCGACGTCGTGCTGCCCCCGCAACAGGTGATTTCGGCTCGCCGGGGGGACTTCGGAGGCCAACATTAGTCGTCAACCGCGCGCGTTAGCGCGTTGGCTCCACGACCTCGTCCGCTTTGTTTATTCTCTTGAAGCTGAATTCAGATAAATCACCTCGGATGCTTGCGTGCTCTACGGTGTTGGAAACCACATGGCCCGACTCGTCTAAGCCCAAATAAATGTCCTCCGATAGCTCCCGGGTCTCGGCAGGAGTACCACCCCCAAACTCAAGGAGAGCGGTGCCGGTATCTTCAAAATATTTGATTTTCATTTGTTTTTATCCTCATAATCACGGTCAAAGAAAGGATTGTGTACGGTTGGGGAGTCTCCCAAAAGAATAACTCGTAATGCCCGAATCTAAGAGTCAGAAATCCGTGCCCATCGTCGAATGCGTCCATCTGATTAAATCTTCTCTGATTCGGGATGTTCGATGACGCGCTCAATCCATTCATCCTTGATTCCGACCCGGTCGGGTCGCTGGCGCGTGTGCCGAAAATACTCTCTTTGCAGGAATCGTGGCATCAGACTCAATCTTTTCAGCGAAAGCTTCACATCAGCGGCGTAGCAAAGCGAAGTCCGCTGGATGTGAGTGTTAGCGGTACATGTCACTCGAAATCCCATCGACTCTTCAGGGTCGCCTTGAGCTGGTTAATCTAATCTTCGCGAAACTAATCATCCATTCGATAAACTCACTGTCTCCTTCTTTGAATCTATTCAATGATTCTATCCATTCATTTTCAGTTCCCGGAAAGTCGATTTCGGCCAATTCGATCACTATTTCTTCGCTTGGTAGATATTTAATTCCAAGATCAGAATCCCAGTAATTAAAATCTTAACCTTTACGAAGTCGAATCCATCACGTTCGATTATTTCCGAAAACTCCGCGCCGCCAGCAAATTGGTTCACCCTCAAGATAGGCTCGCCTGTTTCGGATGACGATTTCACCGTGCCCACGGCGGGAGTTCCCCACACAAGCCAGGGACATCTATCATAGGGTATGTCATTGAACATCTGCCACTTTTCGGCATCGAGAGAATAAAACGACTTCTTCACCTCGAGCGGTAAGATCCTCAGTTCGTAATCGAAACAGAAACGGGGTCATGGAACGATTTCCGAATTCTGAAGCTTCCGTTGGAAATCCTGGCCTTCGATCTCGGATAAACTGCACGCTTCCAACGGGGATTCAGTGAAGGTGGCTTTGGCGGCGCGCTTGCGGGCGGAGACGACGATGACGGTGGGGTGGATCGCCGAGCGGCTGACGATGGGCACCCGCGCTTATCTGAACCATTTCTTGTATCGCCAGAGGAAGCTGGGCGGGGAGTAACCAATATCAAGAACTGACCCCTTTTGTAACAATATCAAGAACTGACGCCTTTCCTCCCTTTCCTGACCCCTTTTCTTGTCTCGATGAACGGATCCGGCTGGCCGTGGGCGCGCAGGCCGATGGAGTTGCGCAGCCAATCCATCCCGTAGAGATGCTCTTGCCAGAGGTGGTCGATGCATCGATGGAGGGTGTCGCGCTTAATGTTGGCCGGGGTGTCGTCGGTCCATCGGAAACTTCGCTCGTGTTTCTCACCTGCGTAACCCCCCTTTGCCTTGAGTTGTGCGGCGATTCTGCTGCCTTAGGGGGTATGCGTTATGTGATGCGTCAGAAATTCTGGAGCTGGGCGACGACTATCGTATCCGCGACGCTTCGGAGAACGAGGTGTATCGCGTCGATGGCAAGGTCTTCAGTTGGGGCGACAAGCTCTCGTTCCGAGATCCGAGCGGCCATGAGCTCGCGTTCATTCGTCAGAAACTCCTGAGCTGGGGGCCCACGTATGACATCGAGAAGGATGGGCGTGTGGTGGCCGAAGTGCGTAAGCACCTGTTCACGTTGTTCCGGTGCCGATTCACGGTCGATGTTCCTGGGCCTGACGATCTCGAGGCATCCGGCGATCTCCTCGACCGGGAGTACACCTTCCGGCGTCACGGGCGCGTGGTGGCAGAAGTGAGCAAGCGCTGGTTCTCCTGGACGGATACCTACGGCGTGGACATTGCAGACGGCGAGGACGACGTCGTGATCTTGGCCAGCGCGGTGATCATCGACCTGGTCTGCCACGACCACCAAGGCCAGCAACAGTGACCGGGTGACTGGTTGACTGGTTGACTAGGTGAGAGGACCCAACAGGGGGGGATGCAGCACTGCCAGCAATTCCGAATGCGCTTTCCCGAACCGCAATCCGCCGTCCTACTAAGGACAGCGATGGATTGACCAATCCGTCTCCCAGCGAGTTTCTCCGTATTAGACTCCTCGTATCAGCCTCCGAATCCCCGGACCACTCATGACCCTCTGCAAATACTGCAATAGTTTGATCCTTTTCGGTGGGAGCCGCGACGGAGAGTTGCGCTTCTGCAACGACCAATGTCGCCAGAACGGCGCCTTGGTGCGGTTTGCGTCTCAGTTGCCGGTAGACTTCGTCCAGAGGCGAACACAGGCCGTGCACCAAGGCTCGTGTCCGCGGTGCGAGAGGTCGGGACCTATTGACGTGCACACCGCTCACCGGGTTTGGTCGGCACTGTTTGTAACCACGTGGAGCAGCCATCCGGTGATTTCATGCCGACGCTGTGGCCTCAAACGACAGGCGGGCTCGATGCTGTTCAGTCTCGGCCTCGGTTGGTGGGGAATCCCTTGGGGGATCGTGTGGACGCCGATGCAAGTCATCCGGAACTTCATCGGAATGGTGAAGCCGCCTCCGCGAGGGGTTCCATCGGCCACCTTGGAACGGTTGGTCGCCATGGATCTGGCCCGACAACAGCTTGAGCAGGAAAAGTCCGGAGCCATCCCGCCGGTTCAGCCCCCGCTGTCGCCTCCGACCTCGCCTCCCGGCGCGTCCTGACAACCACCGCCTCGTTGGCCTCTCGAACCCTCTCTCTCGATCGGATGGTCGGTCTACATCTTGACCTACCGCTTCAGGTCCTGAATCCGGAAGCGCGCAGCCAGGCGGCTGTCTCCAACAGTTCCACTGCCGTCGGGACATCCTCGGCTCCCGTGATCCAGAGGCTCACCCAGGTAGATTCCGGAAGCACATGATGGGGCTGCACGCGTCCCGAGTGCACCCATCGGTTCCGCTCTGGCTCGCTCAACCGGACGTCGAGCAATCCATTGCCATGCAGGTGGGCGATCTCATGGCCCGCCAACACGAATTCGGTGCCTCCGAGACGATGGGGTCGCAGTCGCAGTTCTGGAAGCGAACGCAAGTGCGTCTCGATTTGTTCCATGGCCACTAGGCAGGGAGTGCGCCGCAGGGCGGTCGTCACCAGTAGCAGGGCATCGAATACCTGCGGAAGGCCCGGGACCTTCGCGAGGAAGCCGAGATGCTCGACGGTGAAGCGGAACATCTCAGGGCGAGGATTCAGCGAGGCGCTGGATGTGGCGCATCACGCGGAGGTGGACTTGCCGGGTCATGTCCTCGGTCCATAGGTTGAAATACCAGAGCGGGCGGACGTGGAGGGTGTACCAACTGGTGCCGATGAGGGTCGTCGTGCCGTCGTGGTTGTCACGCAAGTCGAACTGGCCCCGATGGAGAGTGACATGACCGTAGGACTCCGGGTGGGTCGGTTGTTCAGACACCTCGAATGTCAGGCGTTCCTGGGGGATGAACTCAGAGATGTGCTCCTGAATCACGACTCCATCACTGAACACGCACTGACGGTTCGCGCCGACATGATTGCCGCTGTTGGTCGTCTCCATGGGACACGGCAGACCGAGCCGGAAAATCCAGTAATCGGGTGGCTCTTGAATGCGCGGGAAGGTCAGCACATGAGGCCAAACCTTGGCCGGCAAAGTGTGGATGAGAATTTCGTCGGTGACCGCTTCCTGCTCGTCAGAGCGGAGTTGGGTCTCGGCATGCGCGAAGAAGGCCAATAGTGGCAGCATGACCAGACGCAGCCCGTTGTCTCGAGGCATGAACAGCAGTCGGCCAAACAGGATTCCCACCAGGAGCATCACATACAGCCCTGGGGTGGCGATGACGAGGCAGACGGCCCCTTCACCTAGCAACATCGCCGCCCCACCGATCCCGATCGCTGTCATTGAGACGGAATGGATGAGACAGTCTGCTATCGTGAGGTTGAGTCTCCGCCAAAACCATGAGGCCATGAGTCCGCCGAATGCCGGGAACAGCAAGAAACTGGGCACTGACAGCAAAGGCCCCGTTGGCCCGTCGATGCTCGCGACCCATTGTTTGATGGCTAGGAAAAGTCCGGCCGTGGCGAGGTCTCCGATCAGAATGCCGGACCAGAGCCTGATGAGTCGAAAGCGCGTGGACTGGGCCCCGATCACTGGAGGGACTCGATTCATCATGACTGGGACGCTACTCGGAGCTCACAGACGCGCGAGCGTATTTGATAATCAATGCCTAAAAGCGGTGGTTTCAGTGCCGGCCTTCCCCGACGCTGTTCGATTGGATGAGGGGCGATTGGGGGGGCTGAGGGGCGCGAATGCCCCATGCGGTTCATGCGGTGGAGATCCCACGAGGATCTCGCCCGTTCAGGCCAGAATTTCGCGGATCGGGCCGCCGCGCTCGACCAGGCGTGAGACGGGGCCGAGGGCGGGGAGTTCCATGCGGGTGTGGTCGAGGCCGAGGAGGTGCAAGATGGTGGCGTTGAGGTCGCTGTAGTAGTGGGGGTTCTCGACCGCGCGGTAGCCGACGTCGTCGGTAGCGCCATGCACGAGGCCGCCTTGTACGCCGCCGCCGGCGAGCCATGAGGTGTAGCCCTTGGGGTTGTGGTCTCGGCCGGTGGTGTTTTGCGACCACGGCGTGCGCCCAAATTCGCTGGTCCAAACCACCAGGGTGTCGTCGAGCATCCCGCGCTGTTTGAGGTCTCGGAGGAGTCCCGCGATGGGCCGGTCGGTGGCGCGGCAGAGGGGTTCATGGGTCTTCATGTCGCCGTGGGAGTCCCAGCCGCCGTTGCCCCCACCGGCATGGCAAACTTGGATGAAGCGGACGCCGCGTTCCGAGAGCCGGCGCGCGAGCAGCAACTGCTTTCCGAACTCTTCGGTGTGCCGATCGTCGAGGCCGTACAGCGAGCGGATGTGGGCGGGCTCCGATGCGAAGTCTACCGCTTCGGGTGCCGACATTTGCATGCGGGCGGCCAGTTCGTAGGCCCGGGTGCGGGCCTGGATGCCCGATTGCAGCGTGTGTCGTGCCCGAAATTCGCCATTCATGGACTCCAGCAGTTCCATTTGCCGGTCGCGTTCGCGGGCGCTGAGTCCTTCGGGCGGATGCAAGTTGGGCACCGGTGTGGGGCCCGCTTGGAATGGGGTGGCCGAGACGCCGGCACCGAGGTATCCGCCGGTGAGTTGCACTGGTGAGGAGGGGCGGCCGATGTTGACGAAGGTCGGCAAGTTGCGGTTCTCCGAGCCTAACGCGTAGGAGACCCAGGCACCGAAGGAGGGGTGATCAAACTGGCGACCTCGATGGCCGGTGCACGTTTCGATGACCGCCGGGAAGTGGTTGCCCTCGTGGCACCACATCGATCGCACCACGGCGATCTCGTCGATGACTCCGCCGACGTGTGGAAACCAGTCCGACACGGGAGTGCCGGATTTGCCATGTCGGGTGAAGGTGCGGTGACAAGGAATCACCGGGCGCTTCATGGCGGCCAGGTTGTCTCCGAATCCTACGGCATCGATTAGCTTGCCGGCCTGTGCATTGCCCTTCGGGTCGAAGGTGTCGATGTGGCTGACTCCGCCGGCCATGAACAGGAAGATGACGGATCGCGCCTTGGGTCGGAGGTGAGGCCCAACAATGGCATTGGGGATTTCGCCGGCCTCGGCCCACAGGCCTCCGAGTGCGACGCCGAGAAATCCGCCCCCGGCTCGGAACAAAAACTGCCGCCGGTCGAGGGCCGAGGCGTCGTGCGGAACCTGTGTCGGCGAGTCAGGGGACATGGATGAATTCGTCGAGGTTGAAGAGCAGCCAGGCGAAGCGGGATAGTCGCTGGGGATCGTTCTCGAGGTAGGTCAACGACCGCTCCCGTTCCTTCGCTTCCGGCGGGCGCGAAAGAACCAGTCGATAGGCCAGATCGACCGCCCGCGGGAGGTCAGTGCCCGCTTCGGACCGCAACCGCCCCGCCAGCGCATCGGCCGCGCGTTCGACTTCCGGGCTGTTCATCAGAAACAACGCCTGTGGGGCCGTGACGGTTCGCGTGCGCATGGGGCAGGGGTCTCGGCCATCTTCGGCATCAAAGGTCCTCAGGAAGTCCGGCGTAGCCTCGCGGCTCGTGGAGAAGCCGCGAGTCATGTATGCGCCTCGACGGCGTTTTGTCGCGGTCGCAGTCGCAGCGGAGGGGGTGCTTTTGCTGGCGCCACTGCGTTCACCCGGTTCGAAGGACGGTCCGCCGACTTGCACGTCGAGTAGGCCTGCAGCCCGGTGCACGCTGTCCCAGACGGCCTCGGCTTCGAGGCGACGCACCGGATGTCGCCAGAGTTGGCGGTTGTCCGGGTCGCGCTGGTGGTTGGCGGCTTCGGTGGATCCCGGCTTCAGCGCCCCTTCAGACTCCGACGCCCGTTGATAGGTGGCCGACGTGACGATGAGGCGATGGATGCGACGGAGGCTAAACCCGCTGCGGACGAACTCCGAGGCCAGCCAGTCGAGGAGCTCCGGTTGTGTGGGCTTGCCGGTTTGATGGCCGAAATCGCTGGGTTGGCGATGGAGTCCTTCGCCGAAGTGCCATTGCCAGAGTCGGTTCACCGCCACTCGGGCGAACAAGGGATTGTCGGGCGAGGTGAGCCAGTCGGCGAACGCTTCGACGCGCCCTTCTCGGAAGTCGATGGCGCCGCGCACGAAAGGCCATCCCGGGTTGACCGGCCGATTTGTTTCGGACCGGCTCGGATCGGCGCTGGTCAATATGTAGCGCTGTTCACGGGCCCGATCTGGGTCGGCTTCAACGGTGTGGAAGACGGGAAGGACCGGGGCATTCGTGCGCCGAATTGCCTGCGTCAGGTCGTCGATCCGGCGTCGCAATTCGCGGTCTTTCTTGCGGAGGTCTTCGGTGATTACCTCGTCGATCTTGTCGCCATCAATTCGGAGGATGGGGAAGTAATCGTCGGCGATCTTTTGTTCTTCGATACTGCGAGTGCGTTCCGGCTTGCGGATCACCGTCTGAATTTCTGGCGGGAGCATGGCGACGCGGTCGTCGTAAAGTTTGCTACGAACGGGCTCTAGCAACGTGTCCCGTTCGCGTTCGAGCGGGGCCCGCTGACGCTCGAGTTCGGCCTGCGCCTTGCCTGCGGCCATGAGGTCGGCCGCCGATGCCAGCGTCATCTTGCGAAGGACCAGCGGGTCGAAGAGCGCCTTCATGGAGTAATAGTTGGCCTGCGACACCGGGTCGAACATGTGGTCGTGGCACTTGGCGCAGGCGACGGTCATGCCCAGGAACGTGCTAGAAATGGTGTCCACCGCGTTCATGGCCAGTTCTTGTGGATCAGACCCAGCCCCTCGCGACAGAAACCCGAGGGCAAACACATCGCCCGGGCGGGGCTCGCGTTGGGACCGGTGGCCCGTCGCCGACATTTGGGTGCGCTCGTTGGAGCGTCGGCCGGTGAGCTGGACATGCACGAACTGGTCGTAGGGCAGGTCTTCGTGCAGGGCCTGGATGACCCAGTCCCGCCACAGGTGGATGCCCGGCGCGGCCGTCATGCGCTCGTCGGCGTCGGCATACCGCAGCACGTCCAGCCAGTGCCGGGCGTAGCGAACGGCGTGCTGCTCATCGACCAGCAGACGATCGACGACCTTCTGGTAGGCATCGGGCGAGAGGTCGGCGAGGAACGCCTCCTGCTCTTCGGGTGTTGGGGAGAGGCCCGTCAGGTCCAGGTGCACTCGCCGGAGGAGGGTGAGGCGGTCCGCAGGGGGCTTTGGTTGGACGCCGCGGGAGACGGACAGGAAGCGGTCGATCGGGTTGTCTTTCCCGAGGTCTCCCCCGGGTACGGTCGGTCGCTGAACAGGCTGGAGCGACCACCACGACAAGCCCTTGGCAGCGGTAACCTCCGCCGCGCAGCACAGTTGCTGTCCGAGGCAGAATATCAACGCCAACAGCACCCCGAGTCGGGGTCGAGGCCCTGCGCCTGAGACTTGAACTGGACCGGAATAATTGATGCCCATCAGCTTAATCGTGGTTGTGGGTTTACGCCAATGACCAACCTGCGGAGGCCTCTTCTGGCGTCGCTACCGGGTGGCAGTGGACGTCGTGGGTTTCGCTGAAAACGGGTTCGTAAAACGGGTTGAGCCTTAGGGCGTAGGAGATGGCTGTCGCGTGAGTAGAGTGTAGGCGACCCACGAAACGGCTGCGACGGCGGGAAGCAAGGTCAGCAAAATGGAAAACAGAAGTCCGAGACCCAATGAGAGTACGGCCAAGCGGGGCTGACGGATGCGCCACAGTCGAAGCCAAATCAGTTCGGCAAGCCAGCCGCCGGAGTAAAAGACGTTGGCGATGACGGCGTACACGAGGACGAAGCCGAAGAGCGGTGGATCGGGCCGCTGGAGGGGCTCCTTCAAGAAGGCTCCGCCAACGCCCACAGCCAAAAAGCAGGCCGCTATGGAGACGACTCCAGCGATGCCCACAAGGAGGTTGTAAGGAACACGTCGCACCTCCCACCAGCCGATGATTTGACCAGTGTCCGTGAGCTCGGTCTCCCGTTGGAAGAGTGCCGTCCGGCGCAGGAGGCTCCAGGGTGTCATCTTGGAAGGATTGAAGTGAGCCGTGCGGTGGCCTGAGCGGATGGATCGCTGGGATGGAAAGTCGAGATTGGGGCGGAATCAGGGGGCTGTGGTCACGGTCAGCAAATAAACGGCGGCCGCTCCGGCCTTCTCGGTCACGCCACTCACAGCAAGCAAATAGCGTCCTGCCGAAGGGACTTTGAATTCGAGAAGCGAATCCCGCCCGAAGCCCTTGGCGTCGTCGTTGCTGGTCAGGAGTCGCCCTTTGGCGTCGTAAAGAGAAAGGGTGGCGTCGAGCGTGGCACCGAGTCGGTCGGCCATCACTTCGGCACGGAGAGTGTGACCCGCTTTCAGTTCGCAGCCGAACACGTCGACGTCAGTCAAGGTCTCCAGCGCACCGCGCACCGTCTTTCCGTAATTTAAGGCCCCCGCTTCGCGAAACCCATTGTTCGGCTCTTGCTCGCCGATGAGTTGGCCCGCTGTCGCAACGAGCAGCGGGAAGGGTTTGGAGTCACCGTCGGGCGAAACCACCACCATCGCGATGTTCGTGCCGCTCGGAGTGTTCGCTGGCAGCGACAGTTCGATTTCCAAGCGCTGGTCTCCGACGCGTTGGGCGTCGAAGCCGTCAATTTTTGGGGCCGCTCCACGGTCTTTGATTTCGGCGGTCAGGGCCGGAGTCAGGCCTGTCAGTCGGACGGCCGTGGCATTGGTCACGTTCAAGCCGCGCAAGGTCAGCTTCTGCCTGGAGCCCGTTTCCACTCCGAGCGGTAGCACCATGGCGATGGCCGGAGGGGTCGGTTTTTTTGCTTCCGGTTTCGGACCCTCAGCCAGGCCTTGAACAGACAAAAGAGCCGCGGCACAGAGGCACAAAAGAGTCTTCCCGGTGCTCCAGAGACGTGAAAAGTCAGCGGTGTTCTCTGGCTCAACCATAGAGTTCCTTGACGACGCTGCCTTCGTCGAGAATCAGGGTAGGTCGCCCTTCCGGCGTGATGATGGTCTTATCCGGATCGATGCCCAGTGCATCGTAAACCGTCCAGCACACATCGGCAGGTCGCACGGGGCGATCGGTAACGAAGGCGCCGTTCTTGTCGGTTGCACCGAGGACGTGGCCGCCTTGCACTCCGGCACCGGCGAAGAGCATGGAGGCAGCCTGTCCCCAATGATCGCGTCCTGCGTCTTTATTAATCTTGGGAGTGCGACCGAATTCGCCCATCACCACGACGAGCGTTTCCTTCAGCGTCCCGCGCTGATGCAAGTCGTTGATCAGCGCACTCAAGCCCCGGTCGAAATCGGGCAGCTTCTTGTCGAGGCTCTCAAAAATCTTCGCATGATGATCCCAGCCTCCGTAGTTCACGGTGACAAAGCGCACCCCGCTTTCCACCAGACGGCGGGCCAGCAGGCAGCTTTGTCCAAACTCGGTCCGACCATAGGTGTCGCGCAATGCCTCGGATTCCTTCTCGAGGGCGAAGGCGTTCTGGGCGTCGGGCGACAAGATCATGTCGGTTGCCTTCTGAGCGAACTCATCGTAGGTGGCCATCTGGTCGTTGCCGCGGATATGTGCTGAGAGGGTGTCCACCGCCTGAAGCAGGGTACGCCGGCGTTCCAATATTTTGGGTGTCAGCTGGGCCGGGCAGGCTAGATCGCGGACCTTCCAAGATTTGTCGTTGGGATTCCCGGCCTTGAAGGACTCGTAGCGGCCTCCAAGCCACGCGCTCTTACCGAGTTCCCAGGTGAAACTGGGGTTCTTGGGGACCGCGATGTAGGGCGGCACTTTTCCGACGAATCCCGTCTCGTGCGCAACAATAGCGCCCATCGCCGGATGATCCCCGAACGGTGTTCCAAACTTGCCTGAAAGAACCCAGTTGGTCGCCGTCTCGTGGTGGTCGTTGTCATGCGCGCCCGAGCGGACCAGGCACACCTTGTCCATCGTCTGCGCCATCTTGGGCAGGAGGTTGCCCACCTTGAGGCCGGTGACGTTGGTGGGGATCTCGGTGTACTTGCCGCGAATTTCTTCAATGGCTCCGGGCTTCAGGTCGAATGAATCGTGATGCGAAAGGCCACCTCCGAGGTAGACCAGCAGCACCGACTTGGCTCGGGGAGCCTTGCGCACCAACCCATTGGCGGAAGCAGCCAGTGCGCTCTCCCAAGAAAGCACGCTGGGCAGCGAGAGCCCCAGTGGAGCCAGTGCCCCCAGGCGCAAGAAGCCGCGTCGCGAGAGGCCATTGCATTGGGTTGCATGCCGTGAGGCGAGGGAGATGTCGATCATGGCGTGACTCGGTTCCGGTTAGTGGTTGAAGGCGAACTCCTTCGTGTTGAGCAGGGCCCAAAATAAATCGGGCAGCACTTCCTCCGCAGGGGTCTCGTTGAACTGCGTCAGCACCCGTTCTAACTCCACGGCATTGGGGCGTCGTCCGACGGTGATGAGGTAGAGTTCTTCGACCAGTCGCGGCCCGTCGGTGGGGGTCTTAGCCGAAGAGATCAACTCTTTGAGGCGACCTTCCGGGTGCTGGATCTTCTTGTTCAATTCTTCGCCGTTTTGGAGGTGCAGCAATTGAGGCAAGGTCACCTCGCCGCTGCGTTCGCAGGCGCACGCCGTCACCCGCTCGCTGCGGCCGAAGAGTGTGAGGAAGTAGCTGCTGACGGTGGGTTCGGGCACTTGCACGGCACGCATTCCCACCGGGAAGCCATCGAACCGATCGGGAACGCCGGTGGCTGAGCTAATGGCATCGGCCATGACCTCCGCAGGCAGGCGGCGTGCGTAGTAGTGCGAGTAAAACCGGGTGTCGGTTTCGTTGCCGCGCACGGTGCGTGCGCTGAGTTGGTAGGTTCGCGAATTGAGGATGAGCTTCATCACGTGCTGCAGGTCGTAGCCGCTTCCGACAAACTCTCGGCTGAGCAAGGCCCACAGTTCCGGATTCGAAGGCGGGTTGCTGGCACGAAGGTCGTCCACAGGTTCCACCAGACCGGTTCCCAAAAAGTGTTTCCAGAGACGGTTAATCATCGCCCCGGCGAAGTAGGAGTTGTTGGTTGCGGTGAGCCAATCGGACAACTGGGCCCGCGGATCGGTGTCGGCGCTGAACTCCATCGGCTTACGGTCGAGTGGGCGCGCCTCGAGGTCGCGCAGGGTGCGGGGTTGCCAGGCGTGGGGGACTTTGTTCCGGCTTTCGGCCAGTTCGCGTTTCTTGGAAGTGAACTCGCGTTTCCGGTCGCGGAATTCGTTTTGTGCACCTTCGAGTTGCTTCGCCCATTCAGGTCCGGTCGCGGGGCTGGCTGTTCCGCCGTCATAGCCCAATGCCAGTAGCTTGGCCTCCGCTTCCTTTAGTTTCGTTTCTGCCTCCTGCAAACGCTGGGTGCGTTCGCGTTCCTCGCGACTCATGGTGAGCAAGGTGGTGGCCCCGTCGGCGGGTCCCTTTCGGTCGAGGGTCACGCGATCGAAGAAGGCGGCAAAATGGTAGAAATCGTCTTGGGTGTATTTCTCCAACGGATGGTTGTGGCACCGGGCACAACCGATGCGCGTGCCCATGAACGCCTGCGCGACGGCATCCGGCGCTTCACTCTCGGTGGAACGCTTTTCACCGACCAAATACACGTAGTAGCCAATTTCCGGGTGTTGGACCGAATCGCCGCTGGCTGTCAGGACATCGCGCACCAGTGCATTCCACGGGCGACGAGCGGCCACTTGATCCCGCAGCCATCCGTGGAAGGCGCGGACATTCTTTGAACCGCGGACGTCATGATCGCGTTCCTTGCGATTTTGAAATAAATCCGCGAGTTGGAGTGTCCAGTAATCGGCAAACTCGGGGCGCTGGAAGAGGGAGTCGGTCAGAGTCGCCCGCTTTCCGGGTGAACGGTCGGCTTGGAATGCTCGAACTTCCTCCGGTGTGGGCAGCGTTCCGAGCGTGTCGAGCATGGCCCGACGTAAGAAGGTCGCGTCATCGCACCGGGGCGATGGGGGTAGGTTCAACGACTGCAACTTGGCGAAGACGGGAACATCCACCGGATTCTGAGCGCGGGTGAACTTCCATCCCTCGACCACGTTGGTGAACGGAATGGTCACTCGGACGATTTCAACCAGTCCCTGGAAATGAATCCGGATGGCGGTCTCGCCGGGACGGACCGCCTGAATCCGCCCTTCCGGAGTGACGGTGGCGATGTTCTGGTCGTTGGAAAAAAACTGAGAAAGCCAGGTGACGTCCCGGATGCGCCCATCGGGCCAGTGGGCGCGTGTTAGTAATTGCTGGGTTTCGCCGGGTGCGAGACTGCGGCTCAACACCGAGCGTTTTGCGGCCAGCGGATCCGATTGTGTGGGAGCCGATGGGTTGGGAATCCCGGCGAGGATTTCTAATTGGTTGGCATCGGTTTCCTCATCGGCTGGCAAGGGTCCCGGTGCTCGGGCGGCGATCCACTTCGCCAACGTGTGGTGGTAGCGGGAGCCCTCGGCAAAGCGCACTTTACCTTCATGCGGAACCAGGCCTAGTGGCTTGGTGATGAACAGAGATTCTTCAGGGAAGGCGGGGTTGATCCGGCGTCCACTGACATCATTCACGACCCAGCCGTAGTCGTGTTCTGGGGCGTAACCTCGCAGCGACAATTTGAAGCCGTTCTGTCCGGCCAGCTTGCCGTGGCATGAGCCCATGTTGCAGCCCGAGCGGGTGAGCAGTGGTTCAATCTCCTGTCGGAACGACGGAGAGATTGGGTGGGCGGCGTCTTGCACCCCCACGGCGACACGGTGGGTTTGTCCTCCAAAACGGACCAGAACCTGGGCCGTGCCATCACCCACGGCATGAACCAGGCCGTTGGAAGTGACTGTCAGGATTCGCTCATCCGTGCTGCTGAAGTGGGCCTCCAGTGTTACGTCTCGAAAGAGGTTGGTGAGCCCTGTGGGAGAGTGGGTGGGTGCCGAGACTAGAACTCCGTGCACGTCACCAGTTCCCCGCAAATTCATTCGAGTGGGTTGAACCCACAGCCGAGCGCCAACGACGTCGTCCGCCAGTGCCCACCCCGCAACGGCCAAAACGGCTATCCGAGCGCAGGAGCGCCAGAATGCCTGCAGGGTCGGGCAAGGGGAGAACATGAAACCGAGGATGTTCCTCCCAGAATCTCACATCCAACTTGTTTTTCGCCGCAGTGGCTCTTTTTCGGGGTTTTTGAAAAGTGGGTTGAGTGAGTGCCAAGGCCGAGTGTGGGCTACCGGCTAGACTAGCTTCGCCTCACCATCGCTCGCAATTCCGATTGGCCGGAGGCGATATCCGATGGGAGCGGCAAACACAGGTGAACCACCCGTCAGCTCCCGTCAGCGCGTGGGATGTGTTGATAACCGATCTTCCAAACTGCGCTGTTTGAGGCTCTGGCGATGGGTTCTCGAGCGGTGGATCATCCAGAGGCTAATCAGAGGCCAGACGATCCATCCGAATCGGGCCGCGCCCTGGATCGGGCGCACGGCCATCGTCTCGGAATCGGCGAGGGACAACAGGGCCACGGGGGCCGATGCGGGCAACGAGAACGGCGAGATGCCTGCGATCCAAATCCCCACGTGCAAGTAGTCGTTGTCGATGCTGGCGATAATTGCTCCGGCCATGAGCGGCAGTACGCCAATGAAGAGCAGGCCTATGCCAACGGCTCGGCCCCCTTCGGCATCCAACAGGGCTTGCAGCGATCCGGTCACCGCGAAAAGGATCAGGCAGTGGATAATCAGGATGTGAAGTCCTGCGTGATGGCCCGGAAACCAGCGCGATTCGAGCAGGGCATGGGTGAAGAGGTACCAGCCGATGCCGCCGCAGAGTGAAATGATCAGGGTGCAGAGGGTGGCCGAATCGGTGTCACCGAAGGCGGGAAGACGATCCTCGCCGTTCTTGAAGGCGCGCCGCCAACCACGGATTTGCCGCTCACGGTCTGGCGTGACGATGCCAGTCAGCACACAGGCAAGGCCGGTGGTGAACAGGCCGTACACCGCGATCATGGCGAGCGCCTCCGTGTTGTCGGGCTTCCAGTCAATGGCTTGACTTGTGAACCAACGAAAGTTTCGGGATGGAAATAAATCTCCAGGATCAATGAGCGGCAGCGCATGCCCGAGCAGCACCACTTGCACCGCAATAAAGGTGGCCACCGCCCAAAATTGGCTGAGCAAATGGGCTTCTTCCTGCCGCCACTTGCGGCAGAGCATCATCACGAACAGGCCGATCAGCCCGGCTTGTGAAAGCGTGGTGAAGACCACCTCGGGCAGGCCCAGATTGAAGAACCGGGGCGTTGGAAAGAAATTCTGACCGATGCGCAGCGCTGCGCCGGCCTTCTCGGGAAGGAGTTCGGGCAGGCTCTCATAGGAGACCGGAGTGACGGTGAGGTACTTGAAGAAAACGAGACCGAATTTGGCCAACTGGGGAATGACGGTGTAGAGCGAGAACACCATTCCAATGGAAATGAGGAAGGCCCATCGGCGGTTCCGGACGACGGTGCCGGTCAGGAGCCCGGTGGCGTGGTAAGTGACCGCGGTAGTGAAGAGGATCCAGTACAGCGGAGCCCAGGCCGAAGCGGGAACATGTCCCCGAGCCATGGCCCAGGCGGTGAACGGGAGGATGGAGGCGGCCAAGAGGTATTCGCGCAAGGGCAGGCCGAAGAGGTATCCCAATACCTTGGTCAGTGGGGCCATGGGGACGAGCCGTTGGTAGTCGACGCTCCCTTCGTCCCGTTCGGTGATCATGCCGCCGGAGACTTGGGCGGTGCCCATGACAAACAAGATGAAGGCTTGCAGGACCAGCAGCGGGATGATGGCCGAGCGGGCGGCGCTGACCGGATCGGACTCGCTGCGAATACCCAGTGAGTAGGAAATGCCGACGATGAACGCGGACAGCACCAGCGTGATGCAAAGCCCTAGACCCAAATCGCGGGATCGAAGCCGGGAGCGGATGTAGCGTCGCAGCACGGGGTTCTCCCAGAGCCGCCAAGCGGAGACCTCGTTTTGGTCGGAGTCTGTTGTTGGGGCGTTCATGGCAGGGGAGGAGGAGTGGCGATATCGACGAGGAGCTCCTCCAACGAGGATCGTCGTTCCTCGAAGGTCCTTAGGCGTACCCGGCGCCGAACCAATGCTTCCAACAGTTCTGCCTGGGCTTCGTCGTCTCCGGTGAACTCGAAGGAGATCCGTGCGGATTCGACGCGCAGTTCACTAATTGTGGGCTGTTGGGCGAGCCAATCGGCGGCTTCGGACGGCGGCGAGAGCAGGCCGAGGGTCAGCCGGCGGCGTGTGTTGCCGAGTTGGGACCGTACTTCATTCACGCTCCCGTGGGCCAACAGTCGGCCTCGGTTGAGGACGCACAGGGAGGTGCACATCTCGCTCAACTCGCTGAGGATGTGGGAGCTGATGAGGATGGTTGCTCCAGTGGCCGCGAGGCTTTGCAGAGCGGTGCGGAGATCCCGGCGGGCTAGCGGGTCGAGCCCGCTGGCCGGCTCGTCGAGAATGAGCACGCGGGGTTCATGCAGGAGGGTCTTGGCCAAGACCACTCGCTGGGTCTGACCTCTCGACAATTCACGGCAACCGTTGTTTCGCAGGTTGGACAAGCCCACGGTTTCTAGACATCGGTCGGTGCGTTGGCGCCGCTGTTGTGCGTCGCGCAGCCCGTAGGCGGCGGCGTAAAAGTCGAGGAACTCCCACACCTTGAGATCGCTAGGAACTGGAGCCAGATCGGGCATGTAGCCCATCAACCGGCGGGCTTGGCGGGGGTTTTCGGCGATGTCGATACCGTCGAAGAAGATATCGCCATGGGTGGGTTCCATGAGCGTGGCCAGCACCCGGAAGGTGCTCGTTTTACCCGCGCCATTGGGTCCCACGATGCCCAAGATCTCGCCCGGCGGTACTGCCAAAGTCAGGTCGTTGACGGCGACGAAATTCCGATAATCGACTCGCAGAGATCGGATGTCGACGGCGACACGGCTTTCTCGCGCGAGGCCCCCAGCTGTGCTGCCCAGCGGTGGGGAGTTAGGGGCCGAATTCGAATTCATTCCAGTCAGCAGGCAGTTCCACGCCCAACTTGTTCATCTCTCGCGAGGCTTCCATGAGTCGTCGTTCGCGAGCCGCCTCGTATTTAGCCAGTTGATCCGGCCGCAGCACTGACTTAAGAGCATCGCGCGGATGGAGGTTGGCGGGTGCGATCTCACCGGTCGCCCCCTCGAGTCGGATGGACGCGTCATAATCCGGAGACGACTGGGCCATGATGCCGAAGAGTTGATCTGTTTGCGCAGGGTCGAGTTGAACGAGATTGTTAATTCGTTGCACCTGCATGTCGGCGTACTGCTGGACTCGCTGAGACCTTTCCTCCAGACGCTCGGTTTTGAAGGCTTCCAGTTGAGGGCCCTTGAGCAGCTCTTCCATCACCGGGTCTAGTCCTTCATCGGTGCGGTCATTGCGCATCGACTTCACAAGCTGCAAGTAGGTGGTGTCGTCGCTGGAAATGAGATCGTTCCATTTTTTTCGATCCGCCCGGGATTTTTCGGAGAACCACTTCTGAAGGGATTCTTGTTGGTTGGGGTTTAGGTCGTACTTGCGGGCCAGTTCTCCGATGAGGCTGTCGGCTTGCTGTTTGGACTTCTGATCCGCGATGCGCTCGAACAGCGGTGCCATGTCGCGGAGCAGGGGTTGGGCGGCGCGGAAGAGATCGTCGGAACTAACCGTGCGCCCCTCGCGCAGACGCTGGGCGATATCACGGCCCCGGTCATAGGCGGTTTGCGCAGGCGTGCGTGACGAACGAGGTCGGGTTTCTTCGAGGGCCGCGATGCGGGTGCGTGCCTGCTGCAACTCGGTCTCCAAGTGCTGGATTTGTGCCTCTGGAGTCCCGGTCATCCCGGGTGTGCTGTGTTGGAACAGGCCGACACCCAGCCCGCCCACGGCCAACCCGATCACCAAAGGCACCACCGAGCGGAGACCTTGCGTTGGAATCATAGAGAGAGGTAAGTCGGCACGAATCCAGCGCAAGAAATTCTCACTCCCGGCTGTGGACATCACTGGCCGTGGGGAAGTCGGTCGGGATGGGCAGGGTGACCCGGCCGGTGGCCGCCCATTCGGTGCCGCGCAGGAGGGTGGTGATGAAACCTACGCACTTCTGGGAGGTCAGGTCGGGGCCATTGTTGTGGCCGAGGGCCGTGTGGAAGACCCGACCTTGACCGAAGGCGATGGTGAAGAGTAGCGGCTCGTGCTTGCCAGTTCCGTGCGTCTTCGGATCCGACAGCGCCGTGGCCAAGACGGTGAGGTTCTTGGCCGGTCCGCGCAGGCGATCGTAGAGTTCATCCTTGGCGTGCATCCATTGCGGCGGGAGTCCCTCCATGATGGGGTGCTTGGGCTCGCGGGTGGTCATCTGGAAGGCATGCTGGCTGCCATGGCTGCCGCCCGGCCCTGGCGAGGTGTCCCGCACGATCTTGCCTTCCCAATAAAGCCACGGTCCGGATTGTTCGTTGCGCCCTTCCCAACCGCCGACGCCGATCATTTCGTTGTACTCGGGCCATTTTGCGAAGGCGTTGTTGGCGGCATGGACTGAAACGAAGCCGCCGCCGTTGCGAACGAAGGCGACCAGGTTCGTTCGCAGTTCCTCGGGCCAGAGGTCGCCGTTGTAGTTGGAGAGCACCACCGCCACGCCGTCGAGCTTGGGTTTCACCGCGGCCATGTCACCGCCCTTGCTGGGCAGGGTGACGACCTCTACCGCGAAGCGTCCGGAAGCCTCGAGAACCTTTTTCAGGTGCGGCGTGGAGGAGCGCCAGTCGTGGTTATTTTGGCCGTCAATGAGAAGAACCCGAAGTCGGCCGGAATCCGCGGCGAACACGGACATCGTCAACCACACAGCAAGCAGCAGAACACGCTGGATCATGGCCGGACGTTGGCGTTGGGAAGAGACCCTGACCAGTCATAAAAGACTGGGCCCGGCGAGCGACCTTGGAACGGGTGGATGCGTGGTCTCGCCGTGGCGGTGAGCCTTTGGGTGTGGGAGTTTTTTTCGGTGCGTTTTTCGATGGATGAGGAATTGTGAACCCTTACCGAATCCCTGTTTCCCATGAGCTCCCTCACCCCATTGTCTCCCTCCCGCCAAGGAATCGCAGGCCTGATGCGGCGTACCCGTTTAGCGGCTCTGGTGTTGGCTGCTTGCGTCCCCATGTTCGCGGTTCAAGCCCATGACTGGCCCGAGTTCCGCGGCCCAACTGGGCAGGGAATCTCTCCGGCCAAACAAGTTCCCATCCGCTGGAGCGGGAGCAGCAATGTGGTCTGGAAGACCCCGTTGGCGATGGCCGGGTGGTCGTCACCGGTTTTGGTAAAGCAACGCCTCTACCTGACGGGTTCTGGTGCTAAGCTTGGCTCGAGCAGTTTGGAATTGGCGGTGCTGTGTCTCGATGCGCGGTCGGGTGCCATTCTCTGGAGCACCAACGTCTTCACGCCGGACAATGGAGCAAATATCCATCGCAAGAATGGTTATGCCAGTCCGACACCCGTGGTGCGCGACGGTCGGCTCTACGCCCATTTCGGACATTTGGGAACGGCCTGCCTCGATCTGAAGGGGCAGGTGATTTGGCGACAGACGTCGGTCCAATACCCGCCGGTCCACGGCAACGGCGGGTCGCCCGTTTTGGCGGGAGACCATTTGATCTTTAGTTGCGATGGGGCTTCGGATCCGTTCGTGATCGCCCTGGATTGTAAGACGGGTGCGGTGCGGTGGAAGACCCGGCGGCCGAATGATGCGTTGACCAAGAAGTTCTCGTTCAGCACGCCCTTGCTCATCACCCATGCTGGTCGTCAGGAACTCATTAGTCCGGGTGCTGGTGGCATCTACGCCTACGATCCGCTCAGCGGTCGGCCGCTGTGGCAGGTGGGCACGGGCACTGGCTTCTCGGTGGTGCCCCGACCGGTCTTCGCGCATGGGTTGCTCTACGTGAATATCGACTACGATTTTCCTAAGCTCTATGCGATCCGCCCCGGCGGTGAGGGGGATGTCACTGCGACCCACTTGGCTTGGCAAATCGGTCGTGGGGCCCCCAGCACCCCCTCGGCCCTAGTCGTGGGAGACGAGCTCTACTTCGTCTCCGATGCCGGTATTGCGACGTGTGCCGATGCGCAGAGCGGCAAGGTGCATTGGAATGAACGGCTCGGTGGTGGATTTTCGGCTTCGCCGGTGTCCGCCGATGGCCGGATTTATTTCCAGAACGAAGAAGGCGTCGGCTTCGTGGTGCAGGCAGGCAAAACCTTCGAACTACTGGCCCGCAACGAATTGGGTGAGCGCACGCTGGCCAGCAGTGCTGTCGATGATGGAACTCTCTATTTGCGGGGAGCCGAGCATCTCTACCGCATTGGCAAGAAGTGAGGCGGTGACGGCCCAGAGGGTTTTTTCGGGGGGGGAAGCAGGGTTTGATCGCCGGCTCTCCGTGGTCCGAGCGTGGCAACCCGACCGCCGCCTTGCTCCGGACCCCCGGTGCGTGGTTCTGTTCGGATTCCGGTGCGGCACGCAGTTTTCGTGAGGTCACCGGGCTGCCATGCCTGTGCCCTTTGAAGCCCCTACGGCCCGTCCCTCCTGCGTCCGCTGCCGACGCCCGGCCTCTGCCTGCTGGTGCGCCGAGTTGACGCCGGTCGAGACGGCGACGCAGGTGGTGTTCTTGCAGCATCCGCGCGAATCCCGGGTGGCCATCGGCACGGCCCGCATCGCGCACTTGGGTTTATCCCGCAGTGAACTCCATGAGGGGATTGAATTTGCCGGTCACCCACGCATTGAGGAATTGCTGGCCCGACCCGGGACGGCCTTGCTGTTTCCCGGTCCCGGGGCGGTGGCGCCGGATGCTCTCGAACGACCGCCCGAGACGTTGATCATCATCGACGGCACGTGGCCTCAGGCGCGCAAGATGGTGGCGCTCAATCCGGCGCTGCGGGCCGTGCCGCGCATCGGGTTCATGCCGCGCAAGCCGGGCAATTACCGCATTCGCCGAGAACCCGACCTTCATTGTGTCGCCACCGTGGAGGCGGTGGTCGAAGTGCTCAGCGCCTGGGAGGGAGACGAGCAGCGGTTTTATCCGTTGCTCAGTGCCTTCGATGCGATGGTAGATCGTCAAATTGCCGCCACCGCTGCGCGCACGGGCCCCCCTCGACGTCGGTTGAAAAGAGCAGATCCGTGGTGGGAAAGCCCGGCCATGCCCAACCTCATGGCTCTTTGGCCAAAACTCTTGGTGGTGGCTGGCGAAGCCAATGCCCATCGGCGGGACAGCCCGGTGCCTGGATCTCCCGAACTCCTCCAGTGCGTGGCGATGCGTCCAGCAACGGGTGAAGTGTTCGAAGTGTTTTTGGCTCCACGCCGACCGTTGGCGGCTCGGGCTCACCAACACTTGGAAGTGCTCCAGGAGATGATTTTGGGCGGCCGAACCGTCGCGGAGGCGACCTCTGCTTGGAACGGTTTCCTCAAGCCGGGGGACCATTTGGTGGGTTGGGGCGATTTTGCAGTCCAACTTTGGGCGCAGGAATCGTGGCATCCCGAGTGCGAGCCCATCGATTTGCGTATCGTGGCGGCCCATCGTCTCAAGCGCCGTCCGGGAACCGCCGCATTGGCTGCTCAATCGATTGGAGCCAACGTCGAAGGCCCGGCGGTGGCCAGCGGTCGGGCCGGTGCGGCAGTGCGGGCCATGACGGCGTTCATCCGGCGATTGCTGGAAGAACAGCGGGCGGGCTCCGGGCAGGCGTAACCGCTCGGAGTGTTGCTGGTCGATCAGCGCCTCCATGATGTGAAGGAAACTCAATCCAAAGCGGTTCAATTCCCGAGCGGCGTGGCTGAAGGTTACCGCGGGATCGCTGTCACTCCTGTCGCCAAAGGCCCCGGTCGGCGACAGTCGCACTCCGACGCGTCCCGGTTGCCAAGCCCAGTATTCCGTTCTTTCCCCGGGGAGGGTCTGGGCGATGCGAAGGGCTACTGCCCTGGCTGATAAAACCAATCCACCTTGCCGTTGGCTCCCTTGGAGAGGGTCTTCCAGGGCATGACGGAGGTGTGTCCGTCCGCCCAAGAATAATTGCCGCCCTGACCGTGGCGGACGTAGCGGAACAATGCGACCCCGAGGCTGGGCGGGTACAAGTAACCGTAGTGCCACCACTCCAGACCCTTGGCGGGATCGAGTCCGTCGCCGTTCATCACGGTGTCTGAAGGCTTGGTGATGAGGGAGGTTTTTACTCGGTCCGCCGGGGTGTATCCGAGGTAGGTGTAGTTGTGCCCATAGCCACCGTAGCCCTGATACCCGGGGACACTGGCCGGGATGACGTTGGTGCCGATCTTGGCCGTGGGGCAGGCCACCACCTTGTCCTTGGCGACGAGGTTGGTGAAGTTGCGGTTGTCGGTGGCGATGTACGTGGAGATTTCAGCGAACCATCGACTCGGGGCCACCCACCCGGATCCGACCGGGGCCTCGGTGCCCGCCACCGGCAGAAAATCGGTTTGGTCACCCGCATACAGCAAGTAGCCCAAGACAATTTGCTTCTCGTTGCTCGTGCAGCGAATTGTTTGGGCCTTGGCCTTAGCCCGTGCCAGTGCCGGCAAGAGCATTCCTGCCAAAATGGCGATGATGGCGATGACGACGAGCAATTCGATCAACGTGAAGGCGTGGCGGAACAGCGCGGCCCTAGATGATGGAAAAGGTCTCATGGATCTTTGACATGTCAGCCCACCCGGCAGGGTCTGTCAAAGTGTGTCTTCGGCGTTGGCCGGGCTTGTTGAGCAAACTCAGTCGCGATCTCAGTCCCGCATGAAGTGGCAGGTGTAGCCGCCGGGGTTTTTGACGAGGTACTTCTGATGGTAGCCCTCGGCAGAATACCAGATGGAGGCGGTGGCGATCTCGGTGACCACAGGGCGGCGCCACTTGCCGGAGGCGTTGACCCGGGCCTTGACCGTCTCGGCCGTCGTTTTCTGAGTTTCGTTGAAGGTAAAGATGGCGGAGCGGTACTGGCTGCCCGTGTCATTGCCCTGGCGGTTCAGCGTGGTGGGGTCGTGCATGCGGAAGAACCACTTCTCGAGCAACTCTTCGAGCGACAAGGTTTTGGGATCAAAGACGACTTTGACCGACTCGGCATGGCCCGACTTGCTGTCGTGGGTGTCGTCGTACTTCGGGTTGGGCAGCCATCCGCCGGTGTATCCCGACTGAGTTTCTCGAACGCCAGGAATCTTGCGCAATATTTCCTCCATGCCCCAGAAGCAACCCCCGGCTAGGTAGATGGTTTCCAGCCCCGGAGCGGGCTGTGGTGCCGGGGGCACGGCGGGTAGCGACGACGCGAGGTTGGTCGATGCGTTGATCGAGGTGGGTTGGGTCATGGGAGCCTTTTTCGGAGACGAGGTTTTCTGGGGAGCATCCGCAGCGGCGACGGTGGTCTGGAACAGAACCAGCGAGGCGACCAACAGGGACACGGTGGCAATCCAACGGCGCATGAGTCACCGATACCCTCACCGGCGCTCGGCGCAACCGCCAATTGCATGGTGGACCCAGGTGAGGAGGAAAGACGGATCCGTCCGCATGAGGGGACGCAGTCTATAATGCCTCTTGGGCTAACCGTGGCTTGAAGTCTCTTCAGGGAGCGTCAAGGTTGGCTTCAAATTCTCCCTGAAGTTCGCCGGTTTTCCTGTGCTGTTTGTTAAACCCCTTCCTGAAATGACGTTACGATCCTCGATCCTCCGGTGCTGCCTGCAGTCCTCCCTGTTGCCGCTGTTACTAGCCACAGCAGTGCAGGCAGCTGACTCGTCACCGGCCGTGTTGCCCGGAACTCAACCGCTGACCCAGACGGGTGATTTGGCCCACGCCCTGGTCGGCGGCATCGACCGCTATTTGGACCGGGTCCTTGCGGCCTCACCCCAAACCCGCGCCCGCCATTGGAACCGGGATCTCAACTCACCGGAGGCCTATGTGAAGTCCATCGAGACCAACCGCCAGCAACTGGCCCGCATTCTCGGCGTGGTGGATACTCGAGGGCCGGCGCAACTGCGGATTTCGGCACCGGTCTCGAGTGCTTCTACTGGTAATCTGGCTGAAGTGGGCCGCGGCCGCGGATTTAAGATTTTCTCGGTGAGTTGGTCGGTGGTTCGTGGAGTGGAGGCCGATGGCTTAATGCTCGTTCCTGAGGGCGAGGCCAAGGCTTTCGTAGTGGCCATTGCCGATGCGGACCAGACGCCGGAGCAACTGGCCGGTCTTCAGGCGGGCGTCCCGGAGTCAGATCAGTTCGCCCGCCGGTTGGCCGAACGCGGATGCCGCGTGCTCATTCCCGCGCTGGTCGATCGCTCGGATACCCACAGCGGACTGCCCGGGTCGCGCAAGCTCAAGCAATCCCAGCGTGAGATGCTGTGGCGGGCCTCCTACGAAATGGGGCGCACCGTGCAGGGCTATGAAGTGCAGAAGGTGTTGGCTGCTGTGGATTGGCTCGGTTCGCAGCAATCAGCTTCAGGGTCTAAGAAGCCTGTGGGCGTGATCGGTTACGGCGAGGGCGGTATGGTTGCGTGCTTTGCTGGAGCCTTGGATCCCCGCATCGATGTCACGGCTGTCAGTGGGTTTCAGGTGAATCCGCGCCTGCACAACGAACCCATTGACCGGAACGTCTGGTCGCTGACCGACCAGTTCGGCGCGGGCGAGATTGCCGGGCTCATCGCACCCCGCGGATTGGTTTGGGTGCATGGAAAATTCCCCGAGACGCAGTATCCTGCCAAATCGGGCCAGTCCCACCATGGAGCCGCTCCCGGTAAACTGGGTCGTCCCGATCCTGAGGTAGCCCGGCAGGTCCTCGAAGAGGCCGGTGCTTGGTTGAAAGGGGTGCCCGGGCTAGATCAATGGAAGCTCGTCGAAGCTCAGCCCGATGAGTTGTTCAATGATGAGGCCTTGGGTGCGTTCGGCGACCGGTTGGGGCTGCCAGAGGCCCCCGCTGCTTCCACTGCTGTTTCTGCTCTCCAACCGCTCCCAGACAACACGGCGCGTCAGTTGCGTGCGTATTCCCAAATTTTGGAAGACACCCAGTGGCTCATGCGCGAGGCCGAGTTCACGCGTGCTGCATTTTGGAACAAGGCGGATCGCAAGAACGCCGACACCTTCGCTCAGAGTGCCCGAACCTATCGCGACTATTTGCTGAAGGAGGTCATCGGCCCCATTCCGCCGGCTTCGCTGCCGCCCTCGCCGCGGACCCGGAAACTCATTGAGACCAATGGCATCACCGCCTACGAGGTGATGCTCGACGTGCATCCGGATGTGGTGGCCTACGGCATCCTCGTCGTGCCCCGCGGGCTCAAACCGGGCGAGAAGCGTCCGGTGGTGGTTTGCCAACACGGGCTCGAGGGCCGACCGACCGACGTGGCCGATCCGCGCATCGACGCCGGAGCGTATCACACGTACGCGTGGCGATTGGCCGAGCGCGGGTTCGTGACCTTCGCACCGCAAAATTGCTACATCGGCGAGAACCGCTTCCGTCAGGTGCTGCGCAAGGCCCAACCCCTCAAGCTCACCCTCTGGTCGTTCATTCACCGCCAGCACGAGGTTATCTTGGATTGGTTGGCCTCGCAGGACTTCGTGGACCCCTCGCGCATGGCTTTCTACGGGCTGAGCTACGGCGGCAAGACGGCCATGCGTATTCCGCAGGTTATCGACCGTTACTGCCTGAGCATTTGCTCGGCCGACTACAACGAGTGGATTTGGAAGAACGTCTCGGCTCGATCAAGCTACAGCTATTTGTATGGGGGTGAGTACGACATGCCCGAGTTCAACTTGGGCAACACCTTCAACTACGCCGAGTTGAGTTGGCTCATGATCCCCCGGCCTTTCATGGTGGAGCGCGGCCATGATGACGGTGTCGGGCCCGATGAGTGGGTGGCCTACGAGTTTGCTAAGACCCGTCGGCAGTACGTCAAGCTGGGCTTGGGTGATCGCACCGAAATCGAATTCTTCGACGGGCCACACACCATTCACGGCAAAGGGACCTTCGACTTCTTGCACCGTCACCTGCACTGGCCGAAGCCCTAAATTCAGAATCTAAAAATTCGGAACTCCAAGAGCCCATGAAATCCACGTCCATTCGTCGCCGGCCCTTTTTGCGTATGACCGGTTTGGTCGGCCTGGCCACCGCGGCCGGCGGAATCACGAGTGCCGCGGAGATCGCTCCGGAACTGCACATCGAGGGGTATGCCGGAGAAGTCAGCTATCCGCAGGGGGCTGAACTGACCCTTCATATCTCCTCCAGCCAGCGGCGGTATTCGGTAGAAATCGCCCGCATGGGTGCTCAGCGCACGGTGGTTTGGAAGGGGACTGCGGAGACGGGCGCCATCCAGCCCATCCCGGCCAACGCCTCCTCGCACGGATGCGGCTGGCCGGTGGGTCTTCGGGTGCCCATCGCCGCGAATTGGAAGTCGGGCTACTATCAAGTTCAGTTCCGCGTGGAGGATCATGGCGGTGACTACGTGCGGCGCACGCACCGGGTCGCTGATTCCAGTTGCTTCTTCATCGTGCGAGCGGCGCAACCGGGAGGGGATTCGAAGATCCTCTTGCAGTTCTCCACCAACACCTACAACGCCTACAACAACTGGGGCGGGTTCAGTCTTTATGCCTTCAATGGTCGCGGGGGCAATCAGGGGCACCGGGTGTCCTTCCAGCGTCCGCCGGGATCGCAGTTCTCGAACTGGGAGCAGGCCTTCGTTGAATGGGCCGAGTCGCACGGATACGTTCTCGAGTACGCCGCCAATAGTGACCTCGAGTCGCACCCGGAAATCCTCAAAGCCTACAAGCTGGTGCTCAGTGTGGGTCACGACGAGTACTGGTCGACCCCCATGCGGGACAATCTCGAGAAGTTCATCGGCGACGGCGGCAACGTGGCCTTCTTCAGCGGCAACACGTGCTGCTGGCAGGTACGTTCCGAGGACAACGGTTCGGCGCTGACGTGCTGGAAACAAAACGTCCAACAAGATCCGGTGTTCGTGGCGCGGGGCAGCCAGGCCACGCTCTCCTCCTTGTGGGGTCATCATTTGGTTCAGCGTCCGGAGAACCAGCTCACGGGCGTGGGCTTTCTCTGGGGCGGCTACCACAAGAGCCATGGGCAGCTCATGGACGCGTCGGGCGCTTTCAATGTCCATCGTCCCACCCATTGGGTGTTCGAGGGCACCACGCTCAAGACCGGTGATAGTTTCGGGGCCAAGGACACCATCGTGGGCTACGAGTGCGACGGCTGTGAACTGGAGTATCAGGAGGGATTGCCCAAGCCCACCCATCGCGATGGCACGCCGGCGAACTTCGAAGTGCTGGCGACGGCCCCGGCCCAGTGGCATCCGGATGACTGCGAGTGGTACGAACGCTGGCAGCCGGGTCGCAAAGGCCACGCGGTGCTGGGCACGTACACGCGGGGAGGCACGGTGTTTACTTGTGGTTCTACCGATTGGTCCCACGGGCTGCGCGGTCGAGATCCGATGGTCGAACGCATCACTCGCAACGTCCTCGATCGACTGGGAAAATGAGCCTGTCCCGATTTGGGTCCATTCGACGGCGCGCCGCTGGGGTGGCCGGTGCGGCCGGTTTGCTGTCCTTCCTCATGATGGGTGTGCCGGGCCTGTCGGCCGACTCCGTCGATTTTAACCGCGATGGGGTGCCGGAGACGCTGATCAATCAGCCCGGCAAGACCGTCTTGCAGAAACCCGAGGGCCAGCCGGTCGACTTTCAGTTTCCCGAGGGAGTTTCCGTGCTCGATGCCCAAGGCAAGGATTCCGGGCTGCGTTGGGTAGACCTCAACGGTGACGGGTTTGCAGACCTCATTCAGTCCCATCCGGAGGGCTACGCCATTCATCTCTGGAATCGCACTGTCCGAGCCGAACTGGGTTGGACCAAGGGTTGGTCGCAATTCGTCCGGTCCGCTCGTCGCACCGGGGCCAATGACGAGCCACCGTCTCTGGTCGGTACGACGGCGCGCGTGGTCGATGGGGTCTTACTCATCGAAACTCCGGCCATCGGTGCGCAGCCTGCCCGAACCCAGCGGATCTCTGCCCGCGAACTCATTGCCGTGCGCATGCCGCCTCCGAAATCCCCGGAAGAGGCGCTGGCGTCCATGCGGTTGCCGGAAGGTTTCCAAATCGAGTTGGTGGCGTCTGAGCCGTTAGTGATCGATCCGGTTCACCTCAACTGGGACATGCAAGGGCGGTTGTGGGTGGTCGAGATGCGTGACTACCCGCTGGGCCTCGACGGCAAAGGCAAACCCGGCGGCCGGGTGAATATTCTCTATGATGACAATGGCGATGGGCGCATGGATCGCGTGGTGCCGTTCCTCACCGACCTCGCCTTTCCCTCGAGTGTGTTGCCCTTCGGAAAGGGCGCCCTCATCGCGGCGGCTCCCGAACTGATGTACGCCGAAGACACCGATGGCAACGGGCGTGCCGATGTGCGACGCGTGCTCTTCACTGGCTTCACCGAGGGCAATCAGCAGCACCGCTTCAATGGATTCGAATGGGGTCTCGACGGCTGGCTTTACCTTGCTAACGGCGACAGCGGCGGGACCGTGAAAAGTCTCCAGACCGGCAAGACCTTGTCCATTAGCGGACGCGATTTGCGGATGAATCCGGACACCGGCGAGATGGAGACCGTCTCGGCCCAAACCCAGTTCGGCCGTCGTCGCGATGATTGGGGTCACTGGTTCGGCAACAACAACCCCAGCTGGCTGTGGCAAGTGACCTTGCCCGAGCATTATCTCCGCCGAAATCCGAAGGTGGCGGTGAAGCGGGTGAGCCAGATGCTGGCCCAACGCGAAGATTCTACCCGGGCCTTCCCGGCCTCCGCGCCCTTGATCCGGCCCAACCAACCGTGGTCGCTGAATCATGTGACCAGTGGGTGCAGCCCCACCCCGTATCGCGATGACTTGTTCGGGCCGGCTTACGCGCACTCGGTCTTTATTAGCGAACCGGTCCACAACGTGATCCATCAGGAAGTGCTCAGTGCCCGGGGCAGCGCCTTGCACAGCCAGCGTGCTGCCGGAGAGGAGCAATCCGAATTCCTGGCCAGCACTGATAACTGGTTCCGGCCCACGACCCTGCGGGTGGGCCCCGACGGAGCGTTGTATGTCGCCGACATGTACCGCTTCATCCTCGAGCATCCGGAGTGGATTTCCCCGGAGATGCAGGCTCGGGTGAATCAGCGAGCGGGCGACGACCGTGGCCGCATCTACCGCATCTCCCCTCGCGGCGCCGTGCGGCGTCCGGTGCCGAAGCTGGGCCTTCTGGACACAGCGGGGTTGGTCGCGGCCATGGATTCACCCAATGGCTGGCAGCGGGACTCAGTCCAAAGACTGCTGGTTCAACGAGGTGCCGCGGCAGGCGCCACCGCCGGCCTGCGCGGGTTCATGTCGCCCGACCACCGCCCGCAAGTTCGGGTGCAGGCCTTGGCCACCTTGGGTTTGCTGAAAGGGGGTCTCGATGCAGCGACGGTAATCACGGCCCTAGCCGACCCACATCCGGGAGTCCGACGCCAAGCCTTGGAGCAATCCGAACGTTTGGCATCCACTCACCCAGAGGTCTTCCCGGCAGTGGCTGCGCTGGCGCGGGATCCGGAGGCATCGGTGCGATTGCAGGCGGCCTTCACGTTGGGGCAATGGCCCGCGGAGCAGGCCGAACCGGTCTTGCGCGAACTGGCCACCCGGGATGGCGGCGATGAACTCATCCTCACGGCCATCCAGACCTCCTTGCGACCGGACAGTGCGCTGTTCACCGCATTAAAGTCGGGCCAGAAACCCGCGCCCGCGGCGACGACCCCTGTTCTGAAACCGAGTTCGGCCGATCGAGCGCAGGTTATCGCACAGTACACCGCCAGCACCGCGTCGCTGAAGGGCGACCCCCAACGGGGCCACGGTGCTTTCACAAGTCTGTGTGCCGGATGTCATCGACTGCGGGGCGAAGGCCAGGAGGTTGGCCCCGATCTCGGCATGGTTGCTGGCAAGCCCTTGGATTGGATGCTCATGGCCATCTTGGACCCCAGTCAGGCCATTGAGGCGCGCTACCGGGCTTGGACCCTGCAACTCACCGATGGGGAATCCCTCACCGGCCTCATCGCGGCCGAGACGGCCAACAATTTGGTGATGCGGTATGCCGGCACCAGCGAGCAACCCATCCTGCGTTCGGCCATTCGCAGCATCACCGCCCAGTCCGCCTCCCTCATGCCCGCTGGCTTTGAGTCCGCATTGAAGCCTCAGGAGTTCGTCGATCTGTTGGCCTGGATCCGAGGTGAGTGAGGTTGCTGTAGCGATCCCGGTGAGGGCACCGGGCCTACAAGGAGGTGCGTGGGTGAGGTGGAGTTCGTGGCGTGAATCCGGGATGCAGCCCGATGAGCCGCCTATTCCGGTGAGCCACCTGGGTAGGGACCGATCTCCGAGCTACCCCTATAAGGCACCGCCTAACCGACGAGGCCCCATGTAGGCCGGGTCCCCTGACCCGGCGTCCGGCTCTTGCGGGCCGCCCGGTGAGGGCACCGGGCCTACAAGGAGGTGCGTGGGTGAGGTGGAGTTCGTGGCGTGAATCCGGGATGCAGCCCGATGAGCATCCTATCCCGAAGGGCCTCCCAGGTAGGGACCGATCTCCGAAGTTGTTGAACCGGTTGAGGCTTTGAGTGCGTCCGGTTCGCTGAAACGCATTCTTCCACCTCACTCTTGAAGGAAGCTCAACAGGCGACGGGCTTCGGGGAGCAGGAAATGGAAGTCGGTGAAGGGTTCGAAGCCGATGTCTTGCCAGCGCACGTGGCCCTCGCCATCCACCAAGAAAACCCCGTGCAAGGCAGTGCCCTCGAAGTCGTCGTGAGCATGCCATTTCTTGAAGGCTGCCAGCGTCGGGTCGGCCGCCAGAGGGAATGAAATCCGGCCGTCCTTGCCGGCCTTTTCCCGCGTCTTGGCTAGGCCTTCGACAGTCTCGGTGCTAATGGCCAAGATATCGATCCCGGCCTTCTTAAACTCTTCGGTCCGGGGAGCAAGCAGGCGAAGTTGCTCGACACAATGCAGGCATCCGCCGCCCAGGTAGAAGACGAGCAGCACCGGGCGTCCGCGGAAATCGGCCAAGGTGATGGGCTTGCCGTCCGAGCCGGTGACCGCAAGCGGCGGGGCCGGCTGCGGGTTCCAGCGGAAAGATCCCAGCGAGTCGTGCGCGGGCCGGGTTCCGGAGTCGGTAGGATAGGTGGCCGCCGGTCGCCAGTCCGAGCCGGTGTCCGAAGCCTTGGAGGCGGCAATCACCGGGGCCAGACGGCGCACGATGGGCAGGTGGGTGTCCATCTGGGCGCTGAGACCCCGCAAGGTCGCGAAGGTCTTCAGGGCTTCATTGGTTTGGCCGGCCTTCCACTGAAGCTCGGTTTGCACGGCCAGCGGGTGCACTTGGTTGGCTGCGGCGTCCACGGCCTCTTTGGCCAGCTTCAGGGCCTGATTGGTGTTCCCGATTTGGAACCACATCGCGGCGAGGCGTTCCTTGGAGACGGTCTTCAGGGCCTCCAGACGCTTGGGCAGGTCGTTGGTTTCGCCGGCGTGCACATTCAGACCCACGCGCAGTTCCTCGATGAAATTTTCCAAGTTCTCCATCGGTTCTGTGGTGCGCTTCACGGCATCCGCGATGGCCGAATCGATTTCGCCGCGGCCTTTCTTGTCGACCTTGGCCTTGGCCTCGGCGGCATCTACATGAGCCCGACGTTCTTCGCGCAGCACTCGGATGGCCGCCTCGATGGATTCAATTTGCTCCGAGACGCCCACGCGGTTGCCTTTTCCGAGATGTGCCAACCCGAGCAGGCGCGCCCGTCGGCCTTGCTCGTCGGCCAGAACGGTTGGTTCCAGATAGGGGGTCTGACTGAGTCGCAGGGCTTCGTCCCACAGTTCCCAGCGCAGCAGTGTCTCCATGAGGCGTCGGCGTCCGTGGGACCCGGTGCCCCGCTTTTCGTAGGCGATTCCGTTGGTCTGTTTGTCGAGGGTGTTGAAACCGGGATGTCGAGGCATCTCGATCAAGTTGACGCACAAATCCACCGCTCGGCTCACCTGTCCGATGTAGTTGTAGGTTTGTACCAACCACTCGCTGTTGTGCGCGTAGTTGTGGATGTGGTCGGGCAACAAGCGGTCGGCCATCAACTGGCTGTTGTCTACGCGCACCGAAGCCTCCTGTTGCCACGCCATATCGGGGTAGCGCTTGAGCTTGTTGAAGGTGTGCCCAGCCATGTGCCACTGATGGGCCACGCCCGGGGAGCTCTGGCCGGATTTCGAGGCCGAGGGAATCGCCCGGCGGGCCGACTCATCCTTTTCACCGTCCCAGAGGTGGATGCGGTAGTGGTGAGCCGGGTGCATGGGTTGCTGCGCGAAGACCTCCTTGAGAATGGATTCGACGGCTTGAGCGCTCCCGATGGGCCAACCCTTGTAGCTGCTGTCCCACACGTGAACTGCGAGGAAGGCCTTGGCCTCCACGTCATCGGGAAACTCGAAGATGATGTTCTCGAGCGCGCGGGTGTAGTCGCGGCGGCGGTCCTTCTCGTCGCGCTTCGGGTCCTTGTGAAACTCGGCCAGGGACTCGATCCAGAGCTTCTCGCGGCGATGGACGGTTCCCTTGCGGCGGTCGGCCTCCTTGATGAATCCGGCCGCGCGGGTGGCGTTGTTGGCGTTGGCCATGGCCATACCCCAGTAGGCCATGGCGCAGTTCGTATCGTGGAAGGCCGACTCGCGGAAGGAACGCTCGGATTCCAAGTACCAGAACCCGTGCAACTGGCCCACGCCTTGCAGGAAGAACTTGCGGGCTACGTCGTTGGTGGTGGTGATGTCGAAGTGGATCTCCGGCATTCCCGACATGAGCCGGGCGTGTTGGCGCAGTCCCTCGTTGAAGATTTGCCCGTGCATGGAGTGACCCGGATCCACCGTCATGGCGTCGTCGGGCGCGGCCTTGGTTGGGTCGCCGTCATGGGCCAACCCGGAGAGGATTCCGCCGAGGAGGAAGACTCCCAGCCACAGAGAACGCCCTAGACGTAGCATGGCCTGAGGCTAACCGTGAGACGCCGGGGGCCAAAGAGGGATCTTGTAGCTCCGACTAACGATTTTCGCGCAGGCAGTAGAGGCGCGAGGCGGTGCGGATAAAGAGCCGGTCCCCGGCGATGGCGGGAGTGGCCATGCACAATTCGCCCAAGGCATTGACCCGCTCCAACTGGTAGGGGTCCTTGCCGCTGACTACATAGGTGTCGCCGTCTTCGCTGAGGCAGAAGACCCGCCCGCGGTAGGCCCAGGGTGAGGCGGTGAAGCCGGCTGTTCCGTCGACCTTGATTCGCTGCTTGCCGTAGAGTTCCCGGCCGGTTCGAGCATCGCGGCAGCTGAGGAAACCGAAATCCCACAGCACATAGAATCGGCCGTCGTAGGCCAAGGGCGACGGATTGTACGGGGCGGCGTTGGCTTCCATCCAGGCGATGGTGGCGCTTTCCCGGGCTCCCTCCGCCAGGGTGAGATCGCCGACTCCGCCGGGGCGAATGGCGTAGACGGGCTTGTTGAGTTTGAGGTTGTCACCGACGTACCCCGCGCCGACATACAGCAACCCCTCGGCCTCGAACGGGGTGGGGATGACGATCGTCGAGGGCCCTTGCAGTTGCCACAGCACCTTGCCTGTCAGGTCGTAGCTGCGGATTTGAGTGCGGCCCGGAACCACCAGTTCGGTGCGCTTGGGGGTTTTCCAGAGGTAGGGGGTGCTGAAGTTGCTGGGTTCATCGCGCGGGACTTGCCACAGGATCTTGCCTGTCTTGGCGTCGAACGCGCTCAAGGTCGAAGCCTCTTCGTTGTCGTTCACCACATACACCCGCCCCTCGTGCAAGACCGGGGAAGCGGAGGTGCCCCATCCGTAGCGCATCTTGTGGGGTTGCAGCGGTTGCGACCAAATCACCTTACCCTGGAGATCGAGGCAGAACAGCCCCACCGATCCAAACAGCACGTACACGTGCTTGCCGTCGGTGACCGGTGTCTCGGAGGCGTAGCTATTCTTGAGGTGGATGGGCGTGGTCGGAACCGCTCCGTGAAGCTCGGTGCTCCAGAGGGTCTTGCCCGAGTCGCGGTCGAGACATAAGGCCATCCAGCGTTGGCGCTGCTTCGGGGGTTCCGGGCGGTCGCCGCCGAAATACAGACCCTTCTTCGGAGCCTCCAGTTCTCCCTCGCTCACTGCCGTGGTGAGGAACACCCGTTTTCCCCACACGATCGGCGAAGACCACCCGCGTCCGGGAACCTCGGCACGCCAGGCAACATTCGTTTCCGGGCCCCAGACTAAGGGCAGCCGATCCGAGGTGCCGACACCGCGGCTTTCAGCCCCGCGGAATTGAGGCCAGTTGGCCTGGGCAGCTGCGTTTTGCACCAGCGTGAAGGTCAGTGCCAGGGCAACGCCAGCAGCCAGCCATCGTCGCCCGATTCGCATTCCCCACACGCCGACGTCTGTCTTCATCCGCCTTGGCTAACGCTCTGTGCGCCGGGAGGCAACTTCCATCGGCTAAAGCACGATGGGTTTCAGGTCCGGCCTACGCCAAAACTGGGCGCACCACTTCGCCGGAGACGTCGGTGAGGCGGAAGTCGCGGCCGGCGTGGCGGTAGGTGAGGCGTTCGTGGTCGAAGCCCAGCAGGTGGAGCATCGTGGCGTGCAAGTCGTGGACGCTCACGGGGTTCTCGACCGCGCGGAAGCCGAACTCGTCGGTGGCTCCATGAGCCACGCCGCCTCGGACACCACCGCCCGCTAGCCAGACGCTGAAGCCGTAGTGGTTGTGGTCGCGGCCGAGCTTAGACTTACCGCTGTCGCCGAGTTCCACCGAGGGCGTGCGCCCGAACTCACCGCCCCAGAGGATGAGCGTGTCGTCGAAGAGGCCGCGCTGCTTGAGGTCGGTCATGAAGGCGGCGATGGGACCGTCGATCTCGGCGGCGTTCTTCCGGTGATTGGCTTCGATGTTGTCGTGATGATCCCAGGGTTGCCCAGCTCCGTGCCACAATTGCACCACGCGGACTCCGCGCTCAAGCAGTCGCCGGGCGATGAGGGTCTGCCGACCGTGCACGGTGTCGCCGTACATGGCCCGGATGGAGGCCGGTTCGCGGGAGAGGTCGAAGGCATCGCTGGCTTCCATTTGCATGCGGAAGGCCAGCTCGAAGGACTCGATGCGCGCCTCGAGTCGAGGATCCGATCCGTGGTCGCTCCGGTGGGCGGCGTTGAGCGAGGCGAGCAGATCCAGCTGCCGGCGTTGCATGCCCGGAGTGGCGTGCGGGCTGCGAATGTTCTCGATGAGCCGCTCCACCTCTCGGTGCTGCGGATCGACGAAGGTTCCCTGGAACACGCCGGGCAGGAAGGCCGATTGCCAGTTCTCGGAGTCCTTGATGGGCAAGCCGCCGGGGCACAGCGAGACGAAGCCCGGCAAGTTCTGGTTCTCGGTGCCCAGCCCATAAAGCGCCCAAGATCCGAAGCTGGGGCGCGGCTGCACGCTGTCGCCGCAATTCATGAGCATGAGCGACGGCTCATGATTGGGGACTTGCGCGTGCACGGAGCGGATGACGGCGATGTCGTCGGCATGGGCGGCGGTGCGGGCGAACAGTTCGCTAATCTCCAAACCGCTTTGACCGTAGCGCGAGAACTTGAAGGGCGATGGCAGGGCTGCGCCGGTTTTGCGTTCGGTGCGGAGGTATTGGCCGGGCAGGGGTTGGCCAGCGTATTTCGCGAGGGCCGGTTTGGGGTCGAAAGTGTCTACCTGCGACGGCCCGCCATTGAGGAAGAAATGCACGACGCGGCGGGCCCGCGGTGCGAAGTGGGGTGAACGGGCGGCCAGCGGGGAAATGGAGGAGCCCCTGGCCGTTGCGGTGGGAAGTTCTCCGAGGGTCTGCAGCGACAGGGCCCCGAGGCCGAGGCCGGATCGGGTGAGGAAATTACGACGACTGAGCGAGGGCCGATGCGAGCTCTGGCTGGAAAATGGGGAGAACCTGGAAGGCATGGTAGGAGGAGCAGGTCGTTCAATCGGCGAAGGCGAACTCGTTGGTGAGGAGGAGCACGTGGGCGTACTGTTCCCAAGGGCTCAGTCGTGGCTCGGGTGGGCCGATCGGCGGCAGGACAGGTCGGTCGGGCGCGGTTTCGGCGGCGGCCACGAATCGGAGTCCGTCAGTGATTTCAGTGGGTCGGGCGGCTCGTTGGAAAAGGCGTCGGTGCAAGTCGTGGATGCGGGCTGTGGGAGACAGTGCGGATCCGGACTTGGCCAGCGACCGAGCCTGATTGGCGGCAAAGGTACCGTTGAGGAAATAGAGCCCTTGCTGCGGCACGGTGGTTTCGTGCCGGACGGCCACATGCAAATCTGGGTTAGCGAAGTCGAAGGTGCGCAGCACACCGGGGAGGAATTGTCGGTCCACGAAACCGTAGACAGAGCGTCGGTGGTTATTGGGTTCGAGAAGACCTACGGCCGGACCGGCCATCCGGGGATCCAGTCGGCCGGAGGCGGTGAGCAGGGCGTCGCGCAGTTGTTCGAATTCCAATCGGCGCAGCGGGAACTGCGCGAGCCAGCGGTTCTCGGGATCGAGTTTCTGGATTCGGTTCCGTTCGTCCGCACTGCGCCCATCGTGTCCCTGGGAAGCCGATTGGTACGCGGCGCTGGAGACGATGAGTCGGTGGAGTGCCTTGAGGCTCCAGCCCGATTCGACGAAGCGCAGGGCCAGCCAGTCGAGCAGCTCGGGATGGCTCGGAGCTTCGGCGCGCAGGCCAAAGTCGCTGGGGGTCTTGACCAGGCCGGTGCCGAAGTGGTGTTGCCAGACGCGGTTGACCAGGACGCGGGCGGTGAGCGGGTTGTCGGGCGAGGCGATGGCTCGGGCGAGTTCGAGGCGGCCGTTGCCCTTCTGGAATGGGCGGCGGTCGGGACCAGTCAGTACTTCGAGAAAGCGGCGTGGGGCCTCGGGCCCCGGCTGCGAGGGGCTACCGCGGCGGAACACCACGGGCTGTGGTTCCGGGGGGCGATCGACGAGCACGAGTGCGGCTTGGACACCGAGGGCGATGAGCCGTCGGTCTACCGCACCCTGGAGTTGCCAGAGTTCGACGGTGATATCGGTCGGGTAGAAGAACTCGGTGTTCACCATGCCGGTGTCGGGAACGGTGGTGGGCGATGAGGCGGCGTGGAGGAATTGCCGCAGGGTTTCGGCGTGGGGATCGGGCAGGGCGATCGGGGCGGTCGGGGCGGGAGTACCGGCCTGTGGATCGATCGATTTTGTAGCCTTTTTTGAGGCCTCTATCAGAGCCTTCCAGTCGTTGTCCACCCGGGTGAAGAGATCGCCGTAGCGCCGGGGGACCTCGGTCCGGGAGGTCGGCGCTTGGGCAAAGGCCGTAGCCACCCGTGGGTTCCAGCTCTGTGCGAGGTGGCGGGAGGCGGCGAGCGCCCGGGCGGCCGCGGACGGCCAGGCGGCGTCGGGCAGGTGATGCAGGTCTGCGATGAGGATCCTCCAGGGTCCGAAGATCGGGTGGTCGGGGGTGGCCGACACGTTCAGGAAATCCCGCCAACGGCGCACCGACATGGGGATGATGTCTCTGGGGGAGAGGAGTTGGTCGAAGCCTTCCTCGGGGTAGTCCTTGAGGTTCAATTGGGCTGCGAGGTAGTCGCCGGCCCGTTCGCGCAGTCGGGCGTTGGCCTCGGAACGGCGCAGGCGCATCTGATCGCTGAATTTCTTTCGGAGGGTGGCGAGTTGAGAATCTTGCGGTTCGTTGAAGGTAACCAGTTGGTCGTCATTGCCCCGGAGCACGCCGTAGAGGGAATAGTAGTCGGCTGTTGGGATGGGGTCGTATTTGTGATCGTGGCACCGGGCGCAGGCGACGGTGAGTCCCAGGGTGCCGCGGGTGATGACGTCGATGCGGTCGTCGATGATGTCGTGGGTGACGCCGAGGAAGCGGCGGCCGCCGGTGACGAACCCCAAGGCGGCGAGGTCGGGGGAGTGGGCGGGAACGATCTGGTCGGCGGCGAGTTGGAGCAGGAGGAATCGGTCGTAGGGCAGGTCGGTGTTGAGGGCATTGATGACCCAGTCGCGGTAGGCGGGTGCGTGAACAAAGCGGGGTTCTTCGCGTCCGTAGACGTAGCCCTTGGTGTCGGAGTAGCGGGCGACGTCGAGCCAGTGTCGTCCCCAGCGTTCGCCGTACCGGGGGGAGTTGAGCAGGCGGTCGATGAGTCGGTCGGTCGCGCCGGTGCGGTCTTGGGCGGTGTCGGTGATGAAGCGGTCGACGTCGGCGGGTTCGGGGGGAAGGCCGGTGAGATCGAGGCTGAGGCGGCGGATGAGGGTGCGCGGGTCGGCCGGCGGGGCGGGGTGGATTGCAGCGGTTTCGAGCTGGGCGAGGAGGAAGCGGTCAATGGGATTCTGAGCCGATCCGGGGGTGCCGGTGTCGGGGATCGTGACGGGACGCACGGGCTGGAAGGCCCAATGGTCGCGGGCGTTGTCGGGCGGCCGGACGGCAGCGTGGACTCGGGCGTAGTCCGAGCCGAGGGCCAGCACGATCGCGAGGGTCCGCACGATGGCGGGGATGCCTGCAAGGAACTGGGTCAGGACTCGGGGGATCACTTTCGGCAGAGTACCCGAAGCGGTTCGGACGCGTCATGGGTTAAAGCGGGTGGTCGGGTGAGTTTTGGGTGTGTGGCTGTGTTGTTGGTCTGGCGATGGGGGCTGAGTCGCGGGTGTGGCTCCGCGGGATCGGTCCTGCGCTCGCAGGGAACGTTGGGACAGGAGGAGCTTTCGCGCTGTCGCGCGAGGGGGGATCAGGGTGTCGACGTTCCAATGCTCGCTCCGGCCCGATCCCGCTGCCACCGGTGCGTGCGTGGTGGGTGGCTACCTGTCGGTCTTTTGGGATCTGACGCTTGGGTTTACGCTTTGTTGATGGGTTGAGGTTTTTGGGTGGGGGGTGCGGTGCCGGTCTGGCGATGGAGTTGGGTCGCGGGTGGGGGCTCCGCGGAATCAGTCCTGCGCTCGCAGGGAACGTTGGGACAGGAGGAGCTTTCGCGCTGTCGCGCGAGGGGGGATCAGGGTGTCGACGTTCCAATGCTCGCTCCGGCCCGATCCCGCTGCCGCCGGGAACTATCAGACTCTCTATCGGAGTCTGGAAGGATTTGGGTGGCGGACCAGCGGGGGGAGGCGTTGAGTCGCGCGCCACAACTCGAGTTCGGCAGAAGTACGGCTTAATTTACGCATCGATCGCCATACCGTAAAACGCATGGAAACTGTGACCATTTCGCCAAGGTTCCAAATCGTCATCCCTCAGCGGATCAGGGAGTCCATGGGACTTCGCTCTGGAGAAAAAGCACGCGTATTGGCCTTCCGCAATCGCATTGAGGTCATCCCCATTCGGGATGTGCGAGCGTTGCGTGGTTATCTCAAAGGCATCGATACTTCATTTGTTCGCGAGGGCGACCGAGTATGAACGTGGTGGATTCATCGGCGTGGCTCGCCTATTTCGCCGACGAGCCGACTGCGCCTGTGTGGAGGCAGTACGACAAGACGGTTGTCTGCCCAGCATCCAATCTCATCGGCGACACCGCTCTCCCGGCCGCTAACAGGGATCCAATCGTCAGGTGCGAGCTTCAGGCATGACAGACCCTATGCTTTCCACTGCTTCAGTTCGGAGCATTCTCTCAACCACTGACCCAGGGATGCCAAGAGCCTGTCTGAAAATGGGGAGGGGTTCTGCGGCTGGGGAATTCTGGGTTGGGCAAGGCGGTGAGCGGCGGGGCAGACCTTCTGCGGTCTGTTCCGCCCGAACCAACGCAGTCCAAGCCGGAAAGCCCCGCCGCCCGGAGGGTTTGGGAGGGAAGGGCCCGCTGGCGGCGTTGCTTGTCGGTCACAGACCGCTGCGGGTCTGCTTCCTCCGCGCGCCTTGCCAATCGAACCCTTCTCTCCCAAACAGAACCCCTCCCCATTTTCAGACAGGCTCTAAGAAATCCGTGCTTTGAGTTGGGTTTGAAGGGCCTGAGGGAGGGCTGACTTCTGCAGCCACGCGGAGGCCTCGACCGGATTGGAACGCCCCCAGCGGTGGAAGACCGAGTCGAGCAACTCGGCACGGGTCTGGGAATCGTTGACCCGCAGCCCCAGGCTGGCGGCGGCGCTGGGTGAGTTGTTCATGCGCTCATGGATGATACCGATCAGCGCCTGAACTCGCAGGGCGGGTTCGAGTCGCCCCAGCGACGCGGTCGCACTCTCGAACTGGTTGATGCCCCAAGCCCGGTAGATGTTGCGGATCGCCATCGATTGCTCGCCGCCTTTCGGCAGTGAAGCAGCCCAGTCTATGGCTTCTTCCGGACGGCGAGAGCCCCATTGGAATCCCACCTTGGCCACGGTTTGTCCGCGGACAACCGGGTCGCTGATCATCAGGGCGGCGCTGGCAGCAGCCAGAGGGTCGGCCGCCGCAGCCGTCGGCAAGGCTTGGTTGAGCCGGGCATTTAGGGTCTCAGCTGGAGCCAGGGTACGGAAGGTATCCAACGCGGCCGACGGGTCGGCGGTGACCCAGAGTTGGGCCAGTTCGAGTCGCTCTGAGGCTTGGGTGATTATGGGCAGGATCTCTTGGAGGAACGCTGCGGCTGCGGCGGGATCGGTTTTCACCCAAGCCTCGGTCCCTCGGAGGAGAGGTTCAATCCCTCGGCCCTGCTGCCATCTCGCTTGAGCCCAGTCCATTGCTGCTCTGGGATCTTGGGCGGCCCATTCGGCCGTGAGGGTTGGAGCCCATTGGCTTTGGATCTCGGCGGATATCCGCTCGAACCGGTGGACTGCAGACTTCGGGTCCACATGAGCCAAGCGTTCGAACAGGTTGTCCAGGACCCGAGGCTCCGTCGCCTCCAACTTCGAATGATCCAACAACCAGTCCAGGGCCGCCAGCGGCTCGGCGTACGTCCAACTACGCACGAGCGAACTCACCAGAGGACGAGCGATGGGCTCAGGCAGTCGCTCGAGGATGGCCGCCCCCAGTCGCGGCCGATGGGAGATCCAATCCAACTCACGGGACCCCTCTTCCGTATCACCGGCATGGGTCCACACCTCGCGCGGAATTGAATCCAACAGTTTCGGCACGAGCGATGGGTGCTTCTCTTCGACAAGCACCATGAAGAGGATCCAGGTTTTGAGCCCTCCCACTCCATCTTCGAAGGTTTCAGTGGAGAATCCTGCCAAAGCGTCTTCCGGTGCGCTCGCCAACCATTGGATATAGAGATTGATCAGTAATCTCATCCGATGCACCGGTTGCGCCACCGATCGGGCCTGCTCAAGCGCTCCCGGTAGGTCCGAACTCATCCATTCCAAAAGCAGCCCCTTCAGCGCCGCGAATTGGGAGCCACCCAAATTGTCATGAGGATCGACCGACGTGCGTTCGGGGTTCATCAGGAAGGCCCAGGCTGCGGATCGGTCGGCGGTGCCCCACGATCGACCCAGGGTATCCAGGACGGCCTCCAAGCCTGTTTCGGGCGTCAGTTTGCTGAGGGCGAAATCCCAGAAGGCGGCTCCACAACCGGAGGCTTTGAGATCGGCGCTTCGGATCAACTCCTTGATGAGCCGGACTCGCTCCTCGGGATCCTGTGTCATCGACTCGATGGCCGCGAGCCGCCGAAGGACCTGTTCGGTGCCCAAACCCGATTCGACGGACACCGGAGATTGGTTTCGTTCGGTGGCGCTCGAATCGTCCACCTTGGATTCTTGGGTGGCCGAACCAGAGTTCGCTCCATCCACCCGCCTGGATTGGAATCGGACCGACACCACCGATGCCACAAGCACCACTGCGAGAAGCCCTTCCGTCCATCGGGCCTTGCGGGCCTTCGATGCCAGGGCACCGGCCGTGGGTCCCTCAGATCGCCTTGGAACAGAATACCGTGAAGGAACTCTGTTCGGGATCATGAACCGAAGCGTAGCCACCCGGAGATCTCCATCAAGAGCTGCCAGCAACTATCCCCAAACCCAGGAAAACAAAAAATGGGTCAAAAACGGGCTCAGGGAACCATTTCCGAATTAGATTCACCCCTTTTTTGTCAGCGGGACCTGGATCGGTGCCCACTCTGACACAATGAACTGGTAGTTTCTCCGGTGCCTGACGGGTCGGGAGGTTGCCTCAGAGACTTGCCAAACGCCGGGCCTGACCCGCTCATCAATGAGGGAGGAGAGATTCAGGTGGCCGCCCAACGGGGAGTTGAGACGTTCGAAAACCGGGGAAATGAGGCCGCGTTTAGGTGGCCTCAACAACGATCGTTGGAAGAAAACTTGACATTTGTGGCGGCATGTACAGGTTATTGTCCATATGAAAGCGATCACCTACACCGCTGCACGGGAAAGCCTTGCGTCAACGATGGATCGTGTTTGCTTGGATCATGATCCAGTGATCATCACTCGTAATCGCGATCAAGCCGTTGTGATGATATCGCTTGAGGATTATGAATCACTTGAGGAGACTGCTTATCTTCTTCGTTCGCCTGCAAACGCCCGTCGCCTTCTTGATTCAATTTCGGATTTAAAGGGAAGCGGTGGTATTACGAAGTCCATCGACGAACTCATGAAATGAACATTCAGTTTTCATCTCGTGGATTTGAAGATTACGTATATTGGCAGAATTTTGATAAGAGGATTCTCAAAAAGGTTAATGATTTACTGAGGGATATTTCTCGCAATCCCTACGAAGGCATCGGTAAGCCTGAGCCATTAAAGCATGTCTTAAGTGGATTTTGGTCTCGTCGAATTACGGACGAACATCGGTTGGTTTACAGAGTTGAAGATAATGTCATTAAGGTTGCGCAAGTTCGCTACCATTATGAATAAAATCGCTGATCCGGGCTCAGCGCTACAGCGAATGAATCGAATTGCCACGGACCGCGCTCCGCAAACGGGGTCAGGGAACGATTTCCGATTTTGGAAGCACCAGATCCCTTTGCCCAGAACTCGGTAAAGGGACCCGCAACCTAAACAGGCTCTTGCCCAGGCATTGGGCGAAAGTTGCTGACACCCGCCTGAGTCAAATTCGGAAATCGTTCCCGGACCCCTGACTCGCTCATCAATGAGGGAGGAGAGATTCAGGTTGCCGGCCAACGGGGTCATTGATAATTTCGTCAAAATGGGAAAATTAGACTGCGTTTAGGCGGTCTAAACAACGTTCGATGAAGACCGGAAAATGACGCTCCTCGCCTACATCGACGTCCGCCCGTTCTTGTTTATCGGAGGCCTGCCCTTGTTTATTGGCCTTTCATTGCTCGTGTGTTGGTTGGCCAATACAAGATTCAAGAAAGGGAACGTGACTCTCTTTTCCGCGCTGCTCTTTACAGTGCTTTTCACATTGTTCCTGACTGGTGTCGGGCCATTCATAGATCAGAAGGAGGTTCGCGAATACATGATGTCGTGGGAGACCAAACCGAGTTCCTCCAACGGCATGAAGGAGTCGGAGGTTGTTCTGACGTTTGTGGATTTTCCTGGCCACTACATCGGAGAGTATTCAGACGAGCTGGCTGCTCATCTCCGTGACAAGGGCAAGCAGCCGGTAAAAGTTGTGTTCGAGGTTGCATCCGACTACGGAAGGGTTCAAGGTTTCCACGAGACCGAGATTGGCGGACTACGCGGTTGGAAATCAGAATGGGGATACGCCGGTTCGAGTGGCTCTCCTACCAAGTCGCCATGGCACTGAAACAAGACATCGAACCAGTCGGTGGAGACGAACCGCTGCCCCGCTTCTCCGTTCGAGGCTGGGAGGCAGTTCGAGAGCGCCTCGTGGGCTCCACCTTCCCGGCCAGCGGCGGTCGCTCACCTCTGTCGTTAGGCCACATTACGCACTATGCGCGATTACCCGCTAGTTAGCCCGAAGTTCGAGCGAGAACCGGACAACGCGCCCGGTCCATTTTACGTCATCAAGGACCAGTGTCTCCTTTGCGCGCTGCCACCGGAGTTGGCGCCAGCCAATATCACGTGGAGTCAGGAAACGCTTCAGCGCAGGTGCGGAGAAACGTGCCCGACGCATTGTCGCGTCGAGAAGCAACCAGAGACGGCAGACGAGCTTGCTCTTGTTATAGAGGCAGCACGATGTTCGTGCATCGCAGCTATCCGCTACTGCGGCACTGACCCAGAAATTCTCGCTCGATTTCGAGCCGAGGGATTGGAGAGCTTGTGTGATGCGCTCTGACATGTGGCCTAATAGTTCACTCAAGCGGACCAATCAATCGCTTCGCGATTGATGTGGCCACTTAGTTCAAGCGTTAGGCGACTTCGCACGCGCATGAAGAAAGACATCCCACCAGCTTGGGGAACAGCCTATGACAGATTTGGCGACCCGTCGGAGTCGTTCACGGCGAGTCGCGACGGGCTGGTGTATCTACGAGGCAAGATTGATGAGGCGCTGGAGAAGGGGCAGGCTACGATTGGCAGTGAGGCAGGTTTCGATTTTCAGACAATAGTGGTGGCAGACGTTCACCCCCCACAGACTTTGAAGCCGCGACCGATTTTGGACAGAGTCATGGGCTTTCTGGGTTTGACGCTCATCGGGCTTTTCATCGTGTTTGCAGTTTATGGCTGCTGCAGAGTCTTTGAGGACATTAAGTGATGAGACCATCGCCTAACAATAAAGGGTGTATTGCTGCGAAGCGGAGCGAAGCCAGCAACTACACCCTTGGTTAAACAAGCCCGGGGATGAGTGAATTCGCCGTGGGGACGCAACGCGCGAACGGGAACGGAAAACGGGCGACATCGGGCAAACCTTCTCTTCGGGACCGTGATGACCGTCGCCGGAACTCCGTGCTCGGTTGAATTGTTCAATCACGGAAGACCGGCGGTTCCCGGCTACGGCGGCGGTATCGTGGTCTGAAGTTTGTTTCGGGGACCTGCGGCAGTTCGGGCAATTTCGGCCATCAGCCACACCGGTTCGGACGCGCCTGCTAAGAACCTCATCCGCAATCCATTCCACTCCCGAAATTCGACCGACATGGACAGTCCTCCGGGGCGCAGTATGCCACGGAACTGAAACCTTACGCCACCGGCCCCGCCTCAGGGCAGCAATGGAACCCGGCGGCGTTTTGCCGCTTCGCGCAGCGGACCGTCCTTGCAGGCGAGGGGTATCTTCAAGCGCACGGCCAGTTCTAGGTAGGCGGCGTCATGGACGCTCAAGGCATTATCGGCGGCCAGTTGCGCCAGTTTGGTGAAGGCCAGGACCGACATTTCATGGTCGGTTTCGAATGCCAGTCCGCGCAGCGCGGCCAGAGCGTCGTCGCGCTCCTCCGCCGTCAGCTTCTTCCGGCGTTCGAGCACCACCAGTGCATTGGCCGTCTCAACCGGCCAGAGGGCGGGAACGACCAAGATGGCACCCTCGTTGATCTCGGCCAGCAACGCGTCCGTTTCCGGGGTCGCCTGGCCGGGATGCACCCACGCGATGGCCACTGATGCGTCCACGATCAGGCGGTCCATCAGGGCCGTCCTTCTTCGATGGCGGACCGGACATCGGCGTCCGACAGCTTTCCGCGTCCCTTGGTCCGGCTGGCGATCCGGCGGCGGACCTCGTGCAGCGCCGATACCGCCTGACGAACATGCTCTAGGTTCCGCAGACCTTCGGGAACGATGCGGGCGACGGGCTTCTCGTGCCGGGTGATGACGATTTCCTCGCCGCGGCCGACGCGGTCGAGGAGTTCGCCGAACCGGGTCTTGGCTTCAAAAGCGGTGATGGTGGCCATGGTGTTTGTTCCTAAATTAACCAGTCTTTGACTAGTTGATCACAGCGGTCGATGGACCGCAATGGATGCCGGGACAGGTCCCGTAACCGGGCAGCCCGCGAGATGGATGCTCTCGTCCAGTGCGATGCTTGGGACGATGAATTCGAGCCAGTTTGGGCACGCTTGGACGCCTACGACAGCCGATAAGACGACGGTTTCACCGAGGTTTATCCCGCGATACGGGCCGACATCCATGAACACCCGACGGATTGGCAACTCAAAGGACCCCTGACTCACTCTAATCGATAAGGGAAGAGAGATTCAGGTTGCCGGCCAACGGGGTCCTGTCGCCAGTTGCGCTTTCACTTCGCTCGGCACGTTGAGCCCGGACAGTTGCCATTCCTTGACGGGAACATCCCAGTTGAACGCTTGGGACGTGATCGGAACCACGAAGAGGTCGCCAGGAAACGAACCTAATCCCACAACGATGGCGGGCCTGACCTTGCTGCGGCTGAGGTCTGTGAATGGGATCGGCAGCAGGACGACATCATTTCTTGAGCAGCACATTGAAGACATCGTCAGCCGGGTTGTCCCACACCTGCATCAGCGAGCGCTCCGATTGGATGAGCCATTCTTGACGTCCGCCGTCTTCAGCAGCCTCCGCCGTCAACGTCAACTGCACGCGGGAGTGCGCCGGCAGCAACAGGGGTTTCAATGGCTTGAGCCAACCCTGTTCGTGTACGGCCTCCACGACGGTTTTCATGCAGGCAAGTTAACGGGATGCCCACCTTCGACAAGCGGGAGCTTTAAAACGCCATGGGTGCAGATTCTGTGGAGACCCTCATTGCCGCCAGACAAGCTCGGAACCGTGCGGATCCTCGCTAAGAACCGAAGCTGACGATGTGCAGCGTGCAGGCGTGGACCAAGACGCAGGAGTTGCTCGCGCTGCCGCAGGTCGTATGGCCGGCAGAACCGCCCGGAACTTTTCATTGTCATCGAAGACTCCGTTGGAGGGCATAAAGAGGTTTATCTCCAACTCACGAATTGAGCAGGATTGCCACCTGCCATAGTCGGTGCCACGGTTTATACCATGAACAATGCCATGACTGATGCCATGACTGATACCATGATTACTATGGATGGAAGTGGCCGGCTGGTGATCCCCAAGGAAATCCGCAGGCTGCTGCATCTCTCGTCTGGATCGGTACTGCGATTCGCTCTGGTGGGCAACCGGTTGGAACTGACCCCGGTGGAGCCGCCCGGGCCGGAGCTGCGACGCAAATCCGGACTGATGGTGGTGCCGCGCACAGGCAAAATCTTCGATGCCGTAGCAGCGATCGCGGCCACGAGGGAATTGCGGCCGTGAGAGACTTTTTCGACAGCTCCAGTCTTCTGGCCGCGATGGTCGAGGATGAATCCGGCCATGAGACGGCTTTGGCTGCGCTTTCATCTACCCGGGATGGATATGCCTCGACCCATTCCTTGGCGGAATGTTTTGCCATCCTGACGGGCGGTCGAATCACTTCCCGCCTGACTCCCGCGATCGCGGCGGAGATGGTGTACGTTAATGTGGCTAAGCGGCTGACACTGGTGTCGTTGACCCCGGCTGAGATTGCGGCCGCGCTCAAGACCGCCGCTTCCGTGGGAGCCAGAGGCGGAGCCATCTACGATGTCCTCTTGTTGGCAGCCGCCCGGAAATGCGGTGCGGACCGAATCCACACTCTCAATTACCGGCATTTCGCGGCCTTTGCCCCCGACCTTCGTGATAGGCTCTACGATGGGCAGACCTCTCGCTGACCTCTCTGGATCGAGTCACGCGATCCGCTCTTGGCAACGAATCGTAAACGGGGTCAGAAACAGGGTCAGGCAACGATTTTTTATTTTGGATTCACCCCTTTTTTGTAAGTGGGACCTGGATCGATGCCCACTCTGACACAATGAACTTGTAGTTTCTCCGGTGCCTGACGGCTAGTGAGGTTTTGTCAGAGCCTTGCCAAACGCCGGGCCTAACCCGCTCATCGATGAGGGAGGAGAGATTCCTGTTGCCGCCCAGCGGGGACGTTGACAGATTCGACCAGTTAAGTAATTAGGTTGCTTTGAGGTGGCCCCTACAACGTGATGCGACTTGAGACGCTGATGAATACACAATATCCAATCCGGTTCAGGGGACCGCTGGAAAGCAGACGGCGAAGACCGGGGCTAGTCGCGTGGCTGGTTGTCGCGTTAATTTTTCTACTGGCTGCGTTCATTCCCATTGTCGGTTTGGTCTCGTTGGCCTTGTTCGTCGCGTTTTATTTGCCGGCGGCCCTGGGTAGCGTCATGGGGTGGTTCGTCGGTGGCCTGCGAGAAGAGGTTAGGACGGTATGGCGGGGTTTTAGACGCAGCGTTCGATAAGCCCTGCGCGCCTAACCCGAGCGCAACGTGCGCACCACCACCACGGCCGAGGCCGTCGCTGAGTTTGGTTGTTCGGCCACTTTGCACGCGCCATGAAATCGAAGACTCTCAGCATCGCAGTGGGAGTTGTTTTCGTTGCCGTGCTGTTTGTTGTGATGCAGCTGCCCCGGACACACGCCTTACCTGAGGGCTATACGGACACTTACTTTCCGCGAGGTGGCCACCGCTACTTGATCGCTCCTGGAGGTGTCAAAAAGGTGGGTCAGGAAGTCCTCAATTATCAGGTTGTGGGGACTGTAGTGACGGGCACGGTTCGATTGAGGCTGGAGCATGACGACGTCAGGACGTTTCACCTGGATTTGAAAACCCACACCGTGTCTCTGGGAGACCCAGTTCAGGAGGATGCACGCTGATTTACCCGTCGTGCAACCGTGCGGGCTTCGGCGTGGCAGCGGCGGGTAGCAGTTCATGATCGTCCAGCCTCGCCTCTTGGACGCCGGTTGTTTGAACCAACGTTGCTCGTATAAGGCCTCCATGACGGTTGTCATTTCTTCACGCGAGTGGAATGCCCGTCCTCGACAAGCGGGAGCTTGGAAATGCCGTAGGCGCAGATTCCATGGAGACCCGCATTGCCTCCGGACAGGCTTGGAACCGGGCGGTTCGTCGCCGAGAACCGAAGCTGACACAAAAAATCGGAAGGTCTCTCGACGCATTCAGTTTCCTGCCGGTCTCCAGTCGGGGCAAGTCTTGGACGCTTGCCATGCCACGGAACAGGGTTTAACCACACTGAGCAGCCATGAGTAACCATCAAAATATCGACCTCAGAAGTCTTGCCATGGACCAGAGGACGGCGGAGAAGCTCTTGGCGAATCCCGCATTGGTGGATCGCGGTTTGGCGAATCTGGATCGGTGGTTAAAGACCTGTTCCCCCGGTGTACGCCCCGTATTGATCGAGTGGCAGACCTTGCTCCAGCGGCCGCTGCCCGAAGTGATCTCGGTACTGCTGAGCACCGATCAGCGGGCTACCCGTCTCAGGCAATCGAGCCCGTTTGCCGGTCTCTTGTCGGTGTCTGAGCGAACCGAAATCTTGAAGCGCTTTCCGACTCGTGAACCGCAACCAGCTTGAACACCTCATCCGTGCCGCTGCCGGCAATGCGGATGTCCGTGAAATCGTGGTGATTGGCAGCCAGTCTATTCTGGGGGCTTTTCCCAATGCGCCGGAAGACCTGCTCGTATCGATGGAGGCAGACGTGTTCCCCAAAGATCGCCCGGAACTTTCCATCGTCATCGAGGGCTCGATTGGAGAGCGGTCGATGTTCCATGAAACCTTCGGCTACTACGCCCATGGTGTGGATGAAACTACGGCCGTTTTGCCAATTGGTTGGCAGGAACGCCTCGTGCGAGTGGAAAACGAGAACACGAGAGGCAACATCGGATGGTGCCTCGAACCCCATGACTTGGCCGTGAGCAAGCTCGTCGCTGGTAGGGAGAAAGACTTGAGCTTTGTCGCATCGTTGATCCGCCATGGAATGGTCTCGGAAGCGATCTTGCGTGAGCGTTTGAGTACCATCGATTTTACGGCGAAAGATGGGAAAGTCCGTTCATTGACCCGTCTGGATCGAGTCGCGAGATCCGTTTTTGGCAACGAATCCGCTGCGTAAGTGGACCTTTTGGGTCTCAAGTATGACTGGAAATAGAGTCAGGGAACGATGTCTGAATTTGATTGAGCCGTTTGGGGTCGGCGATGCGGCTGGTCTCTTTTGAAAGGAATCGCGGTCAGCGCGTCATACTGGGCGATGTCCCGTTGTTGGGTCGTTTCTTCCGATCTGAATCCTCCAGAATCCACCAGAACCGGTTGTACGTCTTTCTCACCCCTGTGGAAGTCGACGGTGCCAGTCGAAGGAATTGAGAGCCCGGAGCGGGGTCGGCGACTGGGGTTGTCAGCGACGAGGGCTTGGACCCAGGGTCGGGCGGTGCGTGGGACTGTTGAGACATCGGGGGCTTCGGCTCGTTCCGGGGCGTTGGCCGCGCTGGGTTGCTACCTGCTCTGGGGTCTGGTGCCGCTTTATTGGAAACGCTTGGCGGCCATCGATTCGCTGGAACTCATCGCGCATCGGCATCTGTGGTCGCTGGCCTTGCTAGCCTTGTTGATGATGGTTCGGGGAGAAGGGTGGGGTTCGGCGATGGCGGCGTTGTCCACGGTCCGGGGTGCTGCTCGGCTGGTACTGGCTTCGCTGCTGCTGACGACCAACTGGTTGGTGTATGTCTGGGGCGTCAACACGGGTCACATTGTCGAAACCAGTCTGGGCTACTTTCTGGTGCCGCTCTTTAGTGTGTTGGCCGGTCGGTTTTTGCTGCACGAGCAGCTGCGTCGGGTGCAGTGGATCGCCCTGGGTCTGGCGGCGGTTGGGGTGGGTTCCATGGTGGCCCAAGCGGGTCGGGTACCCTGGATCACGCTGGCCTTGGCGGGGAGTTGGAGTGGTTACAGCGTCTTGCGCAAGCAGTCGGCCTTGGGGGCCATTCCGGGCTTGGCGGTGGAAACCGTGCTGCTGGCTCCCGCGGCGCTGGGGTTCTTGGTGTGGAGGCACGTCGAGGGTTCCGGGGCCCTGGGTCGGGTCGATGCAGGCACGCATGCGCTCATCCTGAGTTCCGGGGTGATCACGGCCATCCCGCTGCTGTTGTTCGCTCACGCGGCCCAACGCATCCGCCTCTCCACCTTGGGCGTGATGCAATATGTGGCCCCGACCCTGCAGCTGACCCTCGGGGTCTGGGTGTACCATGAGCCGTTGAGCCGAACGCGGCTTTACAGCTTTTTGCTCATCTGGGCGGCTCTGGCCCTCTACTCGGTGGACAACTTGTGGGCCCAGCGGGCAGGCGGGACGTCCGTGCGCCCTTTGCCAAACCCCACCTCCGACACGCCGCGTGCGCGCTGAGCCCGGATGGGTAGGCGCAACTTCCGAGGTAGGGCGATTTCTCCGAAAGCGCCGAGGAATGCACCTAGGCCTGAAAATTCACCTCCGTGTTTGAGGGTGCCCCCGTTTCGAAACTCCCGTCAGTGCTTCTGAGTCTTGATAAAATTTAGCACCTGTTCGGCCTGATCGGAGGTCGAGCCCTTCGGATCCACCCACACGCACACGCCGTCTTTGAAGAGGAAGGCCGAGCGGCTGGCCATGCCGATGAGGTTCTTCACGCCGAAGGCCTCGGTCACGGCCTTGTCCTTGTCGGCCAAGAGGGCGAAGGGGAAGGACTGCTCGTCTTTGAATTGCTTCTGGTTCGATTCGTTGTCGGTACTCACGCCGTAGACTTTGACACCCTGTTTCTGCAGTTGGCTCCAGGCGTCGCGCAGTGAGCAGCCCTGCTTGGTGCAGCCCGGGGTGCTGGCCTTGGGGTAGAAGTACACCAGGAGGTAGCCCTGTGCTCCGGCCTTGGCCAACTCGACGGGCTTGCCGTCCTGATCGTTGCAGGTGACGGCCGGAGCCTTGGCGCCGACGGCGAGTTTTTCGGCGGCGTTGCCTAGGAAAGGAAAGAGAGAGAGGGACATGGCGAGGAGGACGGCTTTCACGGACCCCAATGTGCGCCAAGATTGCGCTCTGGCAACCCTGGGGATGAGACCTTTCCGCCGAAAGCGCAGCCCGCCTTCCGGGTTGATGCAGTGGGCCAGAGGGGATCAGCTTCATGCCATGTCTCCCTGGATTGCGGTGGGTCGAGTATTGCGAGTATGGCGGCGGATGGCCGGGCCTTCGGTGATGGCGTTGTGGCTGGCCCTGACGAGCGCATGGGGTGTCTCGGACGCATTGGGGGCGTCGCTGTGGGAGATTCCCGAGGCGCGTTCGGTGCGGGTTCCCAGCGATCCGATCCAAGTCGCGGGGCTGGGGTGGTTCGCAGAAGATGCGCCGGTGTTGCGCCGGCTGCCGGAGCGGGTGAAGGACCGGGTGAGTCCGGCCGTGTGGGGCTTGGCCCAGCATCCTTCCGGAGCCCGTTTGCGCTTCCGGACCGATTCGACCCGTCTCGGTCTGGTGGCCAAGAACCCGGACGCGTCGACGATGCACCACATGACCAGCGTCGGCCAAAACGGCTTCGACCTCTATGTCGACGGCCAGTATCGCAACAGCGCCTGGCCTGATGCGAAGGGGTTGATCCAGAGAGAGTGGGCTCTGGGCGAGGGACGCCCGATGCGGGAGGTGACGTTGTATCTGCCGTTGTACAAGGCGGTGAGCATTGAGCGTCTGATGCTGGACCCGGGGGCTACGCTGGCTGCGCCGACGCCGATGGCTCGGCCCCGACCGGTGGTGTTTTATGGTTCGAGCATCACGCAAGGAGGCTGTGCCGAGAATTCGGGCCTGAGCTATCCGGCCATCTTGGGTCGGTCGCTGAACCTCGACTTCATCAACTTGGGTTTCAGTGGTGCGGGTCTCGGGGAGCCGGCCGTGGCGGAGGCGGTGGCGGAGATCGACGCGGAGGCCTTCGTGCTCGACTACTGGGCCAACCCGTCGCCCGAAGTCTACCGCGAGACCTTGCCTGGATTCGTGGACACGGTGCGCCGGCGGCATCCGCGCACGCCGATCTTGGTCACGGGCCCGTTTTGGTTTCCGGCCGAGGCGGGATCGGCTTCGTTCCATGCCCAACAAGAGAGCAAGCGCAAGTCGGCGCGCGAGTTCGTGGCCGCTCGGAGGAAAGCGGGAGACCGTGAGATTGTGTTCGTGGATGGGCTCGAAATGCTGTCGCGCTCTCAGGGTTCGGGATTGGTGGATGGGGTGCATCCTAACTCGCTGGGCTTCCAATGGTGTGCCAATGGGCTCGAACCGCAGTTGCGGCGTGCCTTGAAATTGCGGTCTAAACGGCGCTGAGGCCGTCCGGATTCCCGCCCGGAATCCTGCGCTTTCTCTGCAGGAAATCTGGACCACAAAGAGCTTGTACCTTCACGCGCTGCAGCTTTTCATATCGGTCAATGCCGATGCGTTTAACACTGCTAGCCAAGCCGCTCGTGCGCGCTGCCGCGGCCTTGGCCGACGGGAATCGGGTGCGCATCCTTCGGGCGATCTCCGGGGGCGAGTTGTGCGTGTGCGAATTGTGCGATGCGCTGGGCCTGACGCAGTCCACCTTGTCCACCCACTTGCGGGTGCTGCGCGACGCCGGGCTGAGCGCCTCCCGCAAGGAGGGCAAATGGAGCTACCACCGGCTGACGCCATTAGGCCAGTCGGTGACCGAGGCCTTTTTCGGGGTCTTCCTGTCGGTGTTGGCCACCGACGCGCGCTTGCGGCGGGATCATGCCCGCCTGGAGCGGCGTCTGGCCTTGCGCGACGCGGCCGACCAGTGCTGTGTGGGATCGCAATGCCGATCGCCGGGATCCCGGTCGTTGGGATCTCGATCGCTGAAATCTCGGGAGCGGAAAGGAGGCGTATGAGCCTAGAGCCTCGCGCATCCCGATCGCTGCCGTGGGCTCCATGGCTGGCGGAGTTCCTGGGCACGTTCCTCATCGTGTTCGCGGGCACCGGAGCAATCGTGGCCAATGAAGTCTCGCATGGGGCGGTCACCCACCCGGGCATCGCTCTCACGTTTGGAGCTGTAGTGATGGTGCTCATTTACGGGTTCGGCGAAACCAGCGGGGCCCATTTCAATCCGGCGGTGACGGTGTCCCTGGCGGCGGCCCGTCGCTTTGAGTGGCAGGCGGTTCCGGGTTACGTGGCGGTCCAGTGTGGTGGGGCCTTGGCGGCCAGCGGGCTGCTGCGATGGCTGTTTCCCACCCTTGTGAATCTGGGAGCCACCCGGCCCTCGGGATCTGATTTCCAGAGCCTGGTGTTTGAGGCGGTCCTCACCTTCTTCCTCATGCTGGTAATTTTGCAGGTTTCGATCGGGGCCAAAGAAAAGGGCATCACCGCCGCCGTGGCCATCGGGGCGACGGTGGGATTGGAGGCGATGTTCGCCGGGCCGATTTGCGGAGCCTCCATGAATCCCGCACGTTCTCTCGGTCCGGCGGTGTTCGGGCCCGGTCTTGGCTCGCTGTGGATTTACTGTCTAGGCCCGGTATTCGGGGCGCTCTTGGCGGTTCCGGTGCACCGCATCCTTCAAGGAACCCGTGCGGGTTCGAACCGCGGTCGGTCCTGAGTTGGTCGTGCTGAATCACCCCTGCTGAATCGCCCCAACAAGTCCTCCTCCCACATCCTCTCTCCATGAAACTTCTGGAATTCCGAACCCTCCTGACCCAGCACCCCAGTGCGCTCCTGCGATTTCAACGGCCGGATGGCACATTGCTTCCGATCCATGCGCATGTCTCAGAAGTAGCCCGGGTCGAGAAGCACTACATCGACTGCGGCGGGGTGCTTCGGGCTGATGCGTTTTGCCGACTGCAAACCTGGGTGGCTGACGATGTGGATCATCGCCTGAGCGCCGCGAAACTTCTGGCCATTTTCGACAAGGCGGGCCCGGTGGGATTGCGCGATGACTTGGAGGTCGATGTCGAACACGAGGTGGGCTTTGTCACGCAAATGCCGCTGGAGTCTATCACGGAGCAGGAGGGTGAACTCGTCCTGCGTCTGGGGCTTCGGCATACCGACTGCCTGGCCCAGGACCGTTGCCAAGTCGCCGCACCGGCCCCTCAAACCATTGGTTTTCGCACGCTTCCCAAAGCCCGATGAATGCCCCCATGAATCCAGAATCTCAAACTCCCTTAATCCTCGTGCTGTGCACGGGCAACTCCTGTCGCAGCCACATCGCCGAGGCCATTTTGCGTTCGGCCTCGGGCGGGGTGTTCCGCGTGGCCAGTGCCGGCAGCAAACCCGCCGGGTATGTCCACCCGCTCTCTATCCGGGCGCTGGCTGAGATTGGTATCGACCTGGCGGGCCACACCTCCAAGCACATGAACCTCTTCCTCGACCAGCCGGTGGAGACGGTCATCACCGTGTGCGGCAATGCCGACCAAGTGTGTCCGGTGTATCCGGGCCAGGCGAATCGCTACCACTGGCCCTTCGAAGATCCGGCCCACGCCCCGGGCACCGAAGATGAGCAAATGGAGGTATTTCGACGAGTGCGCGACGAGATTCGCCGCGTGTTCGAGGCCTATGCCCGGGGTCGTATCGATCAGGCCCGGCTTCGGGTGGGCTGAATGGTCCTGCTGGAAAGGTGTGACCGATCGGTCCGCTGCAAAGGGTTGATACCGCGGATTGAGTTCGTGGCCCTGTATGGTTTTCTCGGCTCAGCGCGATGACTGGGAACCCACTCCTTCAATGGTCTCTGAAAAAGATCTCTGCTGCCTTGCAGTCCGGAGAGCTGACGCCGACCCAGTTGACCGAAACGGCCCTCGAGTCGGCCCGACGGGGTGCGGCCTCGCGGGCGTTCATTGTGATCGACGAGGCCGGTGCAAGGGCCCAAGCCGCGGCTTTGGATGCGTCCGGCCCTCGGGGTCCGCTCTGGGGGTTGCCGGTGTCGGTGAAGGATCTCTTCGATGTTCGGGGTCTTCCCACGACGTGCGGGTCGCCATTCTACGCCGGTACCCGGCCGGTGCCCCAGGCGGATTGTCCGTACGTGGCCGATTGGCGCGCACTGGGGACGGTGTTGGTGGGTAAGACAAACTTGAACGAGTTCGCCTACGGCATCACCGGCGAGAACCGCTGGTTTGGTGATGTCACGCAGCCGGGGTATTCGGACCGATTGACGGGGGGCTCGAGTTCGGGGGCCGCGGCCAGTGTGCTCATGGGAGCGGCCGCGATGGGTTTGGGTACCGACACGGGCGGATCTTTGCGCGCGCCGGCGGCGCTGTGCGGGCTAGTGTCGTATCGGGCGACCTTGGGCAGCGAGAACGCCTCCGGGAGTTTTCCTCTGGCCCACGCGTTTGACACGCTCGGCTGGCTGCAGCGCCGCTTGGGCGACTTGCCTTGGGTGGCTCGGAACCTGCGTCCTAGCATCGCCTCACCGGTCGTGTCGCGGGCTCCTCGAGTGGGCGTGGTGCGGGGCGATTGGCTGGCTCCGGCTGAGCCCGAGGTGCTGGCCGGACTCGAGAGTTTCGTGGAGGCATTGAAAGCCGGCGGAGCCTCGGTGGAATCGGTGGAAGGCATCGGGTGGGAGCGTGCAGTGGACTGCTTCGTGCCTATCCAAGCTCATGAGGCTCACGCCACCCATGCACCCTATTTGCCGCACCATGCCGAGGCTTACGATCCGGCGATCTTGCCGCGGTTGGAATTGGGGCGGGGGATCTCCGCTGCGCGGTATTCAGAACTGCTCGCCGAACGCGATGCATTCCGTCGCGGGTTCGATGCGCTCTTCACGCAATTTGATGTGCTCATCGCTCCAGCCAGTGCGATGCGTGTTCTGAAAGCCGGCGTTGATCATGCTGCCACCCGACCCCGCATGATCCGGCTCACGGTGCCCGCCAGTTTGGGCGGATTGCCCGTGGTGACGGTCCCCTGGATCGAACGCGGTGAACCCGGCCTAGGCTTCCAATGCATGGGAGCTCCCGGTTCGGATGGCATGCTGTGGTCGTTCGCCGAATGGTTGGCGGAGTTGAAGCTCTCGCAAATTCCCTAAGCCTGCGGTCTCTGGTGGTGACATCTTTGAGTGAGGGGCACTCTGGGTGATTTTGCGGTAGCCCTGCGACCGTGTCCGGCGTGTGTTGGCTCCATCGATGCAGAGTTTTTGGGTTTTTCATTTTCGGTTTCCCGGCACACTCCGGCTGTCTCTATGAGCAAAGCGTCCGCCCACAAGATCTCCAAGAAGTTCGCCGCCTACCCTCGGCTCAACCCGTTCGCCATCGGCAAGAGTATCTCTGCTGCCGATCTCATCGATCAGTCGATGCTGGCCTACAATGGTGGCCGACTGCGCGAGGCGGCCCAGTTGCTTGCTAAAAAAATGCTGCCGAATGACGGGTTTATCGGCATGTCGCTGACCGGTGCTTTGACTCCGGCCGGCTTGGGTAAGAGCTGCCTCATCCCGCTGATGAAGGGCGGCTATGTGGACTGGATTATTTCGACGGGTGCCAATTTATATCACGATTTGCACTTCGGCTTGGACATGCACTTGCACAGCGGCACGCCGTTCCTCGACGACGTGGAATTGCATGATGAAGGCGTCATTCGCATTTACGATGTGCTCTTCGATTACAACGTGCTGCTCGATACCGACGCGTTCGTGCGCGAGGTCATCCAGTGTCCGGAGTTCCAGAAGGTCATGGGCACCGACGAGTTCCACTACTTGCTCGGCAAGTACGTGCACGCTCGCCAGAAGAAGCTGGGTATCCGGGATAGTTCGATCCTGGCCACGGCCTACCAGTGCGGCATCCCTATTTTCACCAGCAGCCCGGGCGACAGTTCCATTGGCATGAATGTGGCGGCGATGTCGTTGCGCGGATCGCAACTGCTGCCCGATGTGAACCGCGACGTGAACCAGACGGCGGGTATCGTTTATCACGCCAAGAGCACGGGTCACACGAGCAGCGTGTTCATTTTGGGTGGCGGCAGTCCGAAGAACTTCATGCTGCAAACCGAGCCGCAAATTCAGGAGGTCATGGGCATCCAGGAGAAGGGGCACGACTACTTCCTGCAGTGCACGGATGCGCGTCCGGACACGGGTGGTCTTAGCGGTGCCACGCCGGCCGAGGCGGTGAGCTGGGGTAAGATTGATCCGGACAAGCTCCCGGACTCGGTGGTGTGCTACACGGACAGCACCATCGCGCTGCCGTTGCTGACGGCGTACGTCACGGCGCGGGTCAAGCCCCGCAAGCTCAAGCGGCTCTACGACCACCGCGAGGCGATTCTCGGCAAGGTCCGCGAGATGTACCTGAAGACCGGCACCGTCGACAAAGTCCTCACCAGCCGCAAAGTCGCCAAGCGCTCCAGCTCCATCGGCCTCAAAAAAGCCTAAGGGGTCGCCACCTTTTTACACAAAAGGGGACACTCCATACTACACTTTTGCCTTAGCGGTGGCTCCGCGGGACCGGTCCTGCGCTCGCAGGGAAGCTCGGAGGAGGATGTAGCTTTCGCGCTATGCGCGAGGGGACGGTTTGATCGCTTCCAATGCTCGCTCCGGCCCGGTTCCGCTGCGCTTCGGCACGGGGTCAGTCCCACCTATTTACACAAAAGGGGACACTCTCTACTCTGCTGTTGTCGTTGCGGTGGCTCCGCGGGACCGGTCCTGCGCTCGCAGGGAAGCTCGGACAAGGAGGAGCTTTCGCGCTATGCGCGAGAGCAGGGTTTGATCGCATTCAACGCTCGCTCCGGCCCGATCCCGCCCCCGCTTCGAGGTGGGTGAGTCGACGGTGGCGGTGCTTTCTGGTGCAGTGCCACAAAGTCGGGTGGATTATAGATGTCCGATATGGGATGAAAAGGACGCCCAATAAAGGTGTCATCGTTCCATCCTATGAGCTCAGTTCCGAATCAAGAAACCTCACCACCCACTGCGCCGCGTTTGGATTCCCGTCGTCATGACCTGGATGCTCTCCGGGCGGCGGCGATGTTGCTGGGTATCGTTTACCATGCGGCGTTGGCTTATGCCGCTGGAACTTGGTGGATGATCCAGGATCCGAGCCAGAGCTCTCTGGTGTACCTCTTTCAGGCGGGGGTCCATGGATTCCGAATGCCCCTCTTCTTTGTGGTGAGCGGTTTCTTCACGGCGCTGCTGTGGCGGCGACGGGGTTTGGCTGCGCTCTGGAAAAATCGCTTGCTGCGCATTCTGGTGCCCTGTCTCTTGGGAATGGTGACGCTGGTGCCGGCGATGGGGTGGTCTTCTGGCAGCGCTGCTGCGGCCGGGGCCCGATTCCGTCAGGCCCAGGAGGTGCAGAAGGCGGCCTCTTCAGAGGCTTCAGTATGGAATGCGCTGGCCTCGGGCGATGCGGCGGTGCTGGGTCGGGTTCTGGCCAAGAAGCCGGATTTGAACGCGCAGCAGCCGGAATCGGGCATCGTTCCCCTCTCGATGGTGGCTCTTCAGGGTAGGGCCGATTTGGCCCGGCAACTCATTGAGGCGGGCGCCTCGGTGAACGGGACGAACCGGGACGGTAACACTCCTCTCCACGCGGCGGTCTTTCTGGGTCGTACCGGCGTGGTGGATCTTCTTGTTTCACATGGGGTCAATGTCCATGTGCGCAATGCTCAGGGAGAATCGGCCCTTCAACCGGCGCGTGCGGATTGGCCTACCACCGAATTCATCGCGGGCTTGTTCTCCATGAAACTGGACCGTGCCGCGGTTGAAGCCGGTCGCGCGGAGGCGGTCCGGCGCTTGACCGCTTTGGGCGTCACCGATTCGCTCGCGAGTTCTAAGCCGGGTGAGCCCAAGCCCTCTGTCTTGGCGGGAGTGTTCCAGTCGCTCATCAACACTCCGATATTCGTCGTCGTGTGGTTCTTGTGGTTCCTCTGCTGGATGTTGTTGCCGTTCTCGATTTACGCCTGGGTGGCCGAGCGTTGGGGTGGGTCGGCATCGCCTCGTTGGCTGACACTGGGATCATTGAAATGGCTGCTCTGGTTGCCGCTGACTTGGGTGCCGCAGGCCTTCATGGGATGGGAAGGTGGGGCTTTCGGACCCGACACCGCGATGGGCGTGGTTCCCATGCCGCATGTGTTTGCCTACTATCTGATCTTCTTCGCCTTCGGAGTGCTCTACTACGAATCGAAGGACGAGGTGGGTGAATTGGGTCGCCACTGGCGTTGGAGCTTGTCCGTGAGTTTGCTCGTCCTACTGCCTCTCGGTGTTGAGTTTGCGACGGGCTATTTAGGATTCCGATCGCGTCTGCTGGCCGACCGTCATTTCCATGCCGCGACGGTCCTCTTCCAAGGCCTCTACGCCTGGGGGATGAGCGTCGGGTGCATCGGTGCTTTTCGCGCTTGGGTTCAGGGCGAAAGCCCCCGTGTGCGCTACTTGTCTGATTCGGCCTATTGGTTGTACCTGGGCCACCTCCCTTTGGTGATTTGGGCTCAGGGGGCCATCGTGGGCTGGCCGATTCCGGGTTGGGTCAAATGCCTGATCATCTCGCTTGGGGTCATCGGACTCCTGCTGGTGGTGTATGAATGGGGCGTTCGCTACACGTGGGTGGGAGCCTTGCTGAATGGTCGGAAACATCGGAATCCCCCGACCCTCAAGCAGCTTTCGTCGATGGCTGCGCCCGTGTCCGGAGGACTCCAGTGACCCAATGAAACCAGGCCTGCCAGTCGTCGATCCGATCGCGAGCAAACCCGTGAGAAAGCCTGCGAGCGATGTCGCTTCGAACCCGGCCGCCGATTCGCAGCGGTTGTCTGATACGGAGCCTGAGGCTAATGCCTCCGAGTTGCTCTCGGTGCTGTACGACAAACTCCGGCGGCTGGCCGCCCAGAAAATGTCCCACGAACAGCCTGGGCAAACTCTGCAACCCACGGCGCTGGTTCATGAGGCCTGGTTGAAGCTCGGACATTCCTCCGGCCGGCCGTGGGACAGTCGTGAGCATTTCTTCGCCGCCGCTGCCGAGGCCATGCGCCGGATCCTTATCGATCGAGCCCGTCGCCGTGCCCGTATTCGTCATGGAGGTGAGTGGACCCGTGTGGACGCCGAGGTTATTAACCTGCCCATTGCTCAAGATGGCGACAAGTGCCTCCGGGTTCACGAGGCCTTGGATCGATTGGCTCTCATCGACGCGCGCAAGGCGGAGGTGGTTAAGATGCGAGTCTTCGTGGGCATGGAGGTTCAGGAAATCGCCGAGGTGCTGGGGCTGTCGGAAAGGAGCGTCCAGCGGGACTGGGTGTTTTCGAAAGCGTGGTTGTCCCGGGAATTGCAGCGCGAATGAAGATTCATCCAACACCAGAATCGGTCGACTCTACCGGGGCCTCTGGGGTCGTGGGTCCCGAGAGACCCAAGTTCTCGACCTTGGAACTGGAATGGGTATTCGACGCGGCGGTCGCTCTGGGATCATCGGCCGCGCAAGCCTCGTTTCTGGACCAAGCCTGTTCTGACCCGGCGTTTCGCCACGAGGTGGAGTCTCTTCTTGAAGCGCATCGACACCCCGATTCTCTCTTCGAGTCCCTCCCGCGCCGGTCCCCGGACACGGCCCAGGAGGAACAGCCCGGAACGGTCATCGGTCGCTATCGCTTACTCGAGTTTCTGGGTGAGGGTGGGGTGGGACGGGTTTTCGCAGCCGAGCAAACCGATCCGGTCCGGCGTCGCGTGGCGATCAAAATTCTGAAGCCGGGCATGGATAGTCGCGACGTGATTGCCCGCTTCGAGGGCGAACGGCAGGCCATGGCCATGATGGATCATCCCGGCATCACCAAGGTTCTCGACGCGGGTACCACTGAACGCGGTCGGCCTTACGTGGTGATGGAACTGGTGTCTGGCCAACCCATCACCGACTACTGCGACCGCAACCGCTTGAGCGTCACCGCACGCCTCGAATTGGCGATCCGTGTTTGCCGGGCCGTGCAGCATGCGCATCAGAAGGGCGTGCTGCACCGAGACATCAAGCCCACCAACTTGCTGGTGATCGACGAAGACGGGACACCTGTCCCAAGGGTCATCGACTTCGGGATCGCCAAGGCGCTTGAGGGGAGCCTCGGCAAGCAGACCACCACCGGCACCCGACTGCATCCGTTCATCGGGACACCGGCCTACATGAGCCCCGAGCAGGCGGACATGAGCGGGCTCGACATCGACACGCGCAGCGACCTCTACAGCCTGGGTGTACTCCTTTACGAGTTGGTGACCGGGTCGCCGCCGTTCGACGGGCGTGCCTTGTGGGAGGCCGGCCTGGAGGCCCTTCGACGGACCCTCCGGGAAACCGAGCCGCAGCGACCCAGCCAGCGTCTGGCGAGCAGGCCGCTCGACGAGCGCGAAGCCATCGCCCTGGCGCGGTCCACCCACGGTGCGGCCCTATTGCGCGAGGTTCGGGGCGACCTCGACTGGATTCTCCTGAAGTGCCTCGAAAAAGACCGCTCCCGTCGCTACGCCTCCGTGGATGCCTTGGCGTCAGATCTCCGGCGGTTCTTGGCCCACGAGCCGATCCTGGCTCGGCCGCCGGGAGCGCAGGACCGGCTTCGCAAGTGGGTCCGACGCAACCGGGTCACCAGCCTGTCCCTAATGGCGGTGACCTTGGGGCTGAGCCTGGGCACGATTCTGGCCGTGGCTGCGTGGGTACGCGGTCGCACCGAGGCCGCCCGCACCGAGGCGGTGACGGGTTTCGTCCACCAGTTCCTTTCCGATTCCCTGCCACCTCTCACCCAGCGCGGTGATTCCCGGGCCGCTCGAGAACTCATCGCGACGGCCGATCGACTGGTGTCGTCCTCGTTGTCCAATGCGCCGATCGCCGAGTTGGTGGTCCGGGTCCACCTCTGGAAGGCCTTCATTGAACAGTTGGGGGACTATCCGGCCGCTCTGGGCCAAAGCGAAGCCATCGCCCGCATCGCCCCGCAAATCCAACTGGCCGCGCCCCAGTTGCAGCGCGATTTGCTGGCGGTGTTTCTGGCGGGCACGCGGCTCTGGGCTTCTGGAGGGCCCGGGCCGGCGGCAGAGGCAGCGCTCGGTGAGTTGGATCATCTGGCCGAATTGTTTCTCGCTCGCACGCCGCCGGAACGAACGATGGCCCGGGAAGTTCGAGCTACTCAGGGATCGTGGCTGCTGCTCGCAGGGAGGTTTCCCGAAGCAGAGGCCCGACTGCAGGAGGCTTGCCGCCTCGAGCCGTCGCCTTCTGATCAGGGCGTTCGACTCCATGGGTGTGTTCCCGACTACGCTCGGGCGCTGTCGTTGCAAGGTCGTTTCGATCGCGCCGAACAAGTCCTCCGAGACAGAGCCCCGAATGCGGCCGATCTGGCTGGGGAAGCTCCAGGGTTGCGGGTCCGGTGGGTCGCGGAGATGTCTCATGCGCTTTGCGGTCAGGCGCGCCACGCCGAGGCCGAACGCTGGTTGATAGACCAACGTCAGGGATTTCGGGAACGGGGTGCTCCGGAAGTTGAGCAACTGGCCCTTGAGTCCGAGCGTGCCGTGGTGATGGCCCGCGCTGGGAGGTTGCCCGAGGCATTACTGCAGATGGAGGCGGTGGCCATCAACCGAATGGCCGGGGTCCGTAACTGGCATCGGGCCATGTTTCTGGCTCTCAGTCTTGAGGATATGGAAGCGATCCGTCGGTTGGGCCGTGCGGGTTTGTTGGGCTACGTTTCATTGGCCGAGGGTATTGATGCACTGCTTCTGGCCGACGGCTTATTAGCTGCGAACGGCGATGCCACCGAGATGGCCGTGGCCGCGGCGATGGTCGAGCGAGTGGCTGCTGCTCAAGATTGGAGCCGAGACTTTGCCTTGTTGATGCGTGCCCGGTTGGCCCATCGACGGGGCCACTTCCAAGCTGCCCTCGAACTCCTCGATGAATCCATGGCCCAGCGGGAATTTGGAGTGGTTCGAGCGGGTGTTGAGTCCCTTCCGGCACGTCGCGCCGAGCTAAAGAGTTTTCGTGCAGAACTGTGTGCGCGTTTGGGGCGGGAGGACGAGGCTCGCCACGATCTGCAGGCCTCCCAAAACATCCTGCAAGCCGCCGGTGGTGACCCATCGGCAAGTGGGATCCGTGGTGAATTCTGGGAAGAGAATCTGCGGGCCACCTTGAGCCGAAAAGCCGCCCAGAGAGCGCTCCAGACCACCTCGCCATAGCCAACGGGGTCGCTCTCGCACTTTTACACGAGAGGGGTCCTGCAATCACTTATGGCTTGCTTGGGCTGGTGCTTGGTTTGAGTGCCAGTGGGCTCCTCGGGATAGGTCCTGAACAAGGGGTCGAACAAGGGGTCGGACAAGGGGTCGGACAAGGGGTCGGACAAGGGGTCGGTCCCACATATGTGTTATATGCGGGACCGACCCCTCCGACACGACTCTAACGTAATACGGTGGGTTACTTTCGTAGGCGAGGGCCTGCGGGCTCCGCGGGTTCGGTCCTGCGCGCGCAGGGAACGTGGGGAGAGGTCGGGCTTTCGCGCTGAACGCGCGAGGGGAATTAGGGTGTGGACGTTCCAATGCTCGCTGCGAACCCAACCCGCTCCGCTTGTGTCACGGGGTCGGTCTCGGGGTCGTCTTGGGGTCGTCTTGGGGTCGGTCCCAAATATGTGGCACATGCGGGACCGACCCCTCTGACACGACCCCTCCGACATGGGGTGACCCCGCCGACTCTAACGTAATACGCTGGGTGACTTTCGTAGGCGAGGGCCTGGGGGCTCCGCGGGTTCGGTTCTGCGCGCGCAGGGAAGCTTGAGGGAGGGTGAGCTTTCGCTCTGTGCGCGAGGGGTGGGTTTGATCGCTTCCAGTGCTTGCTCCGGCCCGATCCCGCTGCCGCCTCGTCACGGGGGCTTCAAGGGGTTGCGGGGTTACGGGGTTACGGGGTCGGTTACGGTTAAAGGTCGGTTAAGGGGTCGGTCCCGCATATGTGTTATATATGGGACCGACCCCGCAACGACGACCCCGCGGTCGACCTCGCTGTCGCGCTACCGTGTCAACCTCGCGGGGTCGTGGGAGGGCTGAGTGTTTCCGTTGGCGGTGGTTGCGAGGGTTCGGTTCAATGGCGGGCATGTTCTCCCGAGGGTGGTGTGCGCTGGTGGTGCTGTTGATGGTCCTGGATCCCACCGGGCGGTTGTGGGGTGCCACGCTCGCGGCGGCTCGACCTAATATTTTGTTCCTCTTCGCCGATGATCAACGGGCGGACACGATCGGTGCTTGGGGCAACGCCCACATCCGCACGCCGTATCTGGACCGTCTGGTGGCTCGGGGTTTCAGTTTTCGGGGCAACTACTGCTTCGGTGGCAATAGCGGTGCGGTGTGCGTCCCCAGTCGGGCGATGCTCATGAGTGGGCGAACTTGGTTTGGTCTGCCCCACACGCTGCAAGGTGTGACCACCTTTCCTGAACACCTGCGTCGTCAGGGCTATGAAACCTTTGCCACCGGCAAGTGGCACAATGGTGAGGCGTCCTTCCTGCGCAGTTTCGAGCGAGGGCGTTCTATCCACTTTGGCGGGATGGATGACCATACCCGAACCGCTATTCAGGATCTCCAACCGGACGGAAAATTCACCCGCCGTCAGCCGGCTCCCAAGTTCTCCAGTGAGCAGTTCGCCGATGAGGTGATTGGCTTTCTTCAGCGTCCCGGGGGCGATCGGCCCTTCCTGGCCTATGCCGCCTTCACCGCGCCGCACGATCCCCGCAATCCGCCCGAGGCGTGGCGGGTCACTGATCCGAGCCAACGTCCGCCTTTGCCGCGCAATTACCTGCCACAGCACCCCTTCGACAACGGTGAGTTGATCTTGCGCGACGAGAATCTGCTGCCGTGGCCTCGCCCGCCGGAGTGGGTGCGCGATCAATTGGGAGAATACTACGGACTCATCGAGCACTTGGATTCGCAAATCGGCCGTGTCCTGGACGCGCTCGCAAAATCCCCCCATGCGACCAACACGGTCATCGTCTATGCGGCCGATCATGGCCTAGCCCTGGGCAGTCATGGGTTGCTGGGTAAGCAGAACGTCTACGAGCACAGCATGCGGTGCCCGCTCATCATCGCTGGACCCGGCATTCCGGCTGGGGGCACCACGGCGGCCTTCACCTACCTCTTCGACGTGTTCCCGACGCTGTGTGGTTTGACCGGTTCGCCGGTTCCTCCCGGAGTGGCCGGTTTCGATCTTCGGCCCCTGTGGACCGCGGAGGCTCGGCAGGTCCGCGACTCGGTCTTCCTGCCTTATCAGGGACTCATGCGAGCCGTGCGCGACGAACGGTGGAAGCTCATTTGCTATCCGCCGGTGAATCATCGTCAGTTGTTTGACCTGGCCCATGATCCCGACGAGCGGGTGGATGTGTCGGGCGATCCAGGCAACGCTCCAGTGATTGCCCAGCTGCTCGCGAAGATGGCTGAGTGGCAGAAGCGAGTGGGGGATACCCAGCCATTGACCGTCCCCAATCCCAAGCCGCTGATGCGCGACCTCACCGGCCAATCTCGAAAACCCGACGACTGGCAACCCCGCTGGATCGTTGAAAAATACTTCTAATACGTCGCAGGTTGGAGACGGGGTGGAGGGAATGAAGGGAGCCGCAGTGTGGGTGGGGCTTGCCGATTTAGCGGTGGCTCATCACCATTGTGGGCGTGACTCTCGAAGATTCTCTGGGTGATATTCTCAGTAAGGCTCGTACATCCACCCATACTGAGCCAGTGGTCGCAGCGCAGGCGGCTGGGGTGGCCGTGTCGGAGTATGAGCGCATGGAAGAAACAGGGAAACCGGCCGCTGGCTGCCGCTTCGCCGAACTCGGAGTTAAGCTCTTGCTCGATGGGGTTAAGCTCAAGCGAATTGCCGAAGGTTGGCTGCCGAAGCCCGTGGTCACCAGCGGTTGGTGCGAGCTGCGGGTGATCACCACTCAAGGTGATGGCATGGCCGTTAATGCCTACCTGGTCTGGGACGAAGTCACTCGCGAGGCGGCCGTCTTCGACACGGGTTTCGATGCGGCCCCCATCCTCGCTCACATCGATGAACATCAACTCCAGATCAAACACATTTTCATCACTCATTCCCATGGGGATCATGTGGCCGGACTGGCGGGGTTGAGGGAACGCTTTCCCAAGGCTCGCATTCACACCAATTCCAAGAATGCCCCAGTCGAACAGCGTATTCGCGCCAATGACTTCATTATGCTGGGCAGCCTGCGGGTGACCAATCGCGACACGCCCGGCCACGCGGAGGACGGGGTCACCTACATCGTGGGCAACTGGCCGGAGGATGCGCCGCACGTGGCCATCGTGGGAGATGCTCTCTTCGCCGGATCCATGGGTGGGGCCCGGGATCAGTTGGAGTTGGCGCGCTCGAAAGTTCGCGAACAAATTTTCTCACTGCCCGCGGCGACGCTCGTTTGTCCCGGTCATGGTCCTCTGACAACTGTCGAAGAAGAGAAGGCTAACAACCCCTGGTTCCCATGAATGCGCACAAAGGCCGGATTTCGAACTGCCTGAGCTTGAGCCTGGTGACAGTAATCTTGCTGTCGCCGGCCTCAGTGGCTTGGGCTGCCGAAGACAAACCCTCCAACGCAGCCAAGCCATCGGTCGCGGCAAAACCGTTGGTGCCTTCCAACGGCGGTGAACAAAATTCACCACCGTCCGAAAGGGTGCTCTTGGTGCGAGCCTCCGCAGTTCCCTTGGGCGAAAATTCGGTGATGGCCGTTAGTCCTCAGGAGGCTCAACGAGAGTTGCTCGTCATTGAAAGCGGACTCTTTCGTCGATCCCTCGCTGGTCCGAAGGTGCTGTCGGTCCCGGAGCAAGGGGGGTGGGTGCGTGGGCTCTTAAAGGAGCCTAAAGCCTCAAAATTATGGTCTTTGTTTAATCCGAAGGCACCCCTCGACAGTGAGACGGATTTGATGCGGTCGGCCCGGATCTTCGGTGTGCGGGGCGATGCTCCGCTCCCGCACTCCATGCAAGATCCGATCGGGATTGAGCCTGTGGGTATCCGTTTTTGGCAGATCAGTAAGTGAGCGAGCCCTCGAGCCGATTCCTTTCGTCGGTCATGGGTTGAGTAAGGGCGTGGGTTCGAAGTTCGAGAACTTGTGATTGCAGTCGGTGACCGCATTCGGTGACCGCGGGCCCTCGGAAAATCTTCGGCCGGCCCGTTGATTTCCCGCCGGGCTTCCCGACATTGGTTGCTCATGACACCCCCTTCTTCCGATACGGCCTCGCCGCTCTTGGCGGCCTTGACCGCGCGGTCAGAACGGCAGGCGATGGACTGGGGATTAGCCCTGATCAGCCAAGGCATCCCCGCGGTGATCGACCGGGAAGAGTCTCCAGCAGCGCAATTCGATGAGGCTTCCGAAGGGGTTTCCGAAAAGGCTTCTGAAGAGCCGATCGAAGGGGTCGTGAATCATCGGCCTCATCCGCCTCATCCGCCTCATCTGGGTCCATCACCTCAAGGTGTTCGCCGTTCTCGATGGTGTTTGCGGGTCGAGCCCGATGCACTGGAACGAGCGCGGGCCGTGGTTCTGGAATATCGCCGCGAAAACCGCCGCTTTGCCTGGCACCGCACCGCCATCGCGGCGCGTCCCTTGTCTTGGAATCCGACGGCGGTGTCCTGGGTCCTCGTGTTGTGCGCGATTCACGCCTTGCTGCCACTGGCGCTCCGTTCGGCGGGTTGGGTCGAGGTGGCTGCCCTTCGTCAGCACGGACAATGGTGGCGCCTGTTCACGGCCACTTGGCTGCATGCCGATGTGGCTCACTTGGCCTCCAACGTGGGCACGGGTGCGCTCACGTTGGGCTTTGCTATGGGCAGATATGGGCCCGGGACCGCGTTGTGTTTGAGCTTGGTGGCCGGTGCCGCGGCCAATATCCCCGGAGTGCTGTTGCGTGAGCCGACCGCGCGGGCCCTCGGAGCCTCGGGCGTGGTGATGGCGGCTCTCGGCCTTCTGGTCGGTCACGCCGTGGTTTGGTGGCGCATCAGTCGGCATGCCTCGAAGCCGGTGTGGATCAGCCTGGGAGCCGGAGTGTTCCTCTTCCTCAGCTTGGGAGTAAACCCAGTCTCAGATGTGTTGGCTCATGCCGGCGGCTTTGTTGGGGGCATCCTGCTCGGAGCGCTCGCCGCCTGGTTTCGTTGGGGGCGGTATGAGAAGCTCTGGGCTCTGGCCTATGCCGTGTTGGCTGTGTGGCCATGGCTGTGTGCTTGGGTCGCTCGGGGTCGTTGATGGCCGTTGAGATTGCTAAGGCTTGTCCAACGCAATCGTTCCCGCTCACCCCTTCGGTTTGGCCAATGGGGTCAATCGGCCCTCACGGTCCACCGAGTAGTCGATGCCCTGCCAGTGCACGGTGTTGCCGAAGATGGCAGCGATCCAGACGGCCACTCCGAGCAGGTCTTTGGCGGCGGCCATTCCGAAGACGAAGGAATCCCCACGACTCGGCCGCCCCGGCACGGCTGCGATGTGTTGAGCCAGGAGTTGCGCCATGAGCGAGCGGGCGATGATCAGCCCCATGAAGAGTCCGAGCCAAGGTCCGCGTTCCCGGGAGGACAGCGCCGGATGCCACCACACCACGGCCGCGGCCAGTGCGTTCCACAGGGTGCCATTGGCAAGGATGCTGGCGATGTAGGGACCTGGCCGGCAGACGCGGATGGTGCGGTTCCAGCGTACTTGATGGGTCCAAATGGTCTTCCAACCGTTGGGGGCATCCAGGCACTCAACCACCACCGGAGTTAGTTCGATACGCCCGCCGGCCGCGACAATGCGGTGACCTAGTTGGAAATCATCGGCGAGGTAATCAACCAAAGCGCGGAAACCGCCGATGCCTTCCAGAGCGGAGCGACGGAGAAGCATGGCAGCACCGAGGGCGAAATCCATCGGAGCCAGCGTCCGCGACTGCAGTACCTGACTCCAGAAGTCGGCATTCGTGGCGGTCGCCTCCCATTCCATGGCGGTGTTGGAGGGATTGGCCAACCGATAGAAACTGTGGACCAAGCTCACCCCACCGTCTTGGAGCGGCAACACTATCTGGGACAGAAGGTCCGAAGGCGCTAGCACGTCGGCATCGCTGACCAGTACTAACTCGTGGACGATCTGACCCTCGGCCTGCGCCAGTTTGGAGACCTTGGCATTGGCACCCACCTGCTGCGGGAAAATCAGCAAACGGGCATCGCGGTGGGGATGCCCTGCGATGAGGCGTTGCACCAGCGGCACTATGGGATCGCTCGCATCGGCCACCACGAACAGGAACTGCAGGGGACCGGCGTAGTCCTGGTCTAGCCAACTGGTCAGGCAACGTTCTGAGTGATCCGCATCGCAGCCCTTGAGGGGCTTGAGGAGAGTGATGCCCGGAGCGAACCCGAGATTAGGGCTTCGCCGATGCAGCGGAAAACGCTGCGCCGCAATGAACTGCCAGGTGACGATACCAAAGCTCAGGACGGCCAAAGCCGATGGGATTCCAATGGTTAGGGGGGGCATTAGGGTGTCTCGAGTTGCATTGGAGGTGTTTTCCGCGGCGGGACATTAACGGGCCGCGCTGCCGACGGCGTCACTCCAGCGGCCACCGCCCAGACGCTGGGCTAATCCCTCGACTAATTCGCGCACTAGACCGGGGCCTTCGTACACGAGACCGGAGTACACCTGCACCAGCGAGGCTCCGGCCGTGACTTTCTCCCAGGCGTCGGCGGCCGTGAAAATTCCGCCCACTCCGATGATGGGCACGGAGCCTCGGGTTTGCCGGTAAAGATGCCGCACCACTTCGGTGCTCCGCGCAGCCAAGGGGCGTCCGCTCAAACCACCGGTTTGTCGGTAGGTCCGCTGGGCGAGGTGGTCCTGCTGTTCGGGGCGGGCGAGGGTGGTGTTAGTGGCCACCAGTCCGGCAAGCTGGCGAGGGCCGACCAGGCTGACGATTTCATCCAGCGCTTCGAACGACAGGTCGGGAGCCACCTTAACTAGCACCGGCTTGGTAGAGCCGCCGTGGAACAGTTCCGTATTCACCGTTTGCATCGCTGCGAGGATGTCGTCCAACGCCGCCTTGTCCTGAAGTTGTCGCAAGTTGGGCGTGTTCGGCGAACTCACATTGACCACGAAGAAATCGGCCAAGTGCCACAAGGTGCGGAACGACTGGGCGTATTCGGCGGCAGCCTCATTTAGGGGCGTGATCTTAGACTTGCCCAGATTGATGCCCACCGGATGCGAGGGCCAGAGCCCTTGAGCCCGCCAGGCCACCAACCGTTCGGCCAACGCGGCCGCGCCGCCATTGTTGAAGCCCATGCGATTGACGAGAGCTTCGTCTGGAACATGTCGGAACATCCGGGGTTGGGGATTGCCCGGTTGAGCGTGAGCGGTCACCCCGCCCAGCTCGCTAAAGCCGAATCCCATCGCTTCCCACATCGGGACAGCCACCGCTTGTTTGTCCATGCCAGCGCCGAGCCCCACCGGGTTGGGAAAGCGCAGGCCCATGGCTTGCACCGGGAGCGGGGCTGTCTCGAAGAGCGCCTGGGCCAGCTTGCGCGCTCCGCTCCGGTGACTGGCTTGGGCCAGCAGCCCGAGGGTCCGGTTGTGGACCGTTTCGGAGTCTTGGGCGAAGAGGAACGGGCGAGCGATGTTGCGATACAGCCAACTCATGCGACCTCGACACTGCCCGGAATGCCACCGTTCGGGCAAATGGGGTTTGTCGGGTGAGGTTTTAAATTCAAACGAGATTCGCACGCTTGGCCCCACTCAACTCGTGGAACCCGCAAAAAGCCGCTTCCTTGCAAGCCGGGGGATTGGCAGCGTCGTTCCGCGCTCTTCGTTGGATGCGCTTCCTCAAGAATCCGATGCTCACAGCCTCCAATACCCACTCGTCGCCTCGGCCGGTCCAGGGTGCGGGCCTAATCCGGAACCTCCCCCTGGGTCGGAAGTTTCATGCGCTGCTGGGCTGGATTAATGGAACCTCCGGACGGGTTTCGGTGCCCTTTGGCGCGGGGCGTCTGGCTCATCCCGCCTCGTGGACCAAGGCGGTTGCCACACTCCTGGTGGCCGGGGAACATTTATTGCCCGAGTTTGGCCTCATTGCTCCGATCTTGCGGTCGTTGAAACAGGGAACCGTGGTCGATGTCGGCGCGAATATTGGATATTTTCCGCTGCTCATCCGCCGTGAAACAGCAGTGCCTATTGTGGGCTTTGAGCCTCAGCCCTTCCTTCATGAGTTGGCATCCATCAGCGTGGCTGACAGCGGACTCAAGGACGTGGAACTGCGGCGACTGGCCTGTGGGGATGCACCAGGTGAGGTGCTATTTCAGAGCGGCCCCAACGGCAACATTGTTTCGGCCGAGGAAGCCGCCGCTGGTGCTGTCGCCGCGTCCACTAGAACCCCGGCTACTGATCTCGATGCCGCCGCCGAAACCACCCTTAAGCGCCGACCGATTATTCCGGTGCCCGTGGTCACGCTCGACACGGAGTTGGCTAATACTCCGGTCGCGCTCATGAAGATTGATTGCGAGGGCTATGAGTTGAAAATTCTCCAGGGAGCCCGCGAGCTTCTCCGTCGCGACCGGCCCGTGCTACTCATCGAGGTTCATCCGCAGTTCCTGCCGCAATTTGGGGGCAGCGTCCGCCAAGTGGTCGATTTCCTGTCTCCGATGTATGACCTGGAGGCCTGGGATTTTAGCCCGGATCGCGGTTCATTGGGATTGTTCCGCAGCCTGACCCGGTATGCGCCGGATCGGGGGCGACGGTTCTCAGACATGGAAACCATGATCACCGCAGCGGCCACGCCGCCATTGCCCAGTCAGCTTTATTTGCTCTGTAGGCCCAAGGGCTGAGCCTGATCAACCGCTCCAGAGTCCGAACCCAAAACCGATACCCGCATGGGAGATTTTCTTCGCCAACTCTGGCCATTCATCGCCCCCCATCGCGGCCGACTGATGGCGGGAGCCCTGTCAGGCCTAATCTACGCGCTAGGAGGCACCCTGTTGCTGCTGGCGGTGAAGCTGGTTCTGGATGCCATTTTCCCCACCGAAGGAGCCCGTGATTTAGTTCAATCGCTTGGAATGCTGCCGGCGGTGCTTCGTGATCCGCTGATGGCAGCCATGAAATCCCTGAGTAGCCAGGTCAAATCGGGATCGCTGGTTTGGATCATCGCCAGCGTTCCGATGGCCATGGTTCTCCGTGGCGGGGGGGCCTACCTGAGCCTTTACAGCATGACCTGGGTGGGCACGGCAACGATTCATGACCTGCGGGTCCGAATTTTCGACCATTTGGAACGGCTGTCGCTGGATTACTTTACGACGGCCCGGACGGGGGATCTCCAATCGCGGCTGATGAATGATACCCAGGCGATCCAGCAGTGCATCGCCCAGGGTTTCTCCACCATCGCCCGTGAACCGGCGACCGTGGTCGGTATCCTGATTTACCTCTTCTCGATGCAAACCCGACTCACCCTGATGGCCCTGGTTGTGTTTCCGTTGGTGGTGGTTCCGGTGGTAGTCTACGGCCGCAAAGTGCGGCGTTCATGGAAGGCGGCTCAGACCCATACGGCCGAATTGAGCGATCTCATGCAGGAGGCCTTCACGGGAATCCGTGTGGTCAAGGCCTTCAACCTAGAGGCCACCATGACCGAGCGCTTCAGCGCCACCTCACGGCGCATCATGGGTCAGTTCATGCGGTTCGTGCGCGGGAGCGAAATCCCGGGTCCGGTCATCGAGACGTTCGGAGCTATTGGCGTCAGCCTCATGTTGTTCTACGTGCTGCGGTTGCCCGCCGGCGAGCGACCGAGCTCGGGCGACTTCACCGCGTTCGTTGGTTCGCTGTTCATGCTTTATCAGCCCATTAAGAATCTCAGCCGCCTTTGGAGCCAATTGGAACAAGGCCGGGCCGCGGGTGAGCGGTTGTTCCCGATTTTGGCGACGGCCAGTTCGGTGGTGGAACCTTCCCAGCCTCGAGCCTTGAGGGCCCAGGGCGCGACCGTCTCCTTCGAGAACATCTCGTTCCGATACAGCGACCGACCGGTTCTCGACGGGTTCTCCTTGTCTATCCCGACCGGATCGCTGGTGGCTTTGGTGGGCGAGAGCGGTTCGGGCAAGACCACCGTTGCCAACTTATTGCTGCGCTTCTACGACCCGGAGACGGGATATATCCGGATCGGTGGCGTCGATTTGCGCGAGGTCAGTTCTTCAGACCTCCACGACCAGATGGCGGTGGTGAGTCAGGATACGATGCTCTTCAACGACACGATCCGGGCCAATATCCGCATGGGGCGTCTTGGGGCCACCGACACCGAGATCGAGGCCGCGGCCCGGGCCGCCCATGCCGATGGCTTCATCCGCGAAAAGCCTCTGGGCTACGATACGGTGGTAGGAGAACGGGGTAATTCGCTCTCCGGCGGACAGCGCCAGCGCATTGCCATTGCCAGGGCGATCTTGCGCAACTCGCCCATCCTCATTCTCGACGAGGCGACCAGCGCCCTCGATGCCGAGTCGGAGCGGGCCGTTCAAGCCGCCCTCGAAACGCTGATGGTCGGTCGCACCACCCTGTGCATCGCCCATCGACTGTCCACCATCCAGCGGGCCGACATCATCGTGGCCATGGAGGCTGGGCGCATTGTCGAGCAGGGAACTCACGCGGAACTACTGGCTCGTGGAGGCCTTTATGGTCGTTTGCACGCCTTGCAGTCGGGCGGTGCGTGAATCCCAGAAAGACTCGATAACCTTCTGCAACGAGGCCTTCTGCAACGAGGCCTGTTTGGGGAAGACCCAGTATCCGAACCCTCAGCGTCGCCACCAACTCCGGCCCGAGGCCGGGGCCGCCGCGGAGTCAGCAGCGTCAGCCGTCGAGGTGGCTGCGGGTTCTGGATTGCGCCCGGTGAGTTGACGCACCAGCAACTGGCTGCGTGCGGCCGTCAGGGCCATGATGAATTCGTCGTAACCGGCGAAACGGTCTCCGGGATTCTTGGCCATGGCCTTGGACAACGCATCGCTCGTGGCTCGGCTAATGGTCGAAAGGACTTCGTTTGCAGGGCGCAGTGGGATTGCCACGTGGGCCGCAACCACGTCTTCGACCGTCGGTGCCTCGAAGGGCACATGCCCGGTCAAGGCATGGTACAAAGTTCCGGCGAGGCTGTAGATATCACACAGGAAGGTATCTCCCTCCTGCCGCACTCGCTCCGGTGCGATGTAGTAGGGGGTGCCGAAGATCGGGGCATAGGCATCGGTGTCGGCATCGGCCTTCTTGGCCAGACCGAAGTCCACCACCTTGGGTTCAGCGTCGGCGCTGAAGAGGATGTTGCCGGGCTTGATGTCGAGGTGCAGCAGACCCCGCTTGAGGGCTGCTTGCAGGGCGCCAGCCACCTTGATTCCGATGTCCAACACGTCGAGCTCCGGAAGGGTTTTCTCGGACTCGATCCGGCTGTCCAGACTCCCAGCATCAGCAATCTCCATTGCCAGGAACCGTAGGCCCTCGTGGTAGTCGAAGGTGTAGATGTGGATGATGTTGGTGTGGTTGATCTGGGCGCAGGCCCGGGCCTCCACGGCGAAGTTGTTCACGGCGGCCGGATCTTCGGCGAACTCGCGCCTCATCAGCTTCACAGCCACCTCGCGACCGAGGGCGGTATCCCAGGCGCGATAGACCGTACCCATGCCGCCCGAGGCGATCTCCGAGCGCAGTTCATACTGCCGGAGCATCATGGGCATCATCACCGAGGCTTGGCACTTGGTGCAGGCCACGGTGCCCAGCGGCGCAAGATCGCCGGGGATGAACTGCTTGGCCCCGCACACCGGGCAGGAAACCATCTTCAGGGCTTTTTTCTGGGACGCCGTTTGCTCCATGTATTGCGAACAAAGTCTATGCCCTACCGTCTCTGGGACAAGGACGGTAAGGGTTTTTCGGATCTGCGAGGGAGGTGATGCATCGAAGACCCTCGTGGGGTCACCTCCTTGGAGCGGGCTGGATTCCTACTTCTTGGGATCCAGATTACCGGCGAGGTCGGCCTCTGTGACTGATGATTCCACGCCGCCGGCCGGGACTTCCATTTGCGCGAGCCAGAGCAGGGCATTGAGGAAGATTTTCCGTTGGTTCGGGTCGCCCCAGTTCTTGTGCGTGTGGCCACCGGTGAAACCCATGCCGCGGCCGCCGTCGATGCGCTCGTGCACCCACATCATGGCCTCGCGCCGACCGGAGGCTGCGACGATGTGCGCGTAGGGTCCTGGCGGGTAAACGTAGGGGCCTTTGCGCACGGCGTCGGAGGGGGCGTCTTCGAGCAACCAGGTGACGGGGCGGCCGTTCTCCAACCAGCGCATATTGACGTACCATTCATCGTAAGTGGAGAAGGGTTTCACACCGCGGCTCACCGGGTGGTTCGGGAAGGTGGTGAACTTCGGGCTCCACATCGGGTTGATGCTGTATTGGTGCTCATAGTGCCCGCCAATCCATCGGATCATGGCGTCGCCGGGGTCGCCAGCCGGCACCTCGACGCCGTAATGGGCGAAGCCGAGTCCGGCTCCGCGCGAGGACAACCGATCGATGAAGGCCATGCGCTCCGGCTTGATGGCCGGATGTCCGCCGCCACCGTCGGCGTAAATAAGCAAGGCATCCACCCGTTCCAGGGCGGCGTTGTCATCGACCGTCTTGCCGCCTTCGACCTTGGTGGGCCAGCCATTGGAATACACCTGCACTTCCAAATTCGGCACACCGGCCAGCGCCTTCTGGAACAGCAGACAACCGGCCCGGAACTCGTGCATTCCGGAGGGATGGCTGGGACGTCCAGCAATGAGTGCGATGTGTCGGGTCTTGGCGGCGTCCTTGGCAAGCAGGGAGGTGGTCGGCGTCAGCAACAAGGCCACCAGCGCGGCGATGGCGGCGGGCAGGAATCGATTCATGGATGTGGAGTCAGAGTTTTCGGTGAACTGAATCCGGTCAAGACGTTGTCCACACCCCGCGATCAAATTGCACCGCAGCGTGGGTCGGTAGCCCAGTAAAGGCGGCTTCCAAACCAACAGTCCACGCGAGATCCAGAGGAGGTGTGTTCGCAGGACTGCCAACCACCGCAGGGGGCATTCACAGGGCGTCGGTCTGAGCCTCCGTCGCCGCAAGCCTCCAGCAATCTTCCGCAACCCACCGGCAGCAATGGTGGGGGCCGCTTCATTACATTGTGTGCCGATGAATTGGCTGTTCCAACGCGCCCTGCTGCGAAGGGGTGCACTCTTAGTCTCGGTTCCGATGGTGGCGGTTTGCGCGGCTGAGATGCGTCCTGAAGTAGCGGGTTCCTTGCCGAAGGTCACCGTGGTCGGAGAGTCGGACGCGGACAACGTGGTCACCCATCCATTCCCGGCCGAGGTGGAGGGCACCAAGGTGTACTCGGGCAAAAAGGTCACCATTCTGGACTTCGATTCGCTGCCGCAAATCCAGAGCGACAACTACCGGCAGGCCTTTTCGCAAATTCCCGGACTCATGGTTAGCGAGCTGCCCAATGCCAGTTTGCTCAGCCTGGGATACCGAGGTATTGGCGATCCGCACGAGTCGCAGAACTTGCTGGTGCTCAAGGATGGCATGCCCTTCGTGGTGGATCTCTACGGGTACCCCACCGTGTACTTCGCACCTCCCTTCGAATCGGTGGACCGGCTTGAATTCATCCGTGGCGGCGCGTCGCTCATGTACGGCCCGCAGCCCTCGGGTGCGCTCAACTACGTGACGCACCAACCGCGCCGGGATCGCCCCTTCGGCTTGCGCACCCAGCACGTGCTGGGCAGCTACGGGCTCTACACCACCCACACCCTCATGGATGGCACCGATGGCAAGCTGGGGTATCTGGTGTCGTTCGATCACCGCCAGGGCAACAGCTTCCGCCGGCAGAATGGAGACTTTGAAATTAATAGCGGATCCATCCGCCTGGTGTACGACGCCTCGGCTGAGACGCGTTGGACCTTCGACATGGATGCCACGGCCTCGGACAGCGGTGAGCCCGGCGGCCTCACCCTCAAGACGGGGGCGGGCCTGCTGAATTACTGGGACGACCGTCGGGCGACCCAAAACCTCCACGATCGGCTGCGCATCGAGCGCTACATTCCCAGTGTCGGTCTGGAGCACCGGTGGAGCGACGCCACGCTGATGACCGCACGGGCCTGGGGGGGCACCTATGAACGTCAGTCGCTGCGTCAGCGCAATTCAGGGGGCAGTGCCTTCGGCAACACGGCCAACCTGATCGATTCCAACACCATCAACACTCACCGCTACGCCACGTTCGGGGCCGAGACGCGGGTGCGTCACGAGTGGCAGGCCTGGAACCAAGACCACACGCTGGTCGGCGGCGTATCTACGTATGCGTCGGATGCTCCCTACGAGCTCGATCGCGGAGCCAGCGCCACTGCCGAGACGGGCACGCCCCGGCAGCGTTCTCAGCGCGAGACAGCCGCCGGGAGTGTTTTCGCCGAGAACGTTTTCCGTTTCGGTCGCCTGAGCATCACTCCGGGATTCCGGGTAGAGAATATCCACCAGTCCATTCGTGAGACGCTGAACCTCGACAAGGCCACCTCGCCCCTCTTGCGGGACAGCGGTCTCGACACGGTGCCGTTGGGTGCGTTGGGTGTGTCGTACACACTCAGCCCAGCCGCCGAGCTCTATGCCAACCTGAGCCAAGGCTACAAGGCCAAGACCTATGGCGATGCTGTTCCGCTGGGTAACAACACCGCCGTCAGCAGCACCTTGGAGCCGGGGCATACTTGGACGGCCGAAGCCGGCGTGCGGGGGCGTCCGGGCGATTTCTGGAACTACGACTTGAGTGTCTTCCGCATCGATTACGACGACCGTTTTGGTGCCGTGACCACGGCTGGGATCACGCGTTATGCGAATGTCGGTCGCTCGGTGAATCAGGGTGTGGATGCCGCGACTGAGTTGGATCTCATCGGCATGTCCGACCGCTTGCATGGCACCGAGGTGGGGCAAACCTGGGGTGCCTTGAGCGTTTATGGGAACGTGTCGTGGTTGGATGCGGAATATGTCTCTGGCCCGCTCCAGGGACTCACCCCGCAATATGCTCCGGACTACATCCTGCGCACCGGCCTCATTTACCGCCTGGGTCGTCGAGTAAAGGTGGCGTGGCTGGGCACCTTCGTGGACAACCATTTCGCCAACGACAACAACACGGCCGACTTCCGCATCCCGGGCTACACCGTGTGGGACCTCACCGCCGAGTGGGAATTCTGGCCCGATCGGGCCCGCCTGTTCGGAGGACTCAACAACGCCTTCGATCGCCACTACTGGTCGCGCGTCCGGCCCAACGGCATCGATCCGGCCGTGGGTCGCAACGTGTACGCCGGCCTCTCCCTGCAATTCTGACCCCCCGGTAGGGGTAGGGATGGTGTCCCACCGTCCGCCCCCGGTAGGGATGGTGTCCCACCGTCCACCCCCGGTAGGGATGGTGTCCCACCGTCCGCTCCCGAGCTCAACGGGCGAGGAATGCCTCGGGTGTCCAGGCCACGGGGGCGCCAGAACTGAGCAACCGTTGATCGAGGGTGAGAAGCGGGACTTGCAGTTTCCTAGCTACCACGAGGTACTCCGCATCGTAAGCGCTGACACCGGAACGGGCGCATTCCTCCAGCACCTCGTCGGATGAAACAGGGAATTCCAGCGAGCCGATGACGGTTTCCGCCTCGGTCATTTTCAGCAGAGCCTCGGCCAGCGGAAGGTGGTTCACCCGCATTTGGGTGGCCAGGACGTTCCGCAATTCCGATCGCCACAACAGCGGTGCGGCCCACGCCCGATCCCGCAGGAACACGGCTTCCGCCGTCCGGGTCCGTGGACCTGCCAACAGCAGGTACGCGATGAGGTTGCAATCGGCGACGATCATCGACGCCCACCTTGCTTGGCGGCATCGAGGAAAGAGTCTGTCAGCGGTGCAACACCCGCTTGGGTGAGGCGCGTGCGCGAAGCTCGGATCTGATCGAGAAGCTCGGACGCATTCCGCTCGGTGGGTGCGATTATCTGCTCCAGGCAAGCGATGACCTCACCGTTCAAGGATCTGCGATTGCGCAGGGCGCGCTGCTTGAGCCCCTCGTGCAACGTCGCCGGGATGCCTTTCAACGTGAGTGTCGCCATGCGGAAACCATAATGGATTCAAAATGGTTTTCAAGCGGCTGGAGGTATCCAATGAACCTCAACAGGGCGGTGGTTAGGTGGTCGACAAAGCCGCCAATTGCCCGCAGCCGGCGGCGATGTCGATGCCTCGCCGCTGGCGCACCGTGCTGGGCAGTTCGTAGGTGAGCAGGATATCCTGGAAGGCCCGCGCGGCGGCCCCGCCCGTGGGTTGGCCCGCGTAGCCCTGGGTGGGGTTGAGCGGGATGAGGTTCACTTGCGACGGGATGTTCTGGAGCAATTGCCCGAGGGCATGGGCGTGATCGAGGCCGTCGTTGCGGCCTTCGATGAGCGTCCACTCGAAGAAGATCCGGCAGCCGAGCTTGGCGGTATGCTCGCGGCAGGCATCGATGAGTTCGTCGAGCGGCCACTTGCGGGCCACCGGGATCAGGGCCGCGCGCTCGGCTTGGGTGGCCCCGTGCAGCGAAACGGCCAGACGCACCGGTTGGCGTTCGGCCGTCAATCGACGGATCCCCGGCACCACGCCCACGGTGGACACGGTGATCTTGTCGGCACCCAGCGACAGTCCGGCCGAATCTCGCAAGATGGCGATGGCCTGCATCACGGCGTCGTAGTTGTGCAGTGGTTCGCCCATGCCCATGAACACGATGTTGCGCAGCCGCTCGTGCCGATGGAACACCGAGGCATGCCGCGGGTTGGCTAGGGCCGGGACTGTGGACTCCGGTTGGTCCGAGCGGGGAGCCGTCTCGCGCAACACCTGGTCTACATGCAGTACTTGGCCAACGATCTCCCCGGCTGTGAGGTGGCGACTGTAGCCGCGCTGCCCGGTGGCGCAGAACACGCAGCCCATGGCGCAGCCGACTTGAGAACTCACGCAGGCGGTGGTCCGGCCGCTGTAGCGCATGAGCACCGTCTCGATGACTTCGCCATCGGGCAGCCCGAGCAGGTACTTGCGCGTGAATCCGTCGGAGGAGCGGGTTTCCCGGATCACCGGGGGGAAGTGCAGGCGATGGTCGCGCAGCACCCGTTCCAAGAAGCGCGGCGGCAATCGGTCCGAAGTCTGGAACTCGCGCAGTCCGGCTTGGTAGAGCTGGTACCAGAGAGTGCTGGCGTGCACTTCGGCGAACCCCCAGGCCTTGGCGGTGTTCTTCCACTCCGCGCGGGTGAGCCCCAGAACCTCCGCCGGGGTAACGGACCGTTGGATCTCAGTATTGAATGGGGCCTCAGCCTCGGACATCGGCCCCGAGCCTAGGCCAATGGCTTGCGCGGCGGAAGGACTTGGATGACGGGTGCATGCTTTCGGGGTGCCGATGGAAAGTAGGCTGAAGCAGGCTGATCCGTCGGGTTTTCGGTGCACGAGGACCGTATCGTTCCGGCTAAGGCGGACGAGGAGGCGTTCATGGGACTTATGACCGGGAGCCCTATCGTTGAGGAATGGGCTTCGGCCAAAGGATTTATCGGGTGGAAACATTGAGATATTGAAGTAATTCAAAATTGAGTTTTCTAAACTGATAGATTAAAAAACTCAAATGAAGCACGTCCCAAGGAAACTAGAGTCCTCGGTGATCACCGCGGCCAAAAACTTCCCGGCCGTCGTGCTTACCGGGCCGAGGCGAACGGGCAAGACCTGGTTGCTGAAGCACTTGTTCCCAAAGGGTAGTTATCACTTGTTCGAGGACCCGGATGTCATCGCCCGCTTTCGTAGTGACCCGCAGGGATTCCTCGATGGGTTGCGGCTTCCGGCGATCCTGGACGAGATTCAGAACACCCCCGAGGTGTTCGACCACATCCGCAGTCGCATCGACCGCGATCGGCGCCGTGTGGGGCGCTGGTTTCTGACCGGTTCCCAAGAGTCTGGCCTGATGGCCAATGTGACGGAGTCCATGGCCGGTCGAGCCGCCGTCATGCAATTGCTGCCGCTCTCGGCCGCCGAATCCCCGAAGGTAACGCTGCTCAGTGGCGGTTATCCAGAGGTCGTGGCTCGTCCGAAGGCGGCACGGTTGTGGTTCAGCAGCTATTTGCAGACCTATCTGGAGCGCGATGTCCGGCAGATCAGTGCGGTGCATGATCTGGCGATGTTCCGCCGTTTCTTCGCGTTGCTCGCTAGCCGTCACGGTCAGGTGCTCAACAAAACCGACCTAGCCGCCCCCCTGGGCATGAGCGTTCCCGGGATCGGACGTTGGCTGGATATCCTCAAAGCCACGGCCCAGATCCTGATCGTGCCGCCGTATTTCGAGAACCTGGGCAAGAGGATCGTCAAGTCTCCGAAAGTCTACATCGCCGACTCCGGGCTCGCCTGCCACTTGCTGGGCATCGAGACGGAGGCGGAGCTCGAGAAGTCACCGTTTTTAGGAGCGCTGTTCGAGGGGTTCCTCGCATCGGAGATCGTCAAGGCGCAGGTGCATTCGGGCGGAAGGCGCGAGCTGTATTACTTTCGCGATCAACAGGGTTTGGAGGTCGACTTCGTCGTGCCCGGTCCGAACGCGTCGGTGATACTGGTAGAGGCCAAGGCATCCCGCACGGTCACCCCGGATATGGCCGTGCCCATGCAACGGTTGGCCGCAGCCTGGGCGAAACAGCCGGGCCGACGCGGGACAGTTCAGTGCGTGGTGGTGCATCGACCCCAGCGCAGCGTCATCAGGTCCTATGCCCTGGCGCCCAATGTGGCGGCGATTCCCTGGCCCGAATGGGTGGCCGCTGGTCTGAAGGTGCCGGGTCATGCCACCCATCGGGACCCCATCGACTGATTGCAAGGTCTGGCCACAGGATTCGCACTCCGTGGCTGCCGTGGCTGCCGTGGGAGACGGGTTGAAATTATCAGCAAGGCCGGGCACATTGAATCAGCTATGCGAATCCCGGGCGACGATACGGATCGGCCGTGGCGGAAATCCCGCCTCGCGGCGCGCATTCTGTTCCGCAAGGAGGCCGGCCGCATGACGGCCCGTGACCAGCGCATTGGTCGACTGCTAGCCCAAGATCCGGAAGTCACCAACCGCTTGATCCAACAGGGGATTTATTCCATTCGATATCAGGGACGCCGCATTGGAGATCGCAAACATGAGTTCGACCAAAACCTGGGACTGGTGGCGCGGTGACGTGGATTGGAGCACGCCGGCCGGGCGGTTGCTTCGTGCCTTTTTCGACGGACTGCCGACCGACCGGAGGTTCCACTTCATTCTGTTTGGCTCCGCACCGCTCCAACTCACGCTGAACCGCACATGGACCAGTGCAGACGTGGATTTTTTTTCCGACGATGACGATGACCATCACGAGCGGATTCGACGCCTCGGTCTCGGCAAAGGGCAGGCCGACCTGTACCTGGAACCCGGCTATCGTCTCAGCTTTCGCAGCACTCCGTTGATGGCCGAGCGGGCGAAGGTTGTGTCTTTGGGCCAGGTCACGGTGACTATCCCCCACCCTCTCGACATCCTGATCGCCAAATTAGCTCGCCTCGATGCCAAGGACCTCTTGGCCTTCCGGCGAGTCATCGACCTGACCGGGCACCCCACCCGAGAAGAACTGCTGCAGGAATTGCGGAACGCCGTGGATCTGTTCCGACCTGCCTTCAACGACGAATCCCCCAACTTGTATCCCGGCAATGCGGTGCGTCTGTGGCGTGAACTCTGGCAAGCCCCATTGGATGTCGGACAGGACATTGTGGCCCCGGCCTTGGCCCGACGTCGCGCCGGGTATGGTGATCCGCCCCCGGACTACCGGCGGTCCTTGGCCGGCTGACCGGGAACTTTGGAGCCTCGATGTTGAGGTCGCGTTGGGAATTCGTTGCGATCGAAGCTTACGGGTGAACGGAATACCGACTCTATGCAGCGCATCAGTTTCCGCTCCAGCGGCTGCGTCGGGTGGGCGGCACGGCCGGGTCGATGATCTGACTTTGGGCTTGGGTAGATAAGAATGTCACCGCATCGGCCCGAACGGCGGTTTCCAGCATGGCTTCATAGACTTTGATCTGGCTGGTGGCCAGGACACCGTTGACGTCATTGGTGGTCGAGTGGGAGAGCCTCTTTTTGGCTTCGGCCAAGTCGTTGGCGATTCTCAGGGTTGAATTGAGCCTCGCTATAGCGTTTGCATGCTGTTCCCTCCTGTCCCTGTCGACCGCGAATGCGGCCAGCAAGTCGGCCAGGGCGGCGGCCAGTTTCGGATCTTCGCTCGCCACGTGGATCTCCAGGATTCCGGTTTTGCGGAATTGCGAAACCCGGATCCGGTCCGTGAGGCGATCGACGCAGGCAGCAGGGTCCAACGACCATCGCTTCGGCAATTCGTGGATCTCCGATACGGAGGTCAGGTTTGCCGGAGATTGGATCGCCTGCATGGACGTCTCCAGGGCGTAGTCATCCTTGGAGTCCAGTCTCAGGCGGGCTGTGGCGACGTAAAGGCGGGGGCCAAGGACGATGGAAACCAGGGCGATTCCGAGGCCGACCACCCCCAAGATTAGGGTCATCCGAACCCAGCCCTTTCGAGAGGTGGTGGTCCCCGTGGATCCGGGCGGCCGACCTTGCAGCAGGCGTCGGACACGGGAGGCCACGGAGCCGTCGGTGGCGGCCAGTGCGAGGGGCTCGGCGGTGTACGCCCGTTCGGCCAACGTCACCAGGGCTTCGGCCAGGGAGTGCCCTTGGCCTTGGGCATCGAAGACACGGTCGTCGCAGCGATGCTCGCGCTCGCGGCGGATCTGCTCCGAGACCCACCACACGGCCGGATGGTAGAAGAGCAGGGTCTCGACGGCCCGTTGCAGCAGGTGGATGAGCGGATCCCGTCCGTAGACGTGGGCCAATTCATGCAGCAAGAGTGCCTCGATTTGCAGGCCCGGCAGATTTTGGAGCATTCCGAGCGGCAGCACGAGCATCGGCCGGAACCACCCGACGAGGAGCGGCCCATGGACGCGGGGTGACTCCCGCAGGGGTACCGGGCTTCGGAGGCCCAGTCGCCGACCTAGGGAGTCGCAGCGCTCCTGCCACTCCGAGGGTGCGGGCGAAGTCTCACGGTTGGCCCATCGATGCAGCCGCCACGCGCCGCCCAGTAGGCGCAGCGCCGAAACTGCCACGCCTATCATCCAGACCGCGGTGATCCAAGGCATCCACGGCACGAGCGACGCGGGAAGGGTCGCGGAGCCCGGAGCGATGGTCTCGGCAGAACCGGTGGCCAAGACAGACACGGTCGCGGACTGTGCCGGTGCCACCACTGCTGCGGATGACGCGATGGAGGGACCAGTGGAGCCCAGCACCCAGAACGTCACCAGTGGCGCGATCGCCATCAGGGCCAGGGTGGTGCAGGCCAGGGCGTGGCGATCGGAGGCAGAGGCGTTGCGGAGCCGGCGCTGGGTCACGGCGAGGCCGGCGGCCAGCAAGGCCCCTTGCCAGAGGAAATGGAGCAGGGCCTGGGCGGCGGGGATCATCCAGGGGGCCGACAGGTCGGAAGGGAAGGGACTCATGGGCGTCGGGTGTCGAGGGTATTGAGGAGTTTCCTCAGTTCGGTGAGTTCTTCACGGGAGGGCTTACGGCCGGACAGGGCCTGCAGCACCAGCTTCTGAACGGACCCGCCGAAGGCACGATCGAGCAAGTCGTCCACCAGCTGCCGCTGTGTCTTTTCCTCGGGCTGCGACGGGGTGAACACGTGGCTTTGTTGCGAGTCGTCCCGTGTGACCAAGCCCTTCTCGGTCATAATCTGCAGCAGCTTGAGGATGGTGGTGTAACCGGTCCCAGGCTCGGAACGCTCAACCACCTGCCGGACGGTGGAAGGTCCTTTGGCCCAGAGGACCCGCAGGATGGACAACTCCGCCTCAGTGGGGCGTCGGTGTTGTTGAGTCATTGGAGATGAGGTTGTACGAGGTTCTTCGTAGAGTCAACGAAGACCTTCGTAGACATGTGTAGGACTCGATCGGATTCGGTGGGTTTAGGCCGTTCCGGGGACCTACCTGGGGCCCTATAATCCATCGTGTCGTTTAAAAACGACAATACAATTGACATCGCTACATTTGTAGCGATACGGTGACTTACATGATCACCAACGCCTCTCTGCCTGAACTTACGGAGTCCGAATGGGCCGTCATCAAGGCGGTTTGGAGTCTCGAGCCGTGTCCGGCACCGACCGTGCAGGAGCACTTGGCCGGGCAGCGCGACTGGTCGGTCTCCACGGTCCGCACGCTGATGGAGCGCATGGCGGCCAAAGGTCTGCTGACCTCCGAGAAGCTGCGTAACCTCACCCTTTACCGCTCGGCAGTCTCGCGGCAACAGGCCCAACTGGGCGAACTGCGCTATGCACTGAAGAACGCCTTCGATGGAGCTCTCACACCCATGGTGCAGTGCCTGCTCGAATCCGAGCGCCTCGACTCGGGCCAACTGGATCAGCTCGAGGCCCTCATCGCGGCCCGCCGCAAAACCGCCCGAGCGAAAAATTCCAAAACTCCGTCGCCCACTCCTAAGCCGTGATACCGCGCACCGGATTGGGCTCACTGAGCGGACGTTCTCGGGTCCCGCTCTGGCTTAATGCTGCCGGTCTTTCCATTCTTTAAACTCCTAACTCTCTCTCATGAACGACTGGTCTGCTTCTTCATTCGTTTCCTGGTTCAACGACGCCGGGGCGTCCGCCACCGCGGTGGCTGTGAGCATGTCTGTACAGTTAGCTCTCCTGGTGGGCGTTCTGTCCGGGCTAGATTGGCTCATTCGCGACCGGGCTCGGGCGGCCTTGCGGCATGGGCTGTGGATGTTGGTAGTGATTAAGCTACTGCTGCCCGTCGACCTGCTGTCGCCCACGGCCATCGCCTATTGGGCAGCGCCGTGGTTGTTGACTCCCGCGGTGCGAGTGCCCCGGGTTGCGGCGGGCTCAGTGACCGTGGTCTCTGAGATTTCGCGAGTTGTCGGGCCGGTCGGACTGAAGACCGCGACGGCCGCACACCCGAAGCTCCAATTGGCCGGCGGGCTTCTGCTGGTTTGGGTCGTCGGTTGCGGTGCCTGGGCAATCTGGGTGCTGGTGCGGAGCCGGGAGGTAGCCCGACAGGTTCGGGATTCGGACGAGGCGCCGGAGGCCTTGCAGGCATTGCTGGCCGAGACCGCGGCCGGGCTGGGGCTGCGGTCGAAGCTCCCGCGGCTGTGCCTCACCGATACGGCGCAGGGGCCGGCGCTGTGCGGGCTGTTCCGGCCGGTGATCTTGCTGCCCCGGGGGCTCAGCGAGCAGATCGAAGCCGAGTCGCTCCGGCAGGTACTTCGGCATGAACTCATCCATTTGCAGCGGTGGGACCTCGCCTGGAACTTGCTCCAAGTTTGCGTTCAGATCGCGTGGTGGTGGAATCCGCTGGTGTGGTTTGCCAACGCCCGCATCCGGTCCTTGCGCGAGGCCGCGGTCGATGAGGCGGTGATGCTCGAGCCGGGTGCCGACGACTACCCGGCCACGCTGGTCGCCGTGGCCCGCTACTGCGCAGTTCCCCCACGGATGCCCATGGCCTTCCTCGGAGTCCTTGAATCCGGCAGCCGGCTTGAGGCGCGAGTTCGACGGTTGTTGGAACGTCCATTACCCCGCAGTGCCAAATTGGGATGGGTGGGCTGTGTGACGGTGCTCGTGGCCGGCGCGCTGTTCCTGCCGATGGGCTTCGCCCGAGTCGAGACCCCAGCTCCGCCCACGCCGGTAGCGAAGGCACCGACCGATCCGAAAACGCTCCCGGCGGGTGGTTCGACGGCGAGTTTGAAACCCATCCCGGCCGCCGCCGCGGAATTAAACTCCGCCTCCAAGGTTGAGCCGGCCGCGCCGGACAGCCCGCGGGCCACCGGCGGTTCCGTCGTCCCAGCCATCGATGCGCCTTTGCAAGTTGATATCCAAGGGCGATTCGTCGAGATCCACGGCTCCCTGCCTCCGGAGTTGGTTGGCGTGCTTTCCACGAACCGTAGTTCCGTACGGCTCACGGCGGCAGCGACCCGTGGTTTGATTAAGGTCTTCGAGGAACGCGATGGGATCGATTTCCTAACCGCGCCGCGTATGACGACTTTGTCGAACCGTGGGGCTGAGATCTCGGTGTCGGATGTCAAAGTGATCGACGGCAAGAACGCGGGCCCAACCCTTCAGGTCATTCCTGCCGTTTCGAACCCGGCCATCGAGCTGTCCGTCTTCGCGTCCATGGTTCAAGTTCATGGAGGTGGGCCCGATTCGAACGGAGCCTCCGGACCCTTGGTCCAAACCAACCTCGTCTGGGTCAGGGAGCGGAGCTGGATCTGGGATGGGCAGAGTGTGCTCATCGATGTGGGAGCGCTCACCAACCGGGTGCACTTCGTCGACAAGGTGCCCTACCTAGGAGATCTGCCGCTCGTTGGCCGGTTCTTCCGTAAGGAGGAGACTCAAGACCAGGTGAGCCGACTGTTCGTCCTCGTGACCCCGACGCTCATCGACGCCGCCGGCCGCCCCATCCACGATCCGGCGCATCCGCCCTTCGATCCCGCGACTTTCCCGCCGAAGCCCTAAACCACAGCCTGCGCTGCCCGCACAGGACTCACTTTCAGGTCCATGAGTTCCATGAGTAGGGCTCTGGCTTCCGCAAGGCCTGCCCACTCATTCGTAGTGAGTCCACAGTCGGAGGATCTTCACCGTTTTGATGACGGGGAACACCTGATACACCACTCGGTGTTGGATGTTGATCCGCCGGGAGTACGCGCCGGCCAGATCCCCCACCAGTTTTTCAAACGGCGGAGGATTGCGGAAAGGGTCCTCGGCGAGGATCTCCAAGAGTTGGATCGCCTGGGACTTGAGGCCACTGGCGGACAGCTTCTTGGCGTCTTTCTGGGCCTGTTTGGTGTAGACCAATTGCCAGACTACCATGGCAGGCGGGTGGCGCATCGGCCGACCGTCGTCTCCATGCCCGCTCGTATGGAGTCCCTCATGCCGGGGATCGAGAGCAGGAACAATGTCTCCTGGATCGCGCTCCAGTCTTCTTCAGACATCAGAATCGCGTTCGTTCGTTTTCCAGTGATTTGGATGGGCTCATGCGACGCGGCCGCCTGATCCATGAGCGAATACAGGGAAGCCCGTGCTTCGGTAGCCGACAGACTCAACATGATTAAAGAACGTACGGAAAACCGTTCGTGAATCAAGAGGACACTCCGGAATCCATTCCCCCCCGGCGCCACACCTGATCTTGCCTTCCCGTGTGGCTAGATCCGGTGGGTCTTCCATCGAATGGTCACCAGCAACCCGAAGTTTGGATCTGCATCGTTTTCGCAAGTCCAGCATGAGGTCACTTGCAGGCGCAGCCGGTTGCGTAACTTGGCTTCCATCTGCTGCTCGGCGCCTCGCCGGTCATCCACAAATCCAGGCAACAAAGGATCCGAGTCGCATTATCCACGGACGACCTCCGGGCGGATCCATTGGCTGCGGATCCCTCGACCTTCGCGGGTGATTCCAGTCACGGCCATGAACCGGGTCGGATGTGGCAGTATTCCGCCAGGGATCGGGCCACGATCGGGAAGTTCTTGCAGCAGGTACGACCACAATGGGTGGTTCGGTTCGATACTACGGCCGATCTTGGCCAGTTCACGAACGAGGGTTTCAGCACGTTCCATTCGGGCCAATCGAAGGAGTTTACTCGGGTCATTGTCTCGGGCGCCGAGCATGGCGGCTCCCATCCGCAGTGCTGCCGGTGACCATTCCCAGCTGCCATGGAGCAATCCAATCGCGAGTTCCTCGTTGGGCACCCTGTCCGTTCCTGGGTCCACTACGGTTCCCGTCACGGTGTCGCGGTAATAGCGGCAGCCTCGTTGGACCGCCAATCGCATGAGCGACTCGGCGTCCTCGAGCCCCGATGCCTTGAGGCGTCGTCGGAGCGGCGAGCAATGGCTCGTCATACCCAGCCGGCGGAAAAGAGACGGCATGGACCGAGACTATCCCTGCCGCGCACGGAGTTCAATGCGCAGGACCATGGTGATCGAGACGGCGGCGGGGGGACCGAGGACAGGGCCACGCTTCGCACTCCACCGATCTTGCACTGGGGGTGGCCATGGAGGACTTGTTCTTGGTTGAATGGCGGTTGAATGGCGTCTAGCGCGGGATCGTCGGTTTGCCTAACCTGTTCGCAAGTTCTCATGAAGCCATCCCACACCGCCGTGCGTGTCGTCTTCGGGTCGGTCTCGGCCTCGGCCTGGATTCTCGCCGCGCTCCTTTCCGGAGGCCTCCTTGGTGCCTCCGCCCGTGCCGCCGAACCGGTGGGCTTCAACCGCGACATCCGGCCCATCTTGTCAGATGCGTGCTTCCACTGCCACGGCCCGGATCCCGGCACCCGCAAGGCCGGCCTGAGGCTCGACACGAAGGAGGGTTTCTTCGCCGCCACCCCGAAGCGCGGACCGGCCGTGGTGGCCGGTGACCTCGGCAAGAGTCCGCTCTGGCAGCGCCTGGTCTCCACCGATATTGACGAGGTTATGCCTCCGCCCGAGGCCCACAAAGACCTCACTGCGGCCCAGAAGGAGGTCGTGAAGCGGTGGATCCTCGAGGGCGCTCAGTGGCAGCCTCACTGGTCGTTCCTGAAGCCCGAAAAGGCCCCGCTGCCTCCGGTGAAAGACACTGGCTGGGCGCGTGGTGGGTTGGATGCGTTCATTTTGGCCGGACTCGAAGCCAAGGGGCTTAAACCCAATCCCGAGGCCGACCGCCGAAGCTTGGCGCGCCGCTCTGCCCTCGATCTCACCGGCTTGCCGCCGCGGCCCGAATGGGTCGAGGAGTTTGTCCGCGACTCGCGCTCCGACGCCTACGAGCGCTGGGTCGACCGCCTCATGGACACGCCGCAGTGGGGTGAGCACCGCGCCCGCTATTGGCTCGACGCGGCCCGCTACGCCGACACGCACGGCCTGCACTTCGACAACTACCGCGAGATGTGGCCCTACCGCGACTGGGTCATCGGGGCCTTCAATCGCAACATGCCCTTCGACCGTTTCACCGTGGAGCAAATCGCCGGAGACCTCCTGCCCGGAGCCAGCGAAGACCAGCAAATCGCCACCGGCTTCCACCGGTGCAACATGACCACCAACGAGGGCGGAACCATCGAAGAGGAGAACCTCGCCAACTACGCCAACGATCGGGTCACCACCACCTCGTGGGTGTGGCTCGGGCTCACCGCCAACTGCGCGGCCTGCCACGACCACAAGTTCGATCCAGTCAGCCAGAAGGATTTCTATTCCATGGCAGCCTTCTTCCGGAACACCCAGCAAGGTGGGTTCGATGGCAACGTAAAGGATTCTAATCCCAGCATCGTCGTCGTGACCGACGCCAAAGAGCGCGCCCGGTGGGATGCTTTGCCTGGGGCTCTTGAGGCCGCCAAGAAGACTGTCGAGACCCGCAAGAAGGACGCGGAAGGCGCCTTCGATCGTTGGGCCAGTGGGTTGAAGTTCCCGGAACTCGAGGCCGCCTTGGGTCGAGACCTGGCGTTCAAGGCCCTATTGAACGAGGGCTCGGGCACCGTCGTGTCTGTCACTGTGCCCTCTGGACCGAAGGCCATTCCGGCCACGGGCCAGCCGGCGTGGAAACCCGGCGGTCCCCTCGGAGCCTCCCTGGTCACCGACTCCGGCAAGACCATGGCCTTTGCCGACGCGGGCGATTTCGAGTTGGGCAAGTCGTTCTCGCTCGGCGGTTGGTTCTTCGTGCCTGAAAAGCCCCCGGCCACCGGATCACTGCTGGCCCGCATGGACAACACTCAGGCCCACCGCGGTTGGGATTTGTGGTACGAGAACGGTTCCTTCGGCTCCCACTGGGTGAACCGCTGGCCCGAGAACGCCCTCAAGGTGCGCACTCGCAAGGCGTTGGCCAAGAAGGGCCAGTGGCAGCACCTGTTGCTTACTAGCGATGGGTCCGGCCGTGCCGACGGCGTGCGCTTGTACGTCGATGGCGTGGCCGCCGACCTTGAGCCGGGCCCGTCCACTGTCACGGGCACGATTCGCACGGGTGTGCCGTTGAAATTGGGTCAGCGCCACGAGTCCGACGTGCTCGCCGGCACTTCGGTGCAGGATTTGCGGATTTACACCCGCGCCCTGAACGCGCCCGAGGCTCGCACCTGGGCGGCGCCCGAGGTCTTTCGCACTCTCCTCGCCAAGCCCACGGCGGACTGGCCTAAGGAAGAGCGCGCCGGTTTGTTGTCGGGTTTTCAGGCGGAGTTCCAGCCGCTCCATCAGGCCCAGTCTGCGATCGCGGCCCTCGAGAAGGAGCGCTCCGAAATTCGCGGCCGTTATCCGGTGACCCACATTCAGCGCGAGAAGGCCGACACCATGCCCATGGCCTATGTGCTCAATCGCGGGCAATACGACCAGAAGCGCGATGCGGTGGGCGGGGCGGTCTTCAAGGCCCTCAACCCCTTGCCCGCCGGAGCGCCAACCAATCGCCTAGGCTTGGCCCAGTGGCTGGTGTCGCCCGAAAATCCGCTGCCCGCGAGGGTCACGGTCAATCGGTTTTGGTCCGAAGTCTTCGGGGCCGGCCTCGTCCGCACGTCCGAAGACTTGGGCATCATGGGTGACTTGCCTTCCAATCAGGCCCTCCTCGACTGGTTGGCCGTGGACTTCATGGAGCACGACTGGGACGTGAAGCGTTTCTTCCGCCAAATGGTCCTGTCAGCCGCCTACCGCCAATCGGCCACGGCCACGAAAGACGCCCTGGAGAAGGATCCGGCCAACCGGTTGCTGAGCCGGGGTCCGCGCTTCCGCATGGATGCGGAGATGGTTCGCGACTATGCCTTGGCCGCCGGCGGTCTGCTCGTCCACAAGGTGGGTGGTGCCAGCGTGAAACCCTACCAGCCCGAGGGTGTTTGGGAGGCCGTGGCCATGCCCGAGAGCAACACCAAGCGGTATGTGCCGGACGCGGGTGAGAGCCTGTATCGGCGCTCGCTCTACACGTTCTGGAAACGCGCGTCTCCGCCGGCCTTGATGGATCTCTTCAACGCTCCGAGCCGCGAGTCGTGCAGCGTCCGCCGTGAGCGCACCAATACACCCCTGCAAGCACTGGCCACGCTCAACGATCCGCAGTTTGTCGAGGCGGCCCGTGTTTTGGCCTCGGGGGCCTTGCGCGATTCCGGGAACGACCAACCCGACCGAGTCGTCGATTTCCTGGCTCGACGGCTTCTGTCCCGTCCGCTCGATGCCTCCGAGGCTGTCGTAGTCCGTGAGGGCTACACTCAGGCGCTGGCATTCTACCGCCAGCATCCTGAAGACGCCGGTCGTCTCGTGCACGTGGGCGACTCCAAGCCGGATCTCTCGGCCGGAGAACCACTCTTGGCGGCCACAACCTTGGTGGCCAATCAGCTCCTGAACCTCGACGCCGTCCTCAACAAGTAACCCTCAGAGCCTTTTTAACGATGAATCTCTTCCAGGAATTCCGAGCGCTCGAGAACCGCCGACACTTCCTCGGCCGCGGCAAGAATCTCATGGGCCATGCGGCGTTGGCCTCATTGCTCGGTGGGGCGGCCGGCCGTGGTTTGGCCGAAGCGGGTGCGGGAGCTGATCTCCGGACGTCGCATTTTCCGGCCAAGGCCAAGCACATCATTTACCTGCACATGGTCGGCGGCCCGTCCCAGATGGATCTCTGGGACTACAAGCCCAAGATGCAAGAGTGGTACGACAAGGACTTGCCCGAGTCGGTGCGCAATGGTCAGCGGCTCACCACGATGACCTCGGGGCAGTCCCGATTCCCCATCGCGCCGTCGAAGTTTCGCTTCAGCCAGGTGGGCTCCAACGGCCTCTGGATGAACACCGAGATGCTGCCCTGGACTAGCAAGGTGGCCGATGACTTGTGCCTCATTCGTTCCATGCACACCGAGGCCATCAACCACGAGCCAGCCATTTGCGCCATGCAAACGGGCAATCAGGTGTCGGGACGTCCGTGCATCGGCTCCTGGGTGAGTTATGGCCTGGGGAGCCTCAACGAAAACCTTCCCGCCTTCGTGGTGCTGGTGGCTGAGCCCACCAACAAGGAGCAAATTCAGGCGATTTCTGCGCGATTGTGGTCCAGTGGCTACTTGTCTGGTGAACATTCCGGGGTGTCCTTCCGCAGCGCTGGCGACCCCATCCTTTTCATCAACAACCCGCCAGGCATCCCCGACACGCTTCGCCGTTCGCAACTCGATGGCCTCCGTCGCCTCAACGAAATCACCCATCGCGAGGTGGGCGATCCCGAGACGCACACGCGTATTCAGCAGTTCGAAATGGCCTTCCGCATGCAGTCCAGCGTGCCGGAGTTGACGGCGGTGGCCCAAGAGCCGGACTCCACTTATCAGCTCTACGGAGATCAGGCCCGCAAACCGGGTTCCTTTGCCTACACTGCGCTCTTGGCGCGCCGGCTCGTCGAACGGGGCGTGCGTTTCGTGCAGGTGTACCTCAATAACTGGGATCACCATGCCAATACGGCAGGTCGCATGCCGTCGCAGTGCAAGGACATCGACCAGGCCTGCTACGGGCTGATCACCGACCTCAAGCAGCGTGGCTTGTTCGATGACACGCTGATCATTTGGGGCGGTGAATTTGGTCGCACCATCTATAGCCAGGGCGGTGTTTCGAAGGAGAACTACGGCCGGGATCACCATCCGCGATGTTTCTCCATGTGGATGGCCGGCGGCGGATCCAAGGGCGGTACGGTGTATGGAACCACCGACGAGTTCTCCTACAACATCGTCGAGAACCCGGTACATATTCGGGATTTCCACGCAACGGTCCTGCACCTCTTGGGTCGCGACCACCGCCGCTTCACTTACCGACACCAAGGTCTCGACCAGCGCCTCACCGGTGTCGAAGAAAGTCGAGTAATTCGCGAGTTGATGACCTGAGCGGTGCTTTGGAAGGAGGCCCCCTCATCGAAACGCCTCGGTTCATAGTAAAAATCCATCGCGGGTCGATGGGGAAACGGTTGTCAGTTAGGTAAATTTCCAGTGAAGTCCTCAAACCTGCTGCAGAGGTTCCAAAACCTATGTGGTCAGGTTTTGACGATATCGCTGAACTATGAACCTACCCAGAAACCTTTGGGTTTTTGCGGCCTTGGCAGCCCTGCAGTCTGCCCAAGCCGGAATAACCACTAATAACCTCCCCTCATCGGCTCAACTTCCCGTTTCGGGATCGACCGAGCGGGGTTTTATCATTCGTGCCCTCCAGGGGCCTGCCGAGCCTGCGCTCGCCAACAACGGCGTCCGTGCCCTGCGCCAAATCAATGGAACCCTCGTGGATGCCGCCGGCGTGGCTGTGCCCAATGAGGCTATTCCTGGAACTCTGACCTCACCCGCCGGCGCCTACTTGGTAGACACCGTCAATTTCGAGTTGGACGGTTCCCCGGTCGATATCACTGACATCGAGGGCACCCTCATCACCTCATTTGCTCCCAGCGTGTTCCCCGGCGTCCCGGGCAATGGTTCGCACACCGACAACTTCGCTGTGGAAGTCGTCGGCTTCCTGAAGCTGCCGGCCGGTGTGACCACCTTCGGCGTCAGCGTGGGTTCGGATCGCACCGACGTGAACAACGACGATTCCTACTCCGTGTTCGTCGGCACCAACCCGCGCGATTTCTTCGCGACCAAGGTGGGAGAGTTCGAGCGGAATTCTCGCGCGTTCCAGAGCAAACAGCGCAATGAGAATCAGTTTGCGGTGAATGCCCCGGTGGCCGGCGTGTATCCGTTCCGCATGATCTACTGGCAGACCGGTCTCGGTGCGAACCTCCAGTGGTACACGGTCAACGAAGCTGGCGAGCGCATCCTGGTCAATGATCCGGCCGACACCCGCGCCATTTCCTCCTACACCGGTTCGACGGCTGCGTCCTCCTCCGGCCCCTATGTGGCCGAAGCCACCCCGGGCCCTGGCTCCGACGGTTTGCAGGCCACCGCTCCGGTGACGGCTCTGATTCAGGATGGCACCACTGCGGTGGCCACCTCGGGTGTGAAGCTCGACTTCAATGGTGCTGCGGTGACCCCGCAGAAGCTGGTCAAAACCGGCAGCCGCATCGAGTTGCAGTATGACCCGAATGCCTCCCGCACCTCGGCCAACAATCTGGTGAGCCTCCGGTTCACGGACTCCGCCTCGACGACCCGAACCAACAACTGGTCCTTCGGCATTGTCACGACCGGCGGTGCTACCACCCGTGTCGCCGGCCAGTGGGACTTTAACAAAGGTGACCTGAGTGCGACCACCGGCAAGGCCCTGGAATACCTCGACGGAGCCAACGGTCTGAGCGCCGGCGGGACCAAGTTCGGTTTGGCGAGCGAACTCGGTCTGCCGGCTCTGCCGGGCGGCGATGCGCGCGTCATGAAGGTCCCTGGTGACCTCTCCAACAAGATTGGTTACGTGATGACCCACGGCATCGCCCCCAACGGCGGCGGCACCCGGGTCAACCAGTACACGATCGTGTATGATCTCTTCGTGGGAACCGCCGGACCGGGTGCGGCCTCGCTGCTGCAAACCAGCTCGACGGCCAATACCGACGACGGCGACTTGTTCTGGCAGGGCAACAACTTCGGCCAGGGTGGCAGCGGCTACAATGGCCGCGGTACCTTTACGGCGGGTGCCTGGCATCGCGTTGTTGCGGCCTACGACATGGCGGCCAATCCGCCGGTAGTTACCAAGTACGTGGACGGCATCAAGCAAGATGACTGGACCGCCAACCAAGGCCTCGATGCACCGCGCCGCGCCCTCCAGGTGACGGCCGTGCTTTTCGGTGACGGTGACCAAGACGAGCGCCGTGAGATGTTCGTCAATTCCATCCAGGTTCGCGCGGGTAAGCTGAGCGATGCTGAGTGTTTCGCACTCGGTGGCCCTTCGGCCGCCGGTATCCCAGCCAGCATTCCGTCCAGCACGGTGACCGGTCAGTGGGACTTCGAGTTCGGTGATCTCAGTGCCTCCATCGGTGCGCCGTTGAATTACTTCGACGGGGCTGAAGGCCTCACCAAGACCGGGACCGCATTCGGTTTGGCCAGCGAGCTCGGCATACCGGCTCTGCCGGGCGGCGATGCGCGCGTGATGAAGGTTCCGGGCGATTTGTCCAACAAGATCGGTTACATCATGACCCACCGCATTAACCCCAATGGCGGCGGCAGCAAGGTGAACCAGTACACGATTGTATATGACCTCTTCGTG
>CAMDDW010000002.1:0-132791 GCA_945893185.1 Akkermansia muciniphila | reverse complement strand
GCTAATCTCTCTATACGCCTTAGCCCTAGCCAAACGCACCAGTCCCGCCACAAGCGGGTGACTCACCGACTGGAGAGCCGGATGCGGGAAATCCGCCCGTCCGGTTCGGAGGGAGGGGTGGCCGACAACGGCCATCCCTACCCCTATCTCGGAGGTGCCTGGGGAATGCTTAGCCGGAACGACTCCGAGAGGACCGCCCTCCAGAACCATTGACGGCCCCCTATTTCCCGAGGTGCCGGCCCAGCCAGGCTTGGGTGCGGTCCCACATTTCGGGCGTGTACACGTGGCCGAGGTCGGGATAGAGGCGGCTTTCGAAGGAGGAGTCGGCACCGTAAAGCCGGTAGGCCTCGCGAATCGGTGGCTCCAAGCGGGCGATGCCGGACGCAGGGGAGCCCGAATCCTTTCCACCGGTCATGAACAGCAGGGGTCGGGGCGCGGCCAGAGCCATCACGGCCTCCGTATCGAAGTGCCGGAGCAAGCCCGGAACGAAGTAGTAAATGCCGTGCGCCTTGAGGCCGCCTTCGCCGATAAGGTCGGTGTAGCGCGTCATGCACGCCACGGCCACCCCGGTGCGGAGCCGCTCGTCCAAGGCCATGAGCCACCAGGTGCGCGTGGCTCCCATGCTAATGCCGGTGACACCGATGCGCTGAGTATCCACTTCAGGCCGAGAAACGAGGTAATCGAGGGCCATCCGGTCGTCGCGCAACATCATCCCCCAAAGAGTGCGCCCGGCCCACAGCTGGAATTTGGACGCTGTCATCTCTCCGGCGGAGCCTTTTTCGGCCGGGCCGCCCGGGCCCTGACCGTTGCGCTCGCCAAAGCAATAGGCATCAACGCCCAAGACCACGTAACCCAACCGCGCCAAAGCTGGACCGGCCGCCACGGGCACGGCATTGGTCCGCAACATCTCATCCTTGCCAATATCGTACTGGCCTCCATGCCAGTGGCAGTAGAGCACCGCCGGCCACGGTCCCCGGACTTTGGCCTGCGGCGGAAGAAATACGTATCCCGCCACGGTCGCGCCGGCTCCGTTGTCGAAGGTGAACTTCTCGAAGCGGTACTCGCCACGGTCTTCGCTCAGCAGCGTCGTGACCACCGGCCGCGTGGGCCGCGGCGGCAGGTGCCCCAGCAGACCCTCGAGCGTGGTTCGGATCTCGGCCCGACGGGTGTTCCACGCCTCGCGGGTGGCCGGCACCCGGAATTCCGGTGCCAGCGCCGCGCCCGCCAGCCAAGCTTCGGCCGCGGGAATCGAGGCGGTGGGAGTGGGCGGTGGATTCAGCGGCGTCTGAGACATGAGGCGGAAGCAAGTGAAGGCCAGGAGGAGCGACACCAGAACTCGATGGCCACCTTGTAAATGCGTCGTCATGGCAATCCAATCGTCGCGGGATTCAGTGGGGACGCGACGTGCCGAAGCGGTTGGCCCAGTGGTTACCAATGTCGCGGGATCCGCTGACAAATCGGGTGCCCTGTCCCTCGGCGCGTTTCACTTCGGGCCCGTCGCCCGGCGAGCCGGCCGCCAGCACTAGCACCGGGCAAGACTGGTTGGCCTCGCCAAGTCGGGCGATGATCTCGGGACGCGGACGCTGGAAATCGACGTAGCGAACATCGACAGCATGCCGCAGTTCCGGATGGTAATGGAGCAACCCATTGACCTCGGAACATTCCGGGCAATAAAAGGCCGTCCCGGGACCATCTACAAAGCAATGCTTCAGGAGAAAGAGGGTGTCACGTTCCATGACTCCAAAGACCACGACGCACGACCCCGAGCAAGGATTCTGTGGGGCGGGATCACGGTCTGCGCCTGGAGCCGTCGGTTTTTCTTTGCGTTTGGAAAGATTGCGACCGCATATCGCGCCACACGATGAATGACCGGGTGATCCTGCCGACGCCTCCGCCGATCCTGAAGAATCAGCAACAGGAAATCCACGAGCTGTTCCAACGCTTCGTGGTGCCGAGCTACGGTCGATACAACCTGGCCTTGAGCCACGGTGCCGGCAGCCATGTTTGGGATGTCTCCGGCAAGCGCTACCTCGATTTAGGCGGCGGCATCGCCGTGTGCTCACTGGGTCACGCCCATCCCGAAATCACCGAGGCACTGGTCGAGCAATCGCGACGGCTGGTCCACGTGTCTAACCTCTACTACCAGGAGCCCCAAGGCCGATTGGCGCAACGCCTGGTGGGTCACTTGGCACCGGGCAAAGTGTTTTTCTGCAACTCCGGGGCCGAGGCCAACGAGGGCCTCTACAAAACGGTCCGGAAATTCGGTCACGACGAAGGCCGCTTCGAAATTCTCACAGCGGTCAACTCCTTCCACGGACGCACGCTGGGCGGTATCTCGGCCACCGGTCAGGAGAAGGTGAAGAAGGGCTTCGAGCCCATGGTGGAAGGATTCCGACACATCCCGTTCAACGACCTGGAGGCGGCGCGCGAAGCCATTTCGCCCGCGACGGCAGCCATTCTCATCGAGGGCATTCAGGGCGAAGGCGGTATCACCCCGGCGTCGGCCGAATACCTGTTGGGCCTGCGCAAGCTCTGCGACGAAAAGCGCCTCCTGCTGCTCGTCGATGCGGTGCAATGCGGACATTTCCGCGCCGGTCGGTTCCAGAGTTTTCAACGGATCCTTGAGGGGGTCGCCGGGGGCGAATCGTTCATTCCGGACGGCATCTCCATGGCCAAGTCGCTGGGCGGAGGCTTCCCCATCGGGGCCTTCTGGTTGCGCGACGACGCCCATGGGGTAGCACTCGGGCAAATCCTCGGACCCGGCACCCATGGCACCACTTTCGGCGGCAATCCGCTGGGGTGCGCGGTGGCGCTGCGCATCCTCGACGTGATCGAACGGGAAAAGCTGGCCAACAACGTCCGGGCTACCGGCGATTTCTTGCATGCCGAAATTTCCCGGTTGGCCGAGCGGTATCCGGGCGTCGTCCGGGGAGCCCGCGGACTGGGCTTCATGCTGGGCATCGAATTGCAGCCCTTCGACCAGATCCCCGGCTTCAAACGGGAAGAAACGGTGTCGAGCCTCCAAATGGTCAACCGGCTGCACGAAGCTGGCGTGCTTACCATCCCCAGTGGCACCCAGATTGTGCGATTGTTACCGGCGCTCAACTTGTCGCGAGCCCTGGCCGAGGAAGGACTCCAAATCATCGAGAAAGTCGTACGGAGTGTGGCCTGAGAAAGGTTGGCCTCCAGCTGGGCCACGCGGTTAGCCTCCGGGAGAGTCCATGAGCCAACCCCTTATCCTCGGCCGATTTTCTATCGGCATCGGCGACCGATTTGCCCACCAAGCGCAAGCCCAACTGCGCGCCTGCCAACTCGCCTTAGAACAGGGTGTCGAAATCATTCCGGTCTGGAACAAGTCCAACCGGGAACACTCGATCATCGGTTCCGAGCCTTCGGCCACCCGTGCTGCCGCCGATGCTGCCGTGAAGGCCCTCGGCTGGAAGGCTCCGCACTTTCTCGATGCCGATCATATCCGCTTGGAAACGGTGGGGCGCTTCTTGCCGCACTGCGATTTCTACACCATCGATGTGGCCGATTTCATTGGTCAACCGGCCGCCCCCGAAGCGGTCGAAGCCTTCTTGCAACGGCACCCGGAGTTGATCGGAACCCAAGGGGTACCGGGTATCGCCGAACCGCTCATCACGACTCGCGAGGACATCCAGCACATCACCGCCCAGTTCCTCAAGGCCACCCAGGAGGCCGGAACGCTTTATAGGCACATCGCAGAAACCAAGGGCGTGGGGCGCTTCATCACCGAAGTGTCCATGGATGAAACCGACGCGCCGCAAACCCCGCCGGCCTTGATGGTCATCCTGGCAGCGCTGGCTGAGGCCGGCGTGCCGGTGCAAACCATCGCGCCGAAATTCACCGGCCGTTTCAACAAGGGCGTAGATTATGTCGGTGATGTGGCCCAGTTCGAGCGGGAGTTCAACGACGACCTGGCCGTTATCGCAGAAGCCATCCGACGCTATGGCCTGCCAGCCGAGCTCAAGCTCAGCGTCCACTCGGGCAGCGACAAGTTCTCCATTTACGGACCCATCGCCCGAGCCATCCGCCGCACCGGGGCTGGCTTGCACCTGAAGACCGCAGGCACCACCTGGCTCGAAGAAGTCATTGGCCTGGCCGAGGCCGGCGGTGACGGGCTGGAGTTGGCCAAAGACTTGTACGGGGCCGCGTTGGAGCACATCGACGAACTGTGTGCTCCGTACGCCACGGTCATCGACATCGACCGATCCCGGCTCCCCGCGGCCGCTGAAGTTGCCGGATGGAATTCCGCACAATTCACCGGAGCCCTGCGCCATGATCCGAAGCACCCGGGCTTCAATCCCAGCCTGCGCCAGTTGCTGCACGTGGGCTTCAAGATCGCGGCCAAGAAGGGCGACCGCTACTTGCAGGCGCTGCAAACGCATGAGTCGTTCGTGGCCCGCAATGTGACCGAGAACTTGTTTTCGCGGCACCTCCGACCGCTCTTCCTCGACTGAACAATTCTCCGCCGTTTTTCTAAAGATCACCCGAGCCTCTTTTCCAAAATGAAACCCTCCCTGGCTTTGCTCGCCGCGGCCGTGCTGGCCGCCGCAAACCTCCATGGTGCCGACGTCGACAAGCGCGCCCACGCGCCCAACGCCTTGCCGGTCACCGCGACCTCAGCCCGTTCGCAGGCGCTGGCCAAACCGTCGGCCGGCGAACGCATCGTCTTCATCGGCAACGGACTGGCTGAGCGCGACGTGTACTTCAGCCGCCTGGAGACCGAACTGCACCTGCGCTATCCCGAACTGAACCTCATCGTACGCAACATGGGCCGGCCCGGTGACACCGCGGGATTCCGCCCGCACCCAGGCCGCGTTTCGCAATGGGCCTTTCCCGGCGCGGAGAAATTCCATCCCGACCTAAATTCGCATTTCGGCCGTGGATTCTATCCCACACCCGACCAATGGCTCACGCATTTGCAGGCCGACACGGTCATCGGCTTCTTCGGGTACAACGAGTCGTTCGACGGCCCGGACAAGGTCGGTAACTTCGAGGCCGAACTCGACGCTTGGGTCACGCACACGCTGTCGAAGGCCTACAATGGCGCGGCCTCGCCTCGATTGGTGCTCGTCTCGCCCATCGCCTTCGAAAACCTGTCGGCCCAACGCGATTTGCCAGACGGCAAGCAGGAGAACGCCAACCTGGCCCTGTATTCCAAGGCCATGGCCTCGGTGGCCAAGCGGCGCGGACTCACCTTCGTGGACCTCTTCTCGGCCACAAAGGCTCGCCTCGCCAAGTGGGCCCAGCCGCCGCTCACCATCAACGGGTTCGCGCCCACGGAGTCGGGCTATCAGGAACTGGCCGTGCTGCTCGCCGACGCCACCTTTGGCCGTCAGCCCAAGGCCTCGAAGGCCGACCCCGAACTCGTCCACAAGGCGGTGCTCGACAAGGACTTCTTCTGGAACAACGACTACAATCTGGTCAACGGCGTGCACACGCACGGCCAGCGCTACGATCCCTTCGGCCCGCAGAATTATCCGGAGGAAATCCTCAAGACCCGCGAGATGATGACCCTGCGCGACCAGGTCGTTCATGGAATCGCCGCCGGCAAGCGTAAGGATCTTGCCGCAGACGACTCTAAGACCCGCTCCCTGCCGGAAGTGCCCACGAATTTCAAGCGCTCGGTGGACTACCTCGATGGCGAGAAGGCCATCGAGAAGATGACCGTAATGCCCGGCTACAAGGTCGAGCTCTTCGCCTCCGAGAAGGAGTTCCCTGATCTCAAGAACCCGGTGCAAATGTCCTTCGACAACCAGGGACGCCTCTGGGTCGCGGTGATGCCCAGCTACCCGCATTACCGACCGGGTGATGCCCGGCCTGATGACAAGCTCATCATCCTCGAAGATACCAATCACGACGGAAAGGCCGACAAACAGACGATCTTCGCTCGAAACCTTCACCTGCCCATTGGCTTCGAACTGGCCCCCGAGGGAGTTTATCTTTCGCAGGAGCCCAACCTCTGCCTGCTGGTCGACTCCAACCACGACGACAAGTCGGACCGGCTGGAGATCCTCATGCACGGCTTCGACACGCATGACACCCACCACGCGATTTCGGCCTACAGCGCCGACGCCTCGGGGGCCTTCTACCTGCTCGAAGGCCGCTTCCTGCACAGCCAAGTCGAGACGCCCTACGGCCCGCAGCGCGTGAACGACGGTGGGGCCTGGCGCTTCGATCCGAAGAATTTCCGGCTGGAGCGCACTATCCAGAGCGACGTGAACAACCCTTGGGGTATCGCCTTCGACGACTGGGAGCAGTGCGTGCTGTCCGACGCCTCCAGCGGCGAGAATTACTGGGCTCTGCCCATCTCGGCCAAAATGCCCTACGGCGTGGAAATCCAACGCGCGGGCGAGTATGTGCCCAAGCGGTCTCGGCCCACCTCGGGCTCGGAGTTCGTCTCCTCGCGGCATTTCCCTGAAGACCGGCAAGGTCAGTTCATGACCTGCAACAGCATTGGGTTCCTGGGTCTGAACTTCAGCGCGGTGCGCGAAGACGGATCCGGGTTCACCGGCTCCCTGGCCGGCGACCTCATCAGCTCCAGCGATCCGAACTTCCGCCCGGTGGACCTCGAGTTCGCTCCAGATGGCTCGCTGTACTTCCTCGACTGGCACAACGCCCTCATCGGGCACATGCAGCACAACGCCCGCGATCCGAAGCGTGACCACGACCATGGCCGCATTTACCGGGTGACCTACCCGTCGCGCCCGCTGGTGACGCCGTCGAAGGTGGCCGGTGCCGGCCTGCCGGAGCTGCTCGAGAACTTGAAGTCGCCCGAGTACCGCACCCGCTACCGGACGCGTCGCGAACTGCGCGGTCGTCCGGCCTCGCAAGTCCTCCCGGCCGTGAAGGCCTGGGCCACAAAGCTCGACCGCAAGGATCCCCTCTACGACCGCCACTTGTGCGAAGCCCTGTGGGCCACCTGGGCCCAGAACAAGCCCGACGCCAGCCTGCTGCGCGCCGCCCTCAATGCCCGTTCTCATCAGGCCCGGGCGGCCGCGGCCCACGTGCTGCGCTACACGGCCCATCAAATCCCCGGGGCGCAGGACTTGTTCCGCCAAGCTGTGAACGATACGCACGGCCGCGTCCGGCTCGAAGCCATCGTAGGCGCATCCTGGCTGCCCGGTGATCAAGGAGCCCGCATCGTGCTGGAAGGCCTGCGCCAACCGCTCGACAAGTGGATGAGCCCGGTGACCCGACAAATCCTCGAGAACACCTTGAAGCAATCGGTGGCCTCGCTGGCCAAGGCCGAACCCAACGCCTTCGCCGACAATCCCAATGCCAAGGCTTACTTGGCTGGGAACTTCAAGATCGGTGCGGCCCCGCCCTCGGCCGATCAAGTCGTCTATGGCCCGACCCGCACGCTGAACGCCGTTGAGAAGAAACAGTACGCCCTCGGCAAGGAGGTCTTCCACCGCGACGCCCACTGCGCCACCTGCCATCAATCCAATGGAGCAGGCGTGGCCGGCATTTACCCGCCGCTGAACGTGGCGAACAATCCGTGGCTGGCCGAAGACGAGCGCCTCATCAAGGTGGTGCTCAAGGGTCTTTGGGGTCCGCTAGAGCTGGGTGGCCAGCGCTTCGGCCCGAAGAACGGCGTGCCCCCGATGCTTGGCTTAGGCGGCATGATCACCGACGAAGAGGCGGCCGGCGTGATCAGTTATGTCCGCCAGTCCTTTGGCAACAACTTGCCGCCGGTCAGCGCCGAGCAAGTGGCCAAGGTTCGGGCCAAAACCGAGAAACGTTCGGACTTCTACATGGTCGAGGAAATCCTCAAGGAACACCCGATTCCCGGATGGGAAAAATGGGGCAAGATGGCCCGGCCTGCCGGTGATATCTACGAGTAACTCTCGGATCTCGACGGTCTGAAACTCCCATCACCCCCATGCAAACCCGACCCCTCGGAACCACCGGACTGTCGTTGCCAGTCCTTGGATTTGGCGCCAGTTCGCTGGGCCAGGAATTCCGCAACGTCACCGTTGAGGAGGCCCTGCGCAGCGTGCGCGTGGCCCTCGACTGCGGACTGAGCCTCATCGACACCTCGCCCTTTTACGGGCGGGGCATGAGCGAGGTGTTGCTCGGTGTCGCGCTCAAGGGCGTGCCTCGCGAGCAATACACGCTGTGCACCAAGCTGGGCCGCTACGATCTCCAGCACTTTGATTTCTCGGCGCGCCGTGTGGCCGAATCCATCGACGTGTCCTTGCATCGCTTGGGTACCGACCACCTCGACATCGTGCTCTGCCACGACATCGAGTTCGTCCCCATGCAACAAATCGTGGACGAGACGCTGCCGGCCCTCCGCAAGGCTGTGGCTGCCGGAAAGGTTCGCTTCGTGGGCTTCAGCGGCTATCCGCAGAAGATCTTCCGCGTCATCGGCGATCAAGCTCCGGTGGACTGCGTGCTCAGCTACAACCAATACACGCTCCAGAACACCCGCTTCGCCGAAGAGACGGTGCCCTCCCTGAAGGCCCGCGGGATCGGTGCCATGAATGCCGGGCCTTTCAGCGCACGCCTGCTCACCAACGCTCCCTTGCCCGCCTGGCTCAAGGAGCCAGAAACTGTGAAAGCCGCCGCCCGCGCCGCTGCCGCGCTCTGCGCCCAACGTGGATCTGACATCGCCAAGCTGGCGCTGCAGTTTTCCTGCGCGCATCCCGACATCGCCACCACCATCGCGGGCAGCGCAAACCCAGAGAACATTCGCAACTGGGCGCGCTGGATTGAAGAGCCCATCGACACGGAGCTGCTGGAGGAGGTTCAGGCGATTTTCCGGCCCGTCCAGAACCTCGGGCATGCCGAGGGTTTGCCCGAGAACAACTAAAGCCAGCGCGATCCCACATCGAACAAATCCACCACGGTCACCCAGCTCCATGAAATCCCTCCGTCTTGGCCTGATCGGCCTCGGCAATATCGGTCGCCACCACGCCACCTACTTGCTGGCTGGCAAGGTGCCTCGCTGCGAACTGGTGGCGGTGTGTTCGACGACTCCGGCCAAGATGGAGGCCTACCGTCCGCTGGCTCCCTGGACCGACGCGCGCGCGCTCATCGCCTCAGGTACGGTGGAGGCCGTCCTGGTGGCTACTCCACACTACCAACACACCGATTTGGGCATCGCCGCCCTCGACGCCGGTGTGCACCTCATGGTCGAGAAGCCCATCTCTGCCCACAAGGCCGACGCCCTCAAGCTGATCGCCGCCCATGAGCGGAACCCGAAGACGGTGTTCGGCGGAATGTTCCAACTGCGCGTGGAACCCCGATACCAGAAGCTGCGGTACCTCATCGAATCGGGCGAGTTGGGACGGATCGTCCGGGTGAACTGGATCAACACCGACTGGTACCGGACCGACGCGTATTACGCGAGCGGCGGCTGGCGGGCCACCTGGGCCGGCGAGGGCGGCGGTGTGCTCCTCAATCAATGCCTCCACAACCTCGACATCCTCGCCTGGCTGCTAGGGATGCCCTCGTCGCTGCGCGCTCATGTCACCCTCGGTCGCGATCACTCCATCGAGGTGGAGGACAACGTCACGGCCTACCTCGAATATCCCTCAGGCGCCACCGGCGTGTTCGTGGCCAGCACCGGTGAGTCACCGGGAACCAACCGGCTCGAAATCACCGGCACCCGCGGCCGGGCCGTAATGGAAGACGGCAAACTGCGCTTCATCCGCAATCTGAGCGACATGACCGAGTTCAGCCGCACGTCGCAATCGGGCTTCGCCAAACCGGAGTCGTGGAACGTGGAAATTCCGTTCGAGAACGCCGATCAACCGCATGCCCAACTCATGACCAATTTCACCGAGGCAATTCTCGATGGAAAACCGCTCATCGCTCCCGGGCCCGACGGACTGGCCTCGGTAGAGCTGGCCAATGCCATGCTGTATTCAGGCCTGACGAGCCAGACGGTGACTCTGCCCCTCGATGCCGAGGCCTATGCGCTGAAACTTCAGGAACTCATCGCCGGATCGCGCTTCGTGAAGAAAATCGTGGCTGGTGACGCATCGGATTTCGCGGCCTCATTTCGACGGTAACGAAGGCGGCAACGGTCGCCCGGGCGGTGGCGGGAAGGATTTAGGTCCGAGCGACTGGCCGGGCCCACTTCAGCGCACGCCAAAGAGGCGTTCCCACAAGGCCGATCCACCGAAAACCCATCCCGTGGCAGCGACGGCAATATACGGACCGTAAGGCAACCGTCCTGACAAGTGCTGACGGCCCAGGGCAATCAACCCGAGGCCGACGACCGCCCCGAGCACCGAGCTGAACATCAGGCTAAAGAGGGTGGCCTTCCATCCGAGAAACGCTCCGATAGCAGCCATGAATTTAACGTCGCCCAGACCCATCGCTTCGCGCGGCAGCGTCAGCGATTCGACCTCGGCTGCGAGGTAGGGTTCGGACTCCGGATCCAATACCTCATCGCCAATACGCAGGGCCTTGGGCGAGAGGCGCATTTCGCCCGACACATAGCAGCGGTCGGCCAACTCCAAATGCCGGCCTTCCATTACCACTGTGTCGGACTCGCGATAGAAGACTTCCTCGAAGGAAATTTCGCGGTCCGGCAACCGGATACCCGCATCATGGAAAATCACGCGGCTTCCCGGTTCGAGGGCGACGCGTTCCCGGCCAAAAAGAAACTTTCCCAACCGAAGCACCAAATACACAACGCCTCCACCGACCAGGATGCCCAGAGCGCTGCTTCGGAGTGCGGCCAAAATACTTGTCTCCTGATGCAACTCAGGGGCCACCAGCGACAGTAGGAACCCCACCCCCACTCCTCCCAGAGTGATTTGATCGGGGATGATGAAGTGCTCGAAATCAATGAAGGTGGCTGCGACAAATCCCGCCAACAAAATGGACGCCGAAGCGGCCGCCCACGGGGCCGATTCTCCGTAGTACAACCATGCCGCGACAAACAGCACCCCGGTCAGGGCCTCGACACCGATGTAGCGCGGCGAAATAGCAGTCCGGCACGACGCACATCGACCGCGCAACATCAGCCATGATAAGATGGGCATGTTTTGCCACATCGGAATCCGGTGGTTGCACGTCGGGCAATGGGACGGCGGATGGACGATGCTCTCTTCGCGGGGCATCCGGTGGATAACCACATTGAGGAAACTGCCGGTCATGGCACCGAAGATGCCGATGAAGAGTGTCCAGAAGTGAAAGGGCAACCCCAGCGGACCGTGGTGCCGGTAGAGTTCGTCTTCCCAGTTCATCGTGACTCTCCTGTGCCGTAAACTTCGTGGATCAAGGCAGCCCGCATCACCTCGATCGGAGCTGGACGTTGAGTCCAGAGCTCGAAGGCGGCGGCTCCTTGATACAACAACATCCCGAGTCCATTGGCCGTGCGGCAACCCGCGGCCTGAGCAGCCCGAAGCAACGGGGTCTCGGAAGGCCGATAGATCATGTCGTACACGGCATCGGCATGGCTCAACGGATAGGCCTGAATATCCAGAGGCAGCGGGTCTTCAGGCTTCAGGCCCGACGAGGTGGCATTGAGGATGAACTCCACGTCGGAGTCGGGCAGACCTGTGCGGACATCGACCGCCGGAAATCGCTCGGCGATCTCGGCAGCCAACTCGGCCGCCTTCGATTCAGTGCGGTTCTGCAGCCACAAGGTCTCCACCCCTTCATCGGCCAACCGCAGCGCCGCCGCTCGACCGGCACCGCCGGCACCGAGCAACAACACGCGGGCTCCGCGGGGTTCCATAAACAGGTCTTCGCGAAGGGAGCGGAGGATGGCGTCGGCGTCGGTGTTGTATCCGCGCAGCCGCACCGGACCGGGGAAGGACCTCAGAAGGCCGATCGGAGTCCAAACGCCTTCCGCATTCTCCGCCTCGAAAACCACGGTGTTCACCGCTCCCCACGCCTCGGCCGAGACATCCAGATCATCCATCATGCCCAAAGCCAGTCGTTTGTGGGGCACCGTGAGATTCACGCCGCAGAAACCCATCACCCGTGCGCCTTCGAGAGCGACGGCCAATTCTTCGGGTGCGACTTCACAGGCGAGGTACCGCCAATCCAAGTCCAGCGCCGCCAGTGCGGCATTGTGCATGGCCGGCGACGCAGAATGGCGGATGGGAGCGCCCCACACCGCGGCCAAGCGCGTGGAGGCCGTGACAGGCTTTGGCACAGACTCGGACATCGTGGGCGCAAGAGTGCCGCCAAGCACTGCTGACGTCCAAGCCTGTTCGAGAGCATCGCCGGAACCAGACTGATTCTGGTCACCCTTGCCGGGCACACCTGAGCATTCGGTTCCCAGGCAAAGCCAATTCCACACGGTGTCAAAAGTTTTGAGGCATTCGGTTCCCCTTGTTGGTTGCAAATCGCCTTGTCGCCGCGGCTCCGCCTGTTGAGATTAGCAGACCATGACCCGATGCCTGCCATTCCTGGCGATTTGGGCCGCATCCGCGGCGCTGGCCTGGGGTGGCATCACGCTGGAGCCCGATGGTTATCATGTTCGGCCCGGCGACCAGATCCAAGCGGCGCTGGATCAGGCAGCGACCAACACGGTTCAGAAAACGGTCTGGGTGCACGCGGGCTTGTACCGACCAGAATCCAAACGCCAGGCACTCATCGGCTTCAACCGACGGCATGACGGAATCCGACTGGTGGCTCTCGGAGAGGTCACGCTCACAGCGGCCAATCCCGCCCTGTCGACCACCCACGAGCCATCGCACCCGGCGGTGGTGAACCACGTGGTCTATTTTGGGGACGGCGTCTCGACCAACACGCTCATCCGGGGATTCCGGCTGACCGGAGCCCATGCATTCCTAACCAAAGAGGGAACCCAAACCTTGGAACCCAACCGGACCGTGTTGAAGAACCACTTCTTCTACTCCGATGGCGGGGCCGTGAAGGTCTTCGGACGTTCGTCCCCTCGGCTCGTCGAGCTCACGATCGACGACAATTTTACGCGCCCGTGCGGCGCGGGCATTTCCGTGCAGCAACAGGGATTCCGTGAGACCCCAGTGCTCATCGCCAGTTGCCGTTTTCTCAACAACCGAGCCCAAGGCACCGGGCCGGCCATCGATCTTCTGGCTGGCAGCTCCGCCAAGATCCTCAACTGCCTCTTCGTAGGAAACATCTCCAACACCGGTGAAGACCTAGTGGCCAAGGCCTCCGGCGAAAAGCCCTTCGCCAACAACGGAGCCATCACCATTTTTTGGGAAAGCCTAGCGCTCATCCAAAACTGCACCTTCACCGGCAACCGCAATGGCGTCGACGACATGGGCGGCGACAGCGTGTACATCGCCAACCTCTTCCACGCCAATCGAGCCGAGGGCGGGCTTGCCGGATTTGCCCGCTACGAACTGGCTATTAATGCCGGAGCCCGCGTGGAGAACTGCGCGATCTTGGGCCCGGTGTTCGACGCCAAGAAAGTCATCGACCCCCGCCAGAACCGGCTCGAAGGACCTGAGCCCCGCTTCGACGCCGACTACGTGCCACAGGCCGCCGAGTATTCGGGCATCGGTTATCGGCCCATGACGCGGACGAAATCTCCCACCCCGGCCTCAGTCTCTCCCAAACCACCGGTCACTTTGGCTCCACCAGTTCCAGCGTCCCGTTGAGCGAGATCGGACCCGAGTGAGTCTGCCGTCGCCCCGACGGCCAAACCACCTCGATGCGATCCACGGCCGTCTCCGATCCCAGCCCGAAGTAGAGCGGCAAACTGCTCTGAGCGAGGTATCCCGACTTGCCATCATGGAAGCGCGTCTGCACCCGCGAACCGCAATGGACCCGAACGGTCGCGCCGAGTCCGTCGCGATTGGACACCGTGCCCACCAGCCGCACCTGCAGGAATCGCAACGTCGTGCGTTGGGAGAGATCGCTGATGAGCACCTGCGGCACGTCATTCCACTCATTGGTCACCAAGTCGAGGTCCCCGTCGCCGTCCACATCGAGAGCCACCGACGAGCGCGAACTCGCCGTTCCCATCACCTGGACTTTGCCAGTGCGACCCTTCGCCAGCGGATGGCGACGCTCCTCGGGCAGCGCTGTATCGAGCACGAAGGCCTCCCGCAGCATCGGATCACCCCGGCGCGGCTCCAAGCCCAGCACCGACTCCGCATCCACGAAGCGCTTGCCCCCCTCGTTGAGCAGCAGCGAATTGGCCACATAGCGCAGCGGATAGCCCATGCCGGCCGTCACGAACACGTCCTCGTCACCGTCGGCATTGAAGTCGGCCACCGTCACGCCCCACGGCCAGTAAGTTTCGGTCCCCACCGTCGCAGACACTTCTGCAAACGCGTGACCAGAACCCTGGTTCTGGAAGAACGCATTACCAAACACACTATTGGTGGCCCGACGGAACAACTCCGGCTTCCACTCCGCCGCGCACCACGCATCGCTCTTAGACTTGTCGAAGGCCACCGTCAGATTCGTATCGCCCGCATTGATCTGCGCCGTCGTCATGTCGGAGTGCATGTCGGTGATGATCAAATCCATCAGCCCATCGCGATTGTGGTCGAAGAACTTCACGCCCATCGAACCCCATGGCGTCTTCGGAAAAAACGCCGCCGTCCGGTCCTCGAAGCGGCTTCCCTGACGGTTCACATAATAGCGGTCCTCCCCCGACATGCTCAGCACGTACAGTTCCGGAAATCCGTCCCCATCCAGATCGCAAAAGGTCGCATCGCCGCTCCAACCCCGATGGATCAATCCCGTCGTCTGCGAAGCATTCTCAAAGCGGGCTCCACCCCGATTGTGGAAGAGCGGGCTCGCCTCACTGCGCTCCGGAAACTGCCAGCCCTGGAACGCATCCGAACGACCCACATATTCCCCGGCGCGCCCCTTCTCATTCCGCGTGTACACCCCGACATTGCAGACGAAGAGATCCACCTTCCCATCCCGGTCATAATCGAAGAACACCGAACCCGACCCGTGCCCCGGCTTATTCGGCGACACCCCCGCCTCCGACGTGATGTCGCGGAACCGACCCCCGCCTTCATTGTGAAAGAGCGCCAGACCTTGCCGCACCGTCGTCACCAGCAAGTCCGGTCGCCCGTCGTTATCGATGTCCGCAAACGAAGCCCCCACGCTCACCTTGCCCGCCATCGCCACCCCGGCCTGCGCCGTCATGTCCTCAAAGCGCCCCCCGCCCACATTGCGCCACAGCTGGTTTCCCCTCCGCTGATTCGCAAAGAACAAATCCGGCCGGCCGTCCCCATCCACATCCGCCGCCGCGATGGCTGTGCCGTGATCATAATGAACCGCCTTATAATCCCGCGCCCCATCATCCACCGGCACCTGTCGAAACGTAATACCGCTCTCCGCCGCCTGGTCTTTGAACTGAAACCCATGGAACACCTTCCAAGACGCCGCAGCGCTCCGCTGGCGTTCACCGTTCGCCTTCAACCCCAAGCCCACGGACTTTTGCAGCGCCGGATCTGGAACCTGCACCATCGAATCGGCGGCCCCGGCAGCAGCCATCAAAGACAAGACACCGACACACAGAAGCCAGTTGAAGAAGGTCATGGCGAAATATATTTCTGAGGTCAACGTACACCGCCCGATCCCCATCCTGCAAAAGCTCTTTACCTCGCGCCCACCAAGACACCTGAGCCGCGAGGCCACCCAAGAAGAAGCACACCACCTAAAGTCCCAACCCGTTCCTGAAAAGCTCTTTACCCCTCGCCCCACCCAGACACCCGGGCTGCAGCGGGATAGGGCCGGAGCGAGCATTGGATCGAAGCACCCCATTCCCACAGCGCGGCAGCGCGATAGCCCCACCTCCCGTACGATCCCTGCGAGCGCAGGCCCTGTCCCGCGGAGCCACCTCCAAGATGAAGCACACCACCTGAAGTCCCAACCCGTTCCCCAAAAACTCTTCACCCCACGCCCCACCAAGACAACCAAGCTGCAGCGGGACAGGGCCGGAGCGAGCATTGGATCGAAGCACCCCATTCCCACAGCGCGGCAGCGCGAAAGCCCCACCTCCCGTACGATCCCTGCGAGCGCAGGCCCTATCCCACAGAGCCCCCCAAGAAACACGAAACCGTGTTGAGACTTCCCAAGCCCGCCCCGGACTGTTTGATTGGGCCCCTCTCTCCCCAATGCACATGAAACCGTTCCTGTGGATCCTGGCCTGCGGAGCCCTCTGGGCGCGATGGAGCCTCGGCGCGGAAAACCCACCCCCCGCTCCCTCCCTGCGCACCAACGACATCATCGCCCTCATCGGCGGCGGCTCCGCCGAAGCCCGGGCCCGAAGCGCTCATTGGGAAACACTCCTCATCGCAGCTCACCCCGGCCACCACCTGCGAATCCTCAACCTCGCCCGCGAAGGCGACACCGTCTTCAGCCAACTCCGCGAAGTCAATTATCCCAGCCCACTTCAACAAGTGGCCGCCGCCAAGGCCACCGTTTGTGTCCTCGATTTCGGCCAAGGCGAAGCCTACGACGGACTCGAACACCTCGAACACTTCGCTGAACGCCTCAATCAATGGGTCCTTGACTGCCAAGCCCTGGGAACCCGCGTCCTCCTCGTCACTCCCATTCCCCTGACCCGTAGCAATCCACCCCCGATCGAAGCCTACGCCCAACGCATCCGAGACATCGCCCGACGCCAAAACCTGCCCATTATCGATGTCTTCGAAGCCGCCCAATCCCAGAAGAGCCTTTCCATCGACGGACGCAAACTCACCGAATCGGGACAAGCCCACGTGGCCGCCAACGCCCTCAAGCCTTGGCTTCACGGACTCGTTGTCCCTCAAACCGATCCGACCGGCCGATTCCCCGAACCCTCCTGGGAAGCCCTGCGACAGTCCGTCATCGCACGCAACGCACTGTGGAAAGCCTACAGCCGGCCCACCAACTGGGCTTTTCTGGCGGGCGACCGCACCGAGCAACTCAGCAGCCGCGACCACCTCGACCCCAAGATCCGCTGGTTCCCCAAAGAAATGGAACAATTCGTCCCGCTCCTTCAGGCAGCAGACCAGAAGACCGACACCCTCGCCGCCCTCCTGACCCTCCTGACCCGCGTCACCCCACTCGAGACCGCCCGTTGATCCGCCATGACTGCTCACCGCATGCACCCCGTCTCCCACCGAGCACTCCTTCAGGCGGCGGCCTTCGCGGCCCTCTGGCTGTCCGGCACCCTCCTGGCCACCCAGACACCCGCCGAAGAACTCGCCTCACTGAACGTGGCCGACGGTTACTCCATAAGCCTCTTTGCCAGCGAGGCTGACGGCGTGGTCAAACCCACCCAAATCCGCTTCGACGGCGATGGTCGACTCTGGGTCACCACCACCACCAGTTATCCCCAGATTCGCCCCGGCGAGGCCCCGCGCGATCGCATCGTCGTACTCGAAGACACCGATCACGACGGCCGGGCCGATCGCACCACTGTGTTCGACGACCAACTCCACATGCCCCTCGGGCTCGAGCTCGGCGATGGTGGCGTTTACGTGGGAGCGGCCGACCAACTGCTCTTCCTCAAGGACACCGACGGCGATGGCAAGGCCGACGTGCGACGCATGATCTTCAGCGGATTCGGAACCGGCGACACCCACCAGACCCTCAACTCCTTCACCTGGGGCCCCGCTGGAGAACTCATGATGAGCCAGGGCCTCCACGCCATTAGCCGCATCGAAACCCCTTGGGGCAACGAGACGCTGCATCAGGCCGGCCTCTGGCGATTCTGGCCCCGGCGCATGCGGCTCGACGCCTTTTGGGACGGAGCCATGGGCGCGCACAATCCCTTCGGCACTACCTTCGACCGCGCCGGCCAACCCTTCGTCTTCGCCGGCAACGGCCACGGCATCGCCCACCTCACGCAGGCGATGATCCGCACCGAGCACTTCGAGGCTCATCCACCTTTGTGGAATCAAGGCCGCAAGTTTGGAGGAGCCGACATCGCCGACAACAGTCACTGGCTCCCCGAGCACCGCGGAGAGTTTGTGGCGGGCGGGTATCTTCATAACAGCGTCGAGCGATTCCGCCTCACCCCGCGGGGGGCGACTTTCCAGGTGGACCGACTGCCACCCCTGGTTGAATCCACCAACACCGCCTTCCGAGTGGTCGATGTGCGCTTTGGCCCCGATGGCGCCCTGTACCTCTGCGACTGGTTCAACTCCCTGATCGGCCACTACCAGACGAGCTTCCGACATCCCGACCGCGACAAGACCCGCGGACGCATTTGGCGCGTCTCCGCCAAAGGGCGTCCGGCCCTGCGTGCCCCTGCCCTCGAGAACGCTCCTCTGCCCGCTCTCTTCGACACACTGCTCTCTCCCGAACGCTGGAACCGGCAACTCGCTGGCCGCGTCCTCAAAGATCGACCCACCGAACCCGTGGTCGCCGGCCTCCAGAATTGGGTGCAAGCCGCCCCGTCCGAAGAGGCTCGTCTCGATCGAATATACGAAGGCATCGGTGTCCTCGCCTCGCACGAGGTTCCCCATGCAGAATTCATCGAACGCCTCTCCCGCTCCCGGCATCCCAACCACCGAGCCCGTGCCGCCCGGATCACAGGTCACTGGGCCAGTCGCCTGAACGACCCGCTGGAAGTGCTGACACGCCTGGCGGCGGACACCGAAGCCACAGTCCGTCTGGAAGCCGTGGTCGCCTGCGCCTATGTGCCCGACGCGCGCGCCGTCGAAGTGGCTGCCATCGCCATGGAGAATGCCACGGGAGCACCCGGAGAAGCCCCGGTGGCCTATGCCTTTACTCAATGCGTCCACGCCCTCAAGCCGCTGTGGAAAGGCCCCTACGCGCAAGGCTCCCTGAGCTTCGGCAACAACCAGCGCCGACGCGACGCCTTTGCCCGAGCCGATCGCAGCGCCGACACCGTGGACGAAGCGGCGACCCGATTGCGGCGCATCCAAGAAGTCGCCCTACCCGCCGACACCCAAGCCTCGCTCATCGAGTCCGTGCTGGCCGCCGCCAGGCCCCAGGACATCCCCCTGCTGCTAGCGCCTCGAACTTACACGGTCGGAACTGCCTACGATGCCGGAGCCCATGCGCGGGCCTTACTTCAGTTGGACACGCTGGGCCGGAACCTCGGACTCAAGCCCACCCAAGACGTTGGCCCGGCCCTGGGCGCGCTCCTGTCTTCGGCCCATCCTTCAGTTCAGGCGGCGGCGGCCCGGTTGATCGGCCGCTGGCAAATCCGCTCATTGGAATCCGAAGTGGTCCGTCTTCTCGAATCCCGAGAGACACCCGAGGCAGTCCGTGCCGGAACCATCGCCGGCCTGGCCCTCTTCCCCAGTCCCGAACACACGGCTCGAATCCTCCGCGCGGCGAGCCCTGAGGCGCCTACCGTCCTCAAGACCGTCGCAGCAGCAGCCATCGCTGCCAGAGATCTGGGGGCTGCCTGCCGATTGGCATCCGAAGTTTTTTCCCAAAAAGCCAACACCACTGCGATCGAGACCGTAATGACCCCGATCCTGCGTCAACCCGGCGCGGCCGGCGCTCTGGCCAAAGCTCTCCAAAAAGTTGCACCGCATCCAGAATCGGCCCGTGCTCTGGCCGGATTTTTGGCCCAGGCCGGACGCCAAGTGCCCGAGCTCACCCCGGTATTAGCACAGGCGCTCGGTCGAACCGCCGGCAACCAAACCCTCACCGAACGACTGGCCAGCAGCCCCGCCCGCCAAGAATTTCTGAAGACAGTCCAAGCCTCGGGTGATGCACGGCGCGGAGGCTCGGTTTTTACGCGGGCCGAGCTCGGCTGCACTTCCTGCCATGGCATCGGGGCTTCCCAGCCCGGACTGGGGCCCGACCTGGGCGCTCTCGGCACGGCCCAGACGCCCGACTTTATCCTGCGTGCACTCCTAGAACCCCAGGTGGAGGTCAAAGAGGGCTTCATGTCGTGGACCCTCACACTCCAGAACGGCGAAGAGATCCAGGGACGGATCGAAAGCACCTCGCCCCAAGAGGTGGTGCTGCTGGATGCGGCCACCCGGAAACCTATGCGGTTGGCCCGCTCCAAGATCCGCTCCCAGACCCAGGCCGGCTCGATCATGCCCGCCGGCCTGGTCGACGGCCTGAGCGAAATCGAACTCCGAGACCTTCTTCGCTACCTGTCCGGCCTCGGCCGCCGGGATTGATCGGATCGACCGGCCGCCGAAACCCGCGGTCCGGAGCGTTGACGGATAGGAAGACCTTCGGGGAAGGTGACGTCATCGTGCCCGCCCACCCGCTCATCGACCTCATTACGTCGCCGGAGCCCTCCGTGCGGAACCGCCCCCTAGAGGCATGGTCCGGGCCGGCCACGCTGGCTGAGCTGCTGGACGCTTGCTCGGCCTTGGACCGGTTCCGCCGAGAGGCCCAAAATTTGTACGAGCGGGTGCGGGCCCTGTTCTTTCTGTCGGCCCTCCAACGGTTTCACCTTCCTCCAAAACTCAGCGCCTCGGGCCATGCAGGTTTGATCCCGTTTACCGGCTTCGAACATCTGCTCAACCGCCGCTTCGAAGAGGCCATCGACTGCTTTCTCGGAGAGCTTGAGACGCAGGGTCCCTCCGATGGCATCGCCTCGGCCCTGGCGGCCGCCTACCACCGCCTGGCTTTCCAGACCCTCGCCGATCAGGTGCGACGCAGTGTGCGAACCGTGCGAGGCAATCAATGGATGTTCCGCATGGGCCATCCCGCCGATCAGCCACTGAGACTGCGGCCAGAACTCTTGGAGCGATCCTCAGACGGAGCCTATCCCATTCTCCGCGAACTCACGCCGGTGCGGATGGATCTCACCCACTCGGCCTGGTCCGACATCTTCTTTTTGGGCATGGACTACCCCGAGGGGGCCAAAGTGCTCAACATCTCAGTGGACCTCGGTGTCCACGGACGCGATGCGGCTCCGCGGCCACCGGTGAGTGCCTGGCTGCGCGTGCTCGATGAACCGCTGCTCCGCCTCACCTCGGTGGATCTTGGAGCGACCGCCGACATCACCGCTTTGAGCGAGGTCTTCGATTTTGCCAAAGACCATCTCGGGTTGCTGAAAGCGGCCGTCATCGCCGCAGGCGTGGTTCCGCCGGGCATCGAAGGTTCTGGTCAATCGCTGGCCGACTTGCTCGCTCGCATCGTCGGTCCCGGACGCGGCCTCGAACTCTGTTCCAGCGTCAACGACATCCCCAAGGGATCGCGGTTGGCTGTCAGCACGAATTTGCTGGGCTCGCTCATCAGCGTTTGTATGCGGGCTACTGGACAGGCCTCTTCTTTGACCGGGTCGCTTGAGGAATCGGAACGGCGGCTCGTTCTCGCACGGGCCCTCTTGGGCGAGTGGCTCGGCGGCTCCGGTGGCGGATGGCAAGACTCGGGCGGGGTCTGGCCGGGCATCAAGCTCATCACGGGCGTGGCGGCCACCGAAGAGGATCCCGAGTGGGGCATTTCCCGGGGATGCCTCATGCCAACCCATCATGTTTTCAGCCGCCAAGAAATCCCGGAGTCCTCTCGCCGCGCGCTCATGGATTCACTGGTAGTAGTCCACGGAGGCATGGCCCAGAACGTGGGCCCCATTCTCGAAATGGTGACCGAAAAATACCTCCTGCGCTCCGCCTCCGAATGGTCGGGACGCCAAGAGGCGCTTGGGGTGCTCGACGAAATTATCGATGCGCTCCGACGCGGAGACATCCACGCCGTCGGCAAGGCCACCACGCGCAATTTTCGGCAGCCCCTGCAGGCAATTATTCCCTGGGCCTCCAACCACTTCACCGAACGTCTGATTCAACAGTGCGAGACCGAGTTTGGTGCTGATTTCTGGGGCTTTTGGATGCTCGGTGGAATGTCCGGCGGCGGCATGGGTTTCATCTTCGCCCCGGAGCGGAAGGCCGAGGCTCAAAATCGACTCCTGAATTTGATGCTAGAGACCAAACGTAGCCTCGCGGAGGCCCTGCCCTTCGCCATGGATCCGGTGGTCTTCGACTACGCCATCAACGAGCACGGCACCATGGCCGACTTGCTCTCCGGCGAGGAGGCGCTGATGCCGCTCAATTACTACGCGCTCACGGTACCCACCCTGCTGCGCGCCGATCGCCGCTCTTTGACCCCGGCTCGCCGTACTGAACTCGACCGCGTGGGAATGGCCGCACGCACGCGGCCAGAGCTGGGTGGAATGATCCAGACTCTCTTCGATGCCCTGCTACCTCGCTCCCGAAACGGTGAGAGCGAACGCAGCGGATTGCAGGGGTTGTTGGCGGAGAACGGTTTTGATCCCGCCCAGCATGAGCAAATCCGCTCAGACCTGCGGGAGGGTCGCATCGGACTCGCCCAAAATCGCCTCCGGGCCGACAGCCAGATCGAAGACGTCGATGCAACGGATGTGCTCCGTTGGGACAACCCTTCAACCACGGTGCCGCCCGAGGTCCGCGCTGCCGGTGAGGCAGCCTTGCGGGCCGGTGAAGTTGCCGTGGTGACCTTGGCCGCGGGAGCCGGATCGCGATGGACCGGCGGTGCTGGCACCTGCAAGGCCCTTCATCCCTTCGCCCAATTCGCCGGCCAGCACCGGACCTTCATCGAGACCCACCTGGCCAAGTCCCGGCGCTCAGGTCGCCTGGCGGGCCACGTCCTGCCGCACCTTTTCACAACGAGCTACCTGACCCACGAACCCACCCAGCGGTTCCTTCAACAAGTAGAGGGTTATGGCTACCCCGGGCCCCTGATTCTGTCACCAGGCCGCAGCGTCGGCCTCAGACTCATCCCGACCGAACGCGATCTTCGCTTCGCGTGGGAAGAAATGCCTCAACAGGTGCTGGATGTTCAGCAGCAGAAGGTCCGCGAGAGTCTCCGGTCGGCCCTCATTGGCTGGGCCCTCGCTACAGGCGAGGCCGGCGACTACACCGACAACGTGCCGCTGCAATGCCTGCATCCGGTGGGCCATTTCTTCGAAGTTCCCAATCTCTTTCGCAATGGCGTGCTGGCCGCACTCCTGAGTGAGCGACCCCAGCTCAAATACTTACTGCTCCACAACATCGATACCCTCGGAGCCTCCATGGATCCGTCCTTGTTGGGGCAGCATATTCTCAGCGGGGCTTGTCTCACCTTCGAATTAATTGGGCGACGGCTGGAGGACCGGGGAGGTGGCCTCGCTCGAGTCAATGGCCACCCTCGGCTGGTCGAAGGGTTGGCGATGCCGCGAGAGGAAGATGAGTTCCGGTTGCGCTTCTACAACTCCATGACGACCTGGATCCATCTCGACCGGTTGCTGGAAGCCTTCGGATTGACGCGGGAGGATATCCTTTCCCAGAACGAACCGAAGATTGCCTCTGCGATCCGCACCATGGCCAGTCGGCTGCCGACCTATGTCACGATTAAGGACGTGAAAAAGCGTTGGGGACACGGCCAGGAAGATGTTTTTCCTGTCGCCCAGTTTGAGAAGCTCTGGAGCGACCTGAGTGCCTTGGGCGAGATCGATACCCGCTTTGTGGTGGTGCCCCGAATTCGGGGCCAACAGCTCAAGGATCCCGCTCAGCTCGATGGTTGGCTGCGCGATGGATCTGCAGCCGCGGTGTCCGCCCTCTGCGATTGGTCCTAAATGCGTTCAACTAAGTCGGGCCACTCCGCCACTCAAACCCGCTCCGCTTTTATTTAAGCCGCCAAAAACAAACGCCCATTCTGCACGGAGCAGGATGGGCGTCTGGATACTTGAAAGTGTCGGAAAGCTTAGAGAACTGCCTCAGGCGCGTTCCATGTACTTGCCGGTCCGCGTGTCCACCTTGATCTTCTCACCCGTCTTGATGAACAGAGGGACATTAATCTCAACACCCGTCTCCATTGTCACCGTCTTCTGCACATTGTTGGCGCTGTCACCCTTGAGGCCTTCCGGCGCATTGGACACGGTAAGAATGACGCTCGAAGGCATTTCAATAATGACGGCCTTCTCCTCGACGAAGGTCATGGTCACTAAGCTGTTCTCAGTGAGATAGTTTTTGGCATCACCGACGAATTCAGGAGTCACCGTGACCTCTTCGTAAGTCTCAGGATTGACGAATACATAGTCGTCACCGGACTTGTAGCTGTACTCCATCTTGTAGGTCATCAACGGCACCGTCTCTATCTTTTCCCCCGAGCCGAAGCGGACATCCATGCTCTTGCCGGTACGGATGCTGCGCAAAATGCCCTGTACGAAAGCGCGTAGGTTGCCGGGAGTCCGGTGGGTGACCTCAAGGACGACGCAAATGTCGGTATTGTACTTGATCGCTTGACCCTTGCGGAGTTCGTTCGCGTTAACTGCCATAAAATTGATACGGGTGTTCCACAGGATGATCCAGCGGAAAGAGCCTATAGCTTACCGGCCGACGAATCGCTGGCAAGCGCCCAATTCCAACTGCGCTGGCTCGGACCCGCCAAAGCCGCCAGAAATCTGCTTCACCTCCATCCAGATGCTGTCTCATTCTCCTCCTTCCTTCGGGTTTCCCGAGGGAACTTCCGCCGCCATGAAAGCCAAGCTCGTCATTACCCCGAAAAAGGCCGTCCTCGATCCGCAAGGCAAGACCGTCGCCAACGCCCTCGAACACATGGGATACGCTGGAGTCACCGGCGTCCGCGTGGGCAAGTACATCGAGATCGACTTGGCCCCGGGCACCTCGGCCGCCGATGCCCACAAAGCCCTCAACGAGGCGGCCTTGCGTTTCCTGAGCAACCCGGTGATCGAAGATTACCGTCTGGAGATCGTGGAATGACGACCGCCTCGGTTATGCGATTTGCCATCCTCCAGTTTCCAGCCTCCAACTGCGATCAAGACTGTGTGCACGCACTGCGCGTGCTGGGCAGCCAAGCAAAACTCGTCTGGCACAAGGACACGTCGTTGGGCGAAGTCGATGCCGTGATCGTGCCCGGTGGCTTTAGCTATGGGGACGCTCTGCGTTGCGGGGCCATCGCCCGTTTCAGTCCGGTGATGCAGGCGGTGAGCCGCTTCGCGGACAACGGCGGGCTCGTCTTGGGCATTTGCAATGGCTTCCAAATACTTTGCGAGGCGGGTCTATTGCCCGGTGCACTAATCCGCAACCGGGACCTGCGTTTTCACTGCGAACAGGTTTTTCTGAAAACCGCCAACTTCGAGACTCCCTTTACTTCAGAAGTCCGCCGCGACGGTGTTCCCCTCCGCATTCCCATCGCCCACGGCGAGGGATGCTACTTCGCCGATGCCCCTACGCTGGATCGATTGCAAACCCAGCACCAGATCCTGTGGCAGTACTGTGACGCGAGTGGTGCCGTGACTGATGCAGCCAATCCCAATGGTTCCGTGCTGAACATCGCGGGCATCGCCAACGAGCGCTTCAACGTAGCGGGCCTCATGCCTCACCCGGATCGAGCAGTGGAAGGAATCCTCGGAACAGAAGATGGCCGTGGCATCCTCAACAGCATGATCTTGGCGCTGAAGTCCCGACGGGCTTCAGCCGTGGCGGTCGCCTGAAGGCTAGAGGTCAGGACCGATACCGTCGGTCTTTCAAACCTCACCACCGTGAAGGTTGGCCCACAGCCCGGGACAACCTTTCCAAATAATCGGCCCGAGGAATTTCCATCGCTCCCAGCGAGCGGGTGACCGAGGTAACCATCTGACAGTCCAGCAAGGTGAATCCGCGGCTAGCCAAATGGCGGTCCAGGTGGACCAAAGCCACCTTCGAAGCATCATCCGCGCGGTGAAACATGGACTCACCGGCAAAGAAGCCTCCCACGCTAACCCCGTACACCCCACCCACCAGCCGCCCTTCCTGCCAGCATTCCACACTGTGGGCATGTCCAGCCTGGGCCAGTTGTTCGTACGCCTCCAAAAGCTGGGGTGAAATCCAAGTCGAACTAGCCCCGCTTCGGGGCACCTCGGCACAGGCACGAATGACGGCAGAAAAATTCTGGTCGAAGGTCACCGTGTAGGGGGCTTGACGCAATGTCCGGGCCAGACTTCGCGAAACATGCACTGCGCCCACCTGAAGAACCCCGCGAGGATCGGGTGACCACCAGGTAATCGGGTTGGCCGACCACGGGAAAAGACCGCTCTGATAAGCTTCTAACAACCGCTCCACCGACAAGTCGCCTCCCACTGCCACCAATCCATCTTCCCGGGCCTGGCTCGGATCCGGCAACCGATCTCCTGGAGATAGGAAGGCCACGGAACCGGGCGGATTCCTCATTCGAGGGATTCCTCGGAGATCAACCGCCCTTGGAAACGAGAGGCGATCTCTAGGGTCCACCAATGCAGGATATTGGGTGAGTCGGGAGCCAGATCGTCGGAGACCTCCGGAGGATCGGGTCGCCCGAGTTGTTCCCAGGCCCCCAGGCGCAATTCGTTCAGGGCCTGAAGACAGGATTCACGGTCTTCGGGTGTGAGACGGAGGATCCAGCCCGAATCTTCCTGAGTTTCGGTGGGGGTTTGGATCGTCGTTTTGGACAAGGCCGCAACGCCCAAGAGCACCACCAATCGGGAACGTACCTCTGCTCGGTGCTTCTCCAACTCACCGGCTAAATCCGACTGGCACTGTTCCTCGAGGGCTTCGGAGGTGCGACTCAGCCGTGCCGGTTGGCGTGGGTCGATGGGACGAGAAAAAAGCGTGAGCAGCAAATTGCGCTCTCCGGGTGTGAGAAACCAGGAAGTCCCCTCGTCGTCGCTCGCGTGGAGTCTCACATGGCGGGTTCTAAAGTGGCGGTGAGGCAATACTTCTGGAGGGCGTGGACGTAGTACTCCGCTTTTTCGAAGCTGTCTCGAACCACAACACTGCGGCCTTGCTCATGGACTTCGAGCATGTGCCGCTGTGCCTTTTCACGCCCCCAACCGAAAACCTGCTGAAAAACATGGGTCACATAGGGCATGAGGTTGACCGGATCATCCCAGACGATGACGGTATAATTCCGCTCACGAACCTTCTTGGGATCCGTCTCTACATCGACGTCGGGCGTCGGTAATTCGATGGTTCCCGGCATGCGGTTGACTGGCTCGAAGGATTTAGTTGCAGGAGGCTCGCCTCTCCAAGCAGCGATCCAACCCAGTTGAGGAGAGGTGTTCGCTCGGCAGAGGTGCTGGCATCACAACGACCGCCCGATAAGTGGCGGCCTTTTAAGCGGCAACGGTTTTACTGAATCCGATCCGGTGGATGAGTTCATCGATGCTGACGCCGCTTCAAGTTCAGCTGGGTCAACGAGTGCATCAGAGCCGCTTGGGCCATGGCTGTTTCCTCATCTCCCAATCTCTGAGCGATCCGCGCCTCGGCCTTTTTCCGGGCTTCTTCGGCGCGAACTTCGTCGATGTCTGCAACGCGGATAGCCATATCGGTCAAGATGGCCACCCGTTGACCGGTGATCTCCACAAAACCTTCTCCGACGGCGAGGAAGTGATCTTGGCCGCCCTTACGGACGATGATCTCACCATGGGTGATCTGAGTCATCAGCGGGATGTGCATCGGGAAGATACCCATCTCGCCTTCGAGCCCAGGCAAGGTAACCATGTCGACCTCCTCGGAATAGATCCGGGCCTCGGGCGTGGCGATTTCCAGTTTGAGAGTGGCCATGTCGTTGGGGTTCTGAGCGTGGGACGGACAAGCGGTCAGTCCTGAATCTCGTCGATGCCACCCTTCATGTAGAAGTTGGCCTCGGCGATATCGTCGTACTTGCCTTCCAAGATCTCCTTGAAGCTCCGAACGGTCTCGGCCACGGGCACCTGCTTGCCCGGACGTCCAGTGAACTGCTCGGCCACCGTGAACGGCTGGCTGAGGAATTTCTGAATCTTGCGGGCGCGGAAGACGGTCAACTTGTCATCGGCAGACAACTCGTCCATGCCGAGAATCGCGATGATATCCTGAAGGTCCTTGTAGCGTTGGAGCACCTTCTGAACGCCACGGGCGACGTTGTAATGTTCTTCGCCAACGAACTCCGGCGCCAGAGCGCGGGAGCTAGAAGCCAGCGGATCCACGGCCGGGAAGATGCCCAACTCGGCGATGGAACGTTCGAGAACGATCGTCGCATCGAGGTGGGCGAAGGTGGTGGCCGGGGCCGGATCAGTGAGATCGTCGGCCGGCACATACACCGCCTGGAAGGAGGTGATGGAACCCTTCTTGGTGGACGTGATGCGCTCCTGAAGATTGCCCATTTCGGCGGCCAGCGTCGGCTGGTAACCCACCGCAGACGGAGTGCGACCCAGCAACGCCGACACCTCGGACCCTGCCTGCGAGAAGCGGAACACGTTGTCGACGAAGAGCAGCACGTCTTGGTTCTTCTCGTCGCGGAAATACTCGGTGACCGCCAAGGCCGAGAGAGCAACTCGGAGACGGGCTCCGGGCGGCTCATTCATCTGACCGTAGACCAGACCAATGCGGGATCCGGGCTCGAGGATCGGCATGCCGTTGGCTCCGATCTCGGAATGGCCGTTTGCGTCCTTCTTGGTCTTGATGACGTTGGCTTCGATCATCTCGTTGTAGAGATCGTTGCCCTCACGGGTACGCTCACCGACGCCCGCAAACATCGAGATGCCGCCGTGCAGCTTCGCGATGTTGTTGATCAGCTCCATGATGACGACCGTCTTGCCGACGCCCGCACCACCGAAGGCTCCGACCTTACCGCCCTTGAGAAAGGGACAGATCAAATCGATGACCTTGATACCGGTGGTCAGGATCTGAGGACTGGTGGATTGATCCACCAGCGGCGGAGCGCTGCGATGGATCGGGTAATACTTGTCGGCCTTGACCGGACCCTGCTCATCGACGGCGTCTCCGGTGACATTGAAGACACGGCCCATGACGGCTTCACCCACGGGCATACAAATCGGTTGACCTTGATCAACCACCGGTTGCCCCCGCTTAAGGCCTTCGGTGGTGCTCATGGCGACGGCGCGAATCCAGTGTCCGCCGAGGTGCTGCTGCACCTCAAGCGTGAGACGGGTGGCGGAGCCGCCGGGAGGCGTGAAGTCGACGGTGAGCGCGTTGTAGATCGCGGGGAGAGTTCCGGAGAACTCCACGTCTACGACGGGACCGATGATCTGGACGATCTTTCCTGTGTTCATTTCCGAGAGAGGTCAGTTGCCCATCGCCATGGCGGCGCTGGTAATTTCGAGAAGTTCCTTGGTGATGTTCGCCTGACGGAGCTTGTTGTACTCGAGCGTCAGGTCCTTGATGAGTTGCTTGGCGTTGTCGGTGGCGCTCTTCATGGCAACCATGCGCGCCGAGTGCTCAGAAGCCTTAGCCTCCAGAAGCATTTGATACACCTGATAGTTCAGGTAGTGCGGGAGTAAGTTGCTCAGCAACTGCGGTGCAGGCGGTTCAAAGCTGTACTCTTGGCTGGTAGCAGACTGAAGTTCCTCAGAGTTGCCGCTGCCTCGGATTTCAGCATCCAGTTTCTGGAGACGGCCCAGAGGCAACAGAGTGCGAACTTCACACTTTTGGGTCAACGTGTTGATATAGTTGGTGAAAACTACATCCACTGCATCCACCTGGCCGCTGAGAAAAAGCTCTTGGGCGAATTTAGAAATAGCCCGGGCCTCTGCGAAGTCGGGGATGTCTTTGTAAGAAAATTCGGCGACCAGTTTGCGCTTGAGTCGTGCCACCCACTGGGCTGCCTTGCGGCCGGCCACCACATAAACCGTGCTGGGCAGATGCGCTTTGGCTGCCTCGCGCAACACGTTGGTATTCAAGGCACCGCAAAGACCCTTGTCGGTGCTGATGATGATTAGCGCCCGGTTCTTGATCTCACGTTTTTCGGTGAGAGGATGCTGGAACTCTCCGGCCCCTGCAGTAGCCGCCGCCAGCACCTCGTTCATCAAGGATGCATACGGCCGGCCCGCAAGGGCAGCCTGCTGCGCCTTGCGCATCTTGGCCGAGGCGACCATTTGCATCGCCTTAGTAATCTGCGCCGTATTCTTGACCGACTTGATGCGGCGCCGGATGTCGCGTGTGCTGGGCATGATGAGTGGGAGGGGCTCCGGTCGGGCTGCGGCTTAGCGGTAGCTCTGCTTGAACTCGGTGACGGCAGCCTTCAATTCGGCGGCCAATGCGTCATTGATAGCCTTCTCGGTGCGAACCTTCTCGAGGAGGGCCGGCTTCCGGGTGTTGAGGAAGTCGGTGATCTTGTTTTGGAAGTCCTTAACCTTCTCGACGTCCACGTCGTCCAGCAGACCATTCTGCATGGTCCAGAGGATGATCGCTTGGAACTCGACCGGGATCGGCTTGTATTGGCTCTGCTTGAAGAGCTCTACGATGCGCTTGCCGCGCTCCAAGGTGGCCTGGGTCTTGGCATCGAGGTCCGATCCGAACTGGGCGAAGGCGGCCAGTTCACGGTACTGGGCTAGGTCGAGCTTGATCTTGCCGGCCACTTGCTTCATCGCCTTGATCTGCGCGGCCGATCCAACGCGGCTCACCGACAGACCGACCGAGATGGCCGGGCGGACACCCTGATAGAACAAGTCAGTCTCGAGATAAATCTGACCATCGGTGATGGAGATGACGTTGGTCGGGATGTAGGCCGAAACGTCGCCCGCTTGAGTTTCAATAATGGGCAAGGCCGTCAGCGAACCGTTGCCGCTCTTCTCGTTCACGCGGGCCGATCGCTCCAAGAGGCGGCTATGCAGGTAGAACACGTCGCCCGGATAGGCTTCGCGGCCGGACGGGCGCTTCAACACCAAGGAAACCTGACGGTAAGCCGTGGCCTGCTTGGAAAGATCATCATAAATGATGAGCGCATCCATGCCGTTGTCCATGAACCACTCGCCGATAGAAGCTCCAGAGAAGGGCGCCAAATATTGGTCGGCAGCCGAGTCGGAGGCGGCGGCAGCCACGACGATCGTGTACTCCATCGCGCCGGCCTTCTCGAGCTCAGCGATGACGCGGGCGATGTTGGACTGCTTCTGGCCAATCGCGACGTAGATGTTGTAGACCGGACGGAAGTCCTTAACCCCAACATTCTGCTGATTGATGCGGGCCTGATTGATCATCGTGTCCACGCCGATCGTGGTCTTGCCGGTGGAACGGTCACCAATGATCAACTCGCGTTGACCACGACCAATGGGAATCATCGCGTCGACAGCCATGATTCCAGTCTGGAGAGGTTGGCTCACGGACTTCCGCTTGATGATACCCGGGGCGATCTTCTCGACCGGATAGAACGCGGTGGCCTCAATAGGACCCTTGCCATCGAGCGGTCGCCCGAGGACGTCCACGACTCGACCCAATAGTCCTTTTCCGACAGGAACCGATAGCAGTTTGCCGGTGGTCTTCACCTCGCTGCCCTCGTGGAGACTGGTGTAGTCACCCATGATGATTGCGCCTACCTCGGTTTCCTCGAGGTTCAGGGCAAGGCCGATAATGCCTCCACCGAAGTCGAGCATCTCATTGGCCATGCAGTCCGAAAGGCCTTCGATCTTGCAAACACCATCGGAGATCTCGCGGATTTGTCCGATGTTTTGGCGTGTCACCGAAGCCTTCGCACCGTTGATCTGGGCCTCAATTTCTTGGAGCAGGGAACTCATGTCGTCTGTGGGATTATTCGACTGTGGGAAAGTTGAAAATGATCGTTAAAAACTGTTCTCGAGAGCGGCCAACCGTGTTTTCACGGTGCCATCAAACACATCGCTACCAATCTGTATCCGGAGCCCACCGATCAGAGTGGGGTCCACGAAGAACTGGAAATCTAGACCGGCCCCATACTTCTGGGTCAGGCTGGCTTTAATGGAGTCCATCTGGGATTCAGAGGTGGGCACAGCGTTGTCAATGCGGACCGTGCGACTCTGGATGTCGAGCTCTACTAACCGTTGAAAGTGGGTCAGAGCGGCCAGATAATTGCGGGGCTTGCTGGCCAAGACCTGCGTCATCACCTGGCGGACGCGGCTCTCGTTCAGCACACCATCGAGCAGGCAAATCCGGTAGAGATCCTTGCCGTCACGCCGCGCCTGTTTTCCAATCTTCATCCGAGAAATTTAGGTTGTGAATTGGGTTGGCCTAGGCGGCGATTTGCCGTTGGGTTTCCTCAGCTAAGCGCTTTTGGTCGTCCAGCGTCAGAATCTTTCCGGTGACCTTGATGCTGGCCTCGACGACCAACCTTCCAAATTCCTGACGGAGTTCCGCCTTCAGGCGGGCCAGTTCGGCGTCATTAGAATGACGAGCTTTGGCTATGATGTCGGCGGCGGCGGCAATGGCTTTTTGGGTTTCGATCTCCGTAACCCGTGCCGCTGCAGCTCTGGATTCTTCAATGATCCGACCGGTCTGGGCGCCCGTTTCTACCAACAACTCTTGGGACTTGCGGTGGGCAACGGCGAGATCCTCCCGTGCGCGGCTGGCATCGGCAAGACCTTGGGCGATGGTCGCGCGGCGGTCTTCCAAAGTCTTTTGGATGGGGCCGATCGCCCATTTCTTCAGAATGAGCGCAACCAACAAAAAGCTGATCGAATTGGCTATGAGCGCCGGAACGTTGGCCCCGAAGGTCTTGGCAATTTCGGCGACCGGACCCGCATCGGATGCAGCAAGAATTAGAAGATGGCTCATTTCTGTAGGAACTATGGGATCTGAACTTCTAGTAAAAGGGGAGGCGCGGAACCATGGGGATCCGCGCCGACAAGATCACTTCCCGTTCCAGAGGAACAAGGCGAAGAACACGATACCTTCGGCGAAGGCCGTGCTCAAGATCGCTTGGACTAGGATCTTGGTCGCGGCACCGGGGTTGCGACCCACCGCTTCAGCGGCGCTTTTACCAATCATTCCGACGCCGATGGCGGCGCCCAAGGCGGCTGCGGCGACGTGAATGTTGCCGGACATTTCTGCGATCATCATGGTGTTGTTTGTCTTGTTTGTCTTTGTCGTGTTGTTGCCAGCCATCCCGGCAGTCTTGCCACCGTCTGAGGGCCGAAATTGTTAGTGATGAGAACCGTCCTCGGCATGTTCCTCATCGTGCGAACAGATGAGGAGGGTGAAGACCGCGGTCAGCAACATGAAAACCAGAGCCTGAACCACTCCCACCAAAATCTCCATAAAGTAGAAGGGCAAGGCTGTCAGCCAACCCAGTTTTGCACCGCCCAGATGAGTCATGGCCTCCAACATGTTTTCGCCGGCAAAGACATTTCCGAAGAGACGAAAACTCAAGGATACGGGGCGGAACAAGATTGAGACCACCTCGAGAAGACCCACTGCGAAGAAGACCACCATGAGGATGAATCCCATGAAGCCGCCCAAGCCACCTTTGGCTCCAAAAAGATGCTTGAGGAAGCCCACAGGCCCATTGGCCTGCAGCGCCCAGACGGTCCAAAGGATAAAGAACACCATCGCCATGGCGAAGGTCATGTTGAAATCTGCGTTAGCACCGCGTAGCAGGGGTTCCGTCACATCGAAACCGTGTTCCGTAGGATGACCATATCCGATGCTGCCAACTCCCGGCAGTAACCCAAACCAGTTGGTGGCCAAAATGAAAATGAACAACGAGGCGAAAAACCAGAAAGTCTTATGGACCAGTTCGGCTCCAATGATGCCTCCAAGGAAGTCATAAAGGCTTTCGACGAGCCACTCCCAGAAGTTCTGCGCACCATCGGGGACGTCCTTCATGGTCCGTACCCCAAAGCGCACAGCCAAAACCAGCAACAGAGACACAATCCAAGTCAGGACCATGGAGTTGGTCACTGGCAACGGTCCGATATGGAAAATGACCGGAGCCGCCGAAGGCAAGCCATGGGTGGCCGCGACCTCGGCAGGGTTTCCATGCTCTGCAGCAACGGTTGCCAACTGAAGGAAGAGTCCGCCAAAGAGAAAAACTAAAGCTTTAGGCCAGGCCATCGTAATAAATAGATAACCACCGGATCTGCTCCACGGGCACGCAGACGGCGAAGGTTCTCAACTACTGTTTGGTCAGCCTAGCGAGATAGTGAAAAGTTTCACAAGCGGTTTTTGCAGATCTTTCCACCGACTCATCCCTCCATTTGAAACCCTTTGTTGGTTTTAATCTTCATTTTGGCTTCTGGGTCCATTTGCGGGGACCGATCGTTCCGATGGGTTTCTATCCCCTGAGGAAAGCCCGAAGCCACATCCAAGACTGCTCGGCTGCAAAGAAGATCACCCAAGTTATCACCGTAAAATAGATGAGAGTGACCACCAGACTCAGGAGAGCCAGCAGGTACATGACGCCATCTCGCTGAAGCCGTCCGACACACGCGAAAAAGATGACCAGTGCCGGGAGCGAGTTCTGAAGCGGAACCACCAGAAATGGGAGAGCCACCAAGAGGCCGCCCACCAGGATGAGCCAGCCAGCGCCCCTGCGACCGACCGCATCCACCAGCCAAACCATGCGTTCGGTGCGGCTCACGCGACCGACAATCCCCAACAATCCGCACCCGAAGCCCGAAAACGCGTTCCAAGTCATTGCCCGAGGCCGGGTCGACCGGATACGCATCGGCAGCCAGACCGACTCATCACCGCGGATTAACCTCCAACCTATTCCCGCAAAGGCCAGGCCCCCGAAGGTGGCGATGGGCCCGGTGGGCAGGGGTTGAATGAATGGCAGGGTGAGGATGAGAGCCATCAACCAAGCGTTGCCCTCGCCCAGTTGATCGAGGAACTCACCGATGGTTTGCCCACCGGAGCGTGCGACCTGGGCCGAAGCACTCAAGGCACGGATGAAGTCCGCCGCGGTGGCGTTTCGGGGGGACTGAGGTGATGAGGACATCCAGCGAGGCTCTCTGACCTTAGGGCAGAAGCCTGGATACAAGGGCACTGACGGACTTGCCGTCGGCTCGGCCATCCACCTTGGACTGGGCAGCCTTCATGACCGCTCCCATGTCTTTCTTCGAGATGGCTCCCACCTCGGTGATGACCTCTCGGATCAGGCTTTCCAATTCTTCGGCAGACAACGCCTTGGGCAAGTACTCGCTGAGCACTTCCAATTCGGCCTTCTCGTTGGCAGCCATTTCCGTCCGTCCGGCCTTCTCAAATTCTTCGATAGAATCCCGGCGCTTCTTGGCCTCCCGTTGGATCAACGTCATCACATCGGCATCCGAGAGTGTCTCGGTTTTCTTTTCGATCTGGGCGTAACCCAGAGCCGCCTTGAGCATTCGAAGCGTCCCGGTTCGGAGAGCTTGGCGGGCCAGCATGGAGGATTTTAGTTCGTCGTTGACGCGTTGTTGGAGGCTCATGATTCGGAAGCTTGGAGTTTGCGAAGCTGATCGCGGACTTCGGCGGCGGTCTCGTAGTCCTCGATCCGGATGGCCTCAGCAAGAGCGAAGCGGAGGCGTTCGATCTCATTCTGCGGCGGCTTACGACGAATTTCGTCGAGCCATCCCCGCAGTGACAAGACCTCGCCGCTCTGTTCGATGAGTTCTTCGCGCTCGTGATCTCGGTAGAATTCAGCCAACTCGGTGATGCCTGCCTCAATGGCAACCATTGCGGAGTCCCGATCGCTCTCTTGGAGACGGGCCTCGCCGCGGGCTCGCGTGCGCATCATTGTGAGCTGGGGAGTGAATTGAACCACACTCCAGGAGAGGTCATCGGATTCGGCGAAGCGGTCCACGAAGCTGAAAACCTCGAGGTTTCTGGCACAGTCGCGCTCTACGGCCTCGTAATCCTTGAGCTGGAAAAAACAAATGTATCGGTGGTGATACTGAATGGATTCCTGCTGGAGGCGTCCGCATTCCTCCGAACCCAGGGTGAAATCTGGATTCTCGCCATCGGCGCCGGTGGGGGCCTGTTCAGAACGCTTCCGGTAGAAATGGAACCAAGACTCACGCCCCATGGGCTTCTTGCCATCCGGACGCCCCAACACATTCATCTGGAGGATTCCCAGATCTACACGGAGTTGGATTTTCTCACCGTCCTTGCCCTGAAAGCGGCGCGCCACCACCTGACCGGGCTTGTAATCCCAGTCCTGCAGCATCTCAGTGAGGTCGAACGTCATCGGTCTGCCAATATGGAAACTTTTTCGACAGCGTCAACGCACAGGGCCGATGAGTTATTCTCAACCTCGCTCCCCATCGACTAGGCCAAGATTCCCCGGATCACTTCTCCATGGACGTCAGTGAGGCGGAAATCACGCCCCTGAAATCGGTAGGTGAGCTTATGGTGATCTACGCCAAAGAGGTGCAGAAGAGTGGCATGCAAGTCGTGCACATGAACCTTGTTTTCAGTGGCATAAAAACCGAAATCATCCGTACCGCCGTAGACTGTGCCTGGCTTAATGCCGCCACCAGCCATCCAAATGGTGTATCCATGCGGGTGATGATCCCGACCGATCTGATCGGGCTTGAGGGCTCCTTGCATCATCGGAGTCCGACCAAACTCCCCGCCCCAAAGGACCAAGGTTTCGTCGAGAAGACCGCGCTCCTTTAGATCTTTGATGAGGGCGACAGACGGCTGATCGGTCTCGGCGCAACGCTTCTTCAAATCGAAGACGAGATTGCCGTCCGGCCCGCCATGATGATCCCAGCCCCGGTGGTAGAGTTGAACAAAGCGGACTCCGCGCTCGACCAATCGACGGGCCAATAGGCAGTTGTTGGCGAACGAAGCCCGTCCGGGAGTGGTCCCGTAGGCCTCATGGACACGCGCTGTTTCGCCAGTAATATCCACGACCTCGGGCACACTGGTTTGCATGCGGTAGGCAAGCTCATAGGAGGCGATACGGGTCTGGATCTCCGGATCCTGCAGAACATCGAACCGCGTCTGGTTAAGGTCCCGAAGGACATCCAATGTTTGGCGACGGCGTTTGCGATCCATGCCCGGCGGATTCCCGACGTAAAGCACCGGATCACCCTGCGAGCGCAACGTGACACCCTGATGCACCGTCGGAAGGAAGCCGCTGCCCCAGGCCGCATTCGTCAAAGGCTGTCCGACACCCGTCATCATCACCACGAAGGCCGGCAAGTCTTTGTTCTCGCTTCCCAGGCCATAGCTGAACCACGAACCCATGCCCGGCCGACCCGCCAACTGGGCACCGGTGTTCATAAACAAAGTCGCCGGATCATGATTAAAAGCCTCCGAGTAGAAGCCCTTCACGAAACAGACATCATCAGCAATAGAACCCAGATGCGGCAGGAGTTCACTCATCCAGGCTCCGGATTTGCCGTGTCGGGCAAACTGATAAGGAGAGGCCAGCAACTTCGACTCCTTGCCGATCTGAGCCAAGCGGATGTTCTTCACCAACTCCTCCGGCACCCTTTGGCCGTTGCGCTTAGTCAGCTCCGGTTTGGGATCGAAGAGGTCGAGGTGCGAGGGGCCACCCGACTGGAAAAGGTAAATGATGTTCTTGGCCTTGGGGGCGAAGTGCGGAGCCTTGAACGCCGCGCCCGATTCGGGAGTGCCGGCCCGCAGTGACGGGTTGAGCAAGGTGCTCAGTGCCAAGGCGCCCATGCCGGTCCCGCAGTCCTGGAGGAAGCGCCGCCGCGTGGAGGCCTTGAGGGATTCCAAGATGGGTGTCGGCAACTGCGGGTGCATGGGGAGAATCTGCGTCCCGAATCCATCTCGATCAAGCCCCGCTCACAAGACTGCGTTCGTTGTTCTTTGACCGGGTCACTACTCCCGAACCGATTGAGATCTCTGTTCAACGAAAAAGGGACAGAACCCGAGATCGGTCTGCCCCTTGTCTTGGTATCCCGCAGCAGCCTGTGGACCGGCCGCTCAGGCGCCGTACTTGTCGAACAGACGGGCATTGGCCTGCATCAGGCGCATAAGATACTTAGCCTCGAAGATTCCGAGGGATCCGGAATTAGCTCCTGTCTCCGTGAAACGGGCCAGCTTGTCGCTGCCACTAATTTCGGAGTGGATGAGCACCGGTTGCGGATGCCACGAGTGACCCTTCACCGCCACCGGTGTGGAATGGTCGCCCGTGATCGCTATTACATCGGGCTTCTTGGCCAAGAAGATGGGTAAGGCGGCATCGAAGTCCTCGATGGCCTTCACCTTGGCCGCGAAATCACCGTCTTCGCCGGCCTTGTCCGTATACTTGTAGTGAATGAAGAAAAAGTCGTACTGATCGTACTCCTTCACGTAGCGCTCGAACTGCTGGGCGATGGTCTCTGGCCCTTCAATCTTCACCATGCCCACCAACTGGCTCAGGCCCTTGTACATCGGATAAACCGCGATGGCCGCGGCCTTCAGTCCGTAGCGCTGCTCGAAGGTTGGAATTTCGGGCTGATGGGCGACGCCGCGCATGAGGAACCCGTTGGCCATCTTCTCACCTGCCAAGAGCGGCAAGGCCAGCTTGTAAAAATCAGCGATGAGTTTAGCGACCTTCTTCTGGCCGGCATTTTGCGGATCCACCGGCTTGGCCTCGGCGATAACCAGTCCCTCGCGGTTGGGATCCGTATCGGTCAGCGGGCCTTCCAGACCCTGACCCCGGAACACCACGACAAAGCGATGCTCCTTGCCCGGATAAATGTGGACCTTGGTCGCGCCGATCTTCTGGATCTTCGCTGAGAGGATTCCGCACAGACGCTCGCAAACCTCGGTCGCGATGCGACCGGCTCGACGGTCCGTGACGATTCCCTTCGGATCGAGGGTGCAGAAATTTGCGCGTGCCGCCACGTCACCATTTTTGAGCTCGATGCCTAGACCCAGCGTCTCGATCACACCTCGGCCGACCTCCCACTCGATGGGGTCGTATCCGAAGAGGGCCAGATGTCCGGGACCCGATCCGGGGGTAATGCCCGGTGCCACCGGAATCATCCGTCCTTGGGCGCACCCCGATTGGGTCAGTGCGTCGAGGTTCGGGGTTTTGGCCGCCTCCAGGGGCGTCATCCAATTCTGGGAACGGGTCGCCAGATCTCCTAGGCCGTCGAGAACGATGAGGGCCATTTTGGCCCCGGTCTTGACCTGAAGTTTCGCGTAAACGGAATCGAGTTTGCTCATAATCAAGGTGACTTGGGTCTCCGAAGGGCCCCGATGTAGAGGCTCCCGGCAGGCTCACTACAGGATCCCTAAAGGCTCCCGCTACCCAACCCTGTTGGCCGGTGAATTTGCCGTCAACGACACTTTGGTGCTGACCGCCGGCAGGCTTCCGATGAAAGAACTAGTCTAGCGCCACCCTCGGCCCAGGTCACTTTTTGAAGAATCCCTTGGACTTGGGGGCCGGGGCCGGGGCGTCTGATTTGACCGGGACCTTTTCAAGGAATCGGTTGAGATCCATCTCTGAGACAGAATTGGTGATCAACGACGCTTGGTGGGTTTCCTTCGTTGTCAATTGAGCCAACTGAGAAGGTGCCTGGAGAATGTAGGGCGTCAGAAAGATGAGGAGTTCGGTCTTGGTGTCGCTCTTGGCGCGGGACTTGAACAAGTTGCCCAGAATCGGGATGTCGCCCAAGTAGGGAACCTTCGTCTCGGCCTGAGATTCTTTATTAGAGATGAGGCCGCCAATAACGACGGTCTCTGCATGCGGAGTGACCACCACGGTGTCGGCTGAACGAATATTAATGTAGGGAGCCGAAATACCGGCCGACAAGAACTGCCGTTCAGTCTGTGAGACTGAAGAGATTTGCGGTTGGACGATCATCTCGACTTGACCATTTGAACCAATGAACGGAGTGACGTTCAGGATGATACCCACGTCGTCATAGGTAACATTGATAATGGGGATGGTGTTGCCAGCAGTGCCTGAATAAGAAACACCGCTGGGTAGGGGAACTTTTTGACCGACCACAATGCGGGCCAATTGGCCATCGCGGGCGATAATCGACGGACGGGATAAAACCTGCGCTTTTCCAGATGTAGCCACAGCCCGGAGCGTCGCCTGAAACTCGGAGCCTGCGATGGAATAAAGGCCACCGGAACCGTTGCCGGTAGCTGTAGAAGACGGAGTCAGTGCCGTTCCCATCGATTGCCCCAAGCCGTTCAAGTTGGTGCTGATACTGTTCACCCCTGAAAGACCCATCACAGTACCACCACCGCTGCTGATGTTGTTTCCAATGTTGTTCTTGGCCCAAGCGCCTTCGACTCCGAGTTCAGAGCCGTTTTTCTTCTCAACCTCCATGAAGACCACCTTAATAAGCACCTGCGGCTTAGGTGAATCGAGATTCCGGATGACGTTGCTAATTTGCAGGGCTGTCAGGGCATCAGCAATGACCACCAAATTGTGGGTCTGCGGATCGACCGAAATCAGGGCGCTGCCCACCGTGCCGTTGTTGTTGTAGAGACCCGAGGATCCGGAGCCGCGATTGCCCCCGCCTCCGCCACCACCAAAGCCTCCGCCGCCACCGAAACCACCACCGCCGCCAAAGCCTCCGCCTCCGCCACCACCGCCGCGCTGCTGGGCTATGGCGGGTAGGACTAAGGACAATCCAAGGACTGCGGCCAAGACGCGAAACGCCGAGGCCATGGAAAGGAATCGCGAAAAGATAGAACCACTGGTTTTCATTCTGGAATCGTTCAAGGTTCTTAAGTTCAGAACAGTTGCCCGCCGGAGCGGCCACCGCCGCTATTCCCAAAGGTACCCGATCCACTGGAGGTACTGCCCGTGGTCTGGTTGTTGTTTTGCTGGCGCTGCATAAGCGCACTGTTCTGAGCACTGCCGCTGGAGCCTGTCCGGCCGCCCGATGTGCTCTGGAACATGTTCTGCAGCACCTGCGCCGCCTGCTGAGGGTCGCCGTTGTTCATACGAAACACGTGCACTTGCTGGTCCCGCGTGGAAACCACATCCAATTCGCGAACCATGCCAGCGATCTGGGTCATCAAATTCTTGGAAGCAGTGACGATCACCGAAGAAGTCCTGGAGTCGGGTACGGCCATGACCTGCGATGCACGGCGGATCCGATCATTTTGTCCGGCTGCTGAATTACCGCCACCACCGCCGCCGCCGCCACCACCTCGTCCACCTCCACCGCCGCCGCCCATCATCGCGGCAAAACCGCCCGCTCCAAAGGGTCCTCCACCAAACCGGACCGGTGCCTGATTGTTGTTGCCCGACCCGCTGCTGCTGGGAAACACCCCAGCCAGGGCCGTGGCCACATCGGAAGGGCTGGCATGGGTCAGATGGAACACGCGGATTTCGGTCTCGGCTTCGGCACTCGAGTCGATGGCTTTGATGATCTCCACCATGTGCCGGATATTGGCTTGGGTGTCGGTCATCACGATGGAGTTGCCGGCTGCATTGGCCACGAAGGTCGCCTGGGGTGAGATGAAGGAGACGAGATCCTTGGCCAATTGATCGGCCTCGACGTATCGAATCGGTATGATTTGCGTCACGATCTCATCGTTCTTCGGGATCATCCGGGGATCGTTATTTACCTTCACCGGAATGTCCCGGGTCTTGGCCGCTATGCGGTCAACGATGGTCAGAGTTCGACCGTCCCGAATGGCCGCTAGGCCATTCTTATTGAGGGCCGAACTTAGAAAATCTACCGCCTCATCCTGACTCAGTGGTTTGGCGCTGATCACGTTGACGGTGCCCTTCACGGGGGCGTCCAGAACGATAATGAAACCGGCCGCTTCGCTCAGGTATTCAAGAACCTGCTCCAACGGAGCGTTCCTGAAATTCATCTGGATCCCAGCAGTGCTGCCGCCGGCTGAGTTCTGCTCTCCTCGGGGCGTTGCCGATTGAGGCGTGGCATTATAGGTTCGGTTTGTGGCTGGGGCATTGCTGGTGGATGTACTGGCATCCTGGGCTACCAGGCCGCCAGCCAAACATCCCACAGCACAGGCAGCGCCAAAGGCTCGAGTGATCAAGTTCTTCATTTCATCTCCTGTTCCCGTTTTTTCAAAAGCCGCTTCAAAATTTCATCGGATCCTGGGGGATCTTCGCTCGGAGTCGTCGACGAGGCCGACGACGTCCCGGTCGCTCCCCCGGCTGAGCCCAATCGCTTGAACCCTTCACCGCCGAGGCCTGTCACCAATTGCCAAACACCTTCTGAATCCTGACGCAGCCGTTGACCCACCTTCAGCAAATTCGGGGGACGATTGGTCGCCATCAAGGTGATCGATTGAGAAGTGATCGTGCTCAGGGTCTGGCCTGCGATGACCGCGTTGAGCTGGAGAGTCTTGTGAAACTCCGAAGCGTTGCCGTCGAAGAAGGCAAAGGTGCCTCTGGGATAGCTAATGATTCCTACCAGTCCGAACTCGGGGGAATCGGCCGCGACCACCGCCTTCGGCTTGGGCGTCGGTCGGGATTCACCCCGGATCCTGGGCTGCCTTTCCGGATCGAAGATGTTTCGATCGGCCACGCGTCGAGCCACTTCCTTGGAATCATTGACCGGCGTCGGATGGGTCTCGGCCGCAAAACCCAGCAGGGCCCCTAGAAGAACCCCGGCCGTCAGGGAGCCGATCCAGATTGAGGGAGGAACCTTCATGGCTTGGACGAGGGATTGAGCACGAGGCCGTTGATTTGGAGGCCGAGAGTCAACTGCCGACCTGCGGGATCGCGGCTCATCAACTGAAGACTATCCACCTTAACCGCCAAAGGGCCCTCTTCAAGCCGCTGGAGAAACTGACTCAGACTCGCCAGAGATCCGGAAGTCTCGAGTCGGCACCGCAACATCTGGTAGGCGGCTTCGTCGCCCTTCCACTGGGGCATTCGATCCACGATCTGAGCCCCTGAAGCCTTAGCCCATTCGTCGCAGGCCCTGAGCAGACGCTGCTCGGCTTGGGAGGGTTCCTGGGGCAGGGCGTTGGTGCGCAAATGGTTCCATTGGTCCCGAAGTCCCGGCTCGCGCAGGATTAAAGCCCGTCCCTCGCTCACCTGACGCCGCAGGACCGCGATGCGAGCGGAGCGCTCCGACCAGACTCGACCCATCGGCGTGATGAACACTAGGTCGGCGATGTAGAGACCCACGGCGGCCAGGGTCACGATCATGAGGAGGCGTTGGCGTTGGGTGGGATTCATCGAGCCAGGCCTCCATTCCACAGGAAGGTAAGGTTGAACTGCATCGGAGAAGCGCCGCGGGATTGGTCGTGGTGAACCTTAGTGACCCCGGGCTGGGAGCTCAGACGGGCGGTCATCGCTAAAAAGGCCGGACTATCGGTGGCCGTGCCACTACAGACGACCTCGCCCGATTCTCGAATTTCGATCACCTTGGCCGTCACTGTTCCGTTCTCGGGGAAGGCACTGGTAAGGACCTCTAAAATAGCCAAGCCGCGGGCCGACTGAGGAGTCCAGGGTCGGAATTGTCGCAAATCCTGCTGGATACGTTCCAGTTCCCGGACCTTGCCTGAGAGACCCGCCCATCGGGACTCCAAGAGCGAGAGCTGAATTTGCTGAATCAGGAAAACAAGGGCTACGAGGACTCCCAAGCCGACGGCAACGGTCCAGACCGTCCGTCGCTGCCCTTGGGCGTGACGGGCCAGGAATTGTTGGAGCACCGATGGCTTCGGGGGTAGAAACTCTAGGGTCGCCGGCCGCGAGGCCAGCACTCGGGCTGCGACCACAGCTGAAATCGGAAGCTCCTCGGACTGGGCCAAGCCCGGCACTTGGGTGGTCTGGAGCCGGATCCGGAAACCGGAAACCGCCAATCGAGCGGACAGCTCAGTGGCCAGCGTTTGGGCCAGGTCTTGCGGACCGAAAATACGGACATCCCGGATGGAGCCATTCCACGGATCGGGGAGCTGACCCAAGGTGATCCGGATCTCCCGCGCTACGCTGTCGGCGTGCAAAACCGACTGGCCCGACAAGTCTTCGGTAACGCCCTCGAAGGACCGCAAAGCCACCAGGCCGCCTCCCGCGCTCATCTGGAGCGTCACCGGCCCGGGCCCGGATCCGAGGTGCAACGCCAGCACCCCCTCCGAGGCGGGGTCTTCGGGAGGCTCGAGCTCACACAGGGCCACAGAGACACTCACCAGCTTGAGCCGCGCACAACGGGTCCACCGTTCCAGAGAGGCCAAACGAGACTGCGTCAGTGCGGCCAAGGTCACCCATTGGCTACTTTCACCCCGGACACACCGCGAGTGGGCCACCTGATGGGTCGAAGTATCGCCATGAAAACCCTTCTCAGCCTCCAGTTGCAACAGGCTGAGGACATCGGCATCGGCCATCACCGGGATCTCTGTCTGGGTGACCAGCAGGCTAGAAACCGACAGAGCCACTGCACAGTTGCGTTCGCGGATGCCGGCCTTGTCGAGTTGAGCCCGGAGCTCCTTGCCGACCGTTTCCGGATCACCGGAATCGATATCCAGAGACAGTTCGGCCTGAAATCCGCCCGTTTTCTCCAGCCCGCTCTGTGTCCGGCGCAGGAGGCTGCCCTCGATGCGACGACCCTCCCACGAAAGCCCCAGTACGGAGGGCGGAGCTTTGCGCGGACGGGAACCCAGTTTCAGAAAATTCATCATGGGGGGTCTGGGCCTTTATCTAGCGATCGATTTGCTGGGCGATCTCCTCACGGACACGGTCCCCCAAAGCCCAGCCCAATCGGCTGAGATCTTGTCGGTAGAGAATCTTCGGGACTCCATCACTCATATCAAAAATGAACTTCACTCGGCGATAACCTCGGCCCAAAGGCCCTACGGCCACCAGGTCGGCTCCATATTGGAAGCTCTTCGTCGTAAGGAGATCGCGGCCAGCCAAAGTGGTTACGGCCTGATGATCACGACCGAGCGCAGTCACCATCCAAGCGATGGAGTTCAGGCTCGTCGTATTTTGTTCTCGGTACCGAACGAGTGTCGAGGCGGCACCCTCTGCGGCTTCTTGAGCCAAGCCTGCCCCGACAAAGAGTGCGGTGAGGACGGTGGCGTTGGCCGTGTTCAGGTTCACCCGTCCATAGCTGTAGGTATTGGTGGTGACACACAGTTCTGGGGTGATGCGTTCGAAGTCATCTTGGCTTAGGCCACTGGTCAGATAAAAACGCAACAAACTCGGGAAGTTGGGAGTCGCGGCGGCTCCTCCACCTCCGCCTCCACCCCCGGGGCCCCCGCCCTGGGTGAAGCCCAAGCGGGTCAGGATCTCGCGGCTGCGGCCGGTGCCGAAGGATGATTCGAGCAATCCCTGGATTTGGGCCTGGGTGTTGACGTTGGTCAGGAGGGTTCCATCGGCATGAAAATTGGGCTCCCGACTAAAGACGGTGGTCGTATCCAGCAGGCCTGGGGTCGAAGACAGGGATCCGGTGAGGCTGCGTTCGTCGGGGTCCAGGATTCCATTCTGGTTGCGATCGTCCCCAAAGAGATGATCCAAGGTAATGCCCTGGACCCATCGCAACTCATCGACCGTTTCAAACGGACTCCGCTTGGCTTCATAGCCCAAACTCGAATAACCCAACTCCAAGGTGCCGTTGGTGCTCCTCCAATCCACGATGGCGGCAGCCAACTCGGTGCTCATCCCGGGTAACATCGAGAGGGCATTGGAATTGGCCCGGTTGAGGTTGAGCCTTCCCGACTCATCCTGAAGGTTGAAAACCAACTGATTGAGCCCGGATTCTGCAGCGGCCGGATTGCGGCCCACAATCCAGACCCGGGATTCTCCGATGGGCAAAGCCTGGCAAACAAACTGGGAATTAGTGGTCATCATCCCGTTGGTGGCAAACTGAGCCAACGCCCACCCCACATAGCGCGCCGCGCCCTCAATGGCCTGGCCCGCCGCCACGTCGGCCGCTCGATTGGCCGAAGCCCGCAACTCCAAACCCATGGAGGCTGCGAAGTAGAGAACTAGCGCCGTCAGTCCCGCCGTAATCCACAGCACCACCACCAAGACCGACGCCCGGGATCCGGCGCGAAAATCCGGCGCAGCCCAGGGCCTGCCTATTCTCGCCCGCGTCCTGATTTCCCGGCTGAGGATTGGGGGTACCATGCTCAGCCTCCGACGGTGCTGGTGGAGTTGGTGCGTGTCTGGGCGCTCATGGGCACCAATAATTCGACGAGTCCCGGGTCGGGACCCCAAGAAACCCCACGCTGGAGACGAATGCGGACGGCCACCGGAAGGTTGGTGGTGGTGCCAAAGACATCGGTGGTGTCCCACTGCGCTAGCCACTGAGTGCCGTCGAAGGATTCTACATCCAGACGAGCCACATCGCGCAAGAGGAGTTGGTCCTCCACTTCGGCCACGGTGATGGCCAGAAGATTTCGGCACACGCCGCGATAAAGGTCCATCGAAGCCGATTCTCCTTCGACCGAATTCCGGAGACTGTAGGAAACGCGTTGAACCGCGCCCCAGGGCTCTGAAGCCCGCAGCGAACCGGTGGTTGTATTGAACTCGAGCGAAACGGGCTGGGCATTGACGGTACTGGACAGAGTACCGGCGCGGAAGGAGCCGGAGATGAGTCCATTGGTCTTAGGGGTCACCGCACCCTGGATGTCTTGGCGCAGGGCATCGAGCGCCAGCTCCAGCGGGGCCGCCGATTCGATCGCATCAGAAACCGTGTTGCGGAGCCGAAGACTCGTGAAGAGAATTTGGTTTGCGACAATGAGGATGAGGGCTGCCGCTCCCATCGAGAGGATCAATTCGATCAACGTGAACCCCGATGGGTTCCTGCTTCCGGATGAAACTCGGGTGATCATCGGGTGGCGGTACTGCTGCTGCTGCCAGGGATCGCATCGACGGGGTGATCCAACGTGGAAAACCGGACCGAGGACTCCTGTCCCTGCGTCAGGAAGCGCACCTCGGCCGTCAATAACGGCAAGCTGCTTTGCACCCAGTTCTCGCGGGTCACCGTCCACCGGTAGTCCACCGTTCCCTCGACCTGAGTCCCGCTTTGCGTGGCACTGCTATTGGTGTAAAGGGTCGCCTCGGTGAGCATCCGTTCAGCAATGCGGGCGGCCACAGCCCGCCGAATAGACGCTGTGCCGGCTCGACTCGCCACATGCAGGGCCTCGACCACGGCGGGGATAACGATGGCCAAAAAGAGGAGGGCCGCCAGCGTCTCCGCCAGGGTGTATCCCGCTCGCCGACGGTTATTGGAGACCGGTGCGAATTTCATAATGACGGCGGTCGGACCCTTCAACGAGCCACAGCACGGACCCCTCCGAGTCCTCGATGCGGATGGCATTGGGACTGTCCTCATCGAGGGTTCCATCCGGCAGGAACCGGATCGACGGTTCTGTCCGTGCCGTGGCGGGCTTAGGGGAGGTGGAGACTCCTGGCAGCAGACCCGTGGTGCGAGTGCCCGTCAAAGTCTGACCAATAAGGCGCTGGGCCTGATCAAAGGCGATCCGGAGATTGTCATCGACGGTGAACTCTTGAGACAACGGATCGCCATTTTGACCACGGGTCTCGCGCTCGACACCATAGCGACCCACGGTGGCGTCGAGCCACAACAAGACAGGCATGCTCTCAGAAATAGCCCGACTCCGGGCCGCATGCGTCAGGGCCAGAACCCGACGGGCCTCGGACTCCAAGGCTCGGCCGCGGATGAATCCCGACAGGCGCGGAGACACCATGGAGACAGCCACCACCAACAGGGCCATCACTAAGATCATTTCGATCAAGGTGAAGCCATGCCGCCGCGAATTCTTCGGGCTGTGACTTTTATTTGGCCGTCCAGTTGCCAAAGTCATCCTCGGTTCCCGCCTTGCCGTCCGGCCCGATGGAGGACAGATCGAAGAAGGTGGCATTTTGTCGTCCCGGTTGAGCGTACAGATATTCGTTGCCCCAGGGATCCTGAGGGATTTTGTCGAGATAAGGTCCGCGCCAGTTGCGGGCCTGCCGTGGCGCCTGGAGGAGGTCAGCCAAGGTCTTGGGGTAGGAGCCATTGTCTACCTCGTAGGCGTCCAAGGCTGTCTTGATTGAGGCGATATCCGCTCGGGCCGCCGACTGCCGGGCCTGTTCGCTGCGACCCATCATCTTGGGGACCACGAGGGCGGCCAAAATACCGATGATGGTGATGACTAACAGCATCTCGACCAGCGTGAAACCACGGTGGCGACGACGTGTCTTGCCGGCAAAGGCTCCTGCCTGGGGACGAAGGGAGAGGTTCAGGTTCATGAGGTCAGAAGGAATTACTTGATGTAGTCTTGCAGCGAGAAAACCGGAAGCAGCATACCGATAAAGATGAAGCCGATAAAACCGGCGATCAGAAAGAGTATCAGCGGCTCGGCCAAGGCCACCGCAGTTTTAAGACGTCGGTCTAATTCACTCTCCGTGACGTTGGCGATGCGGATGAGTTCGACATCCAGTCGCCCACTCTCTTCCGCCACCGAGATCATCTCCATTACGGCCCCACTGAAGAGGGTGGGGCACTCCGCCAAACTTTGGCCGAGACGTCCACCCTGCTGCACCTGGTCGATCGAACGAGCCACGGCATCGACCAGGATTTGGTTGCCGATCGAACGACGGGCCACATTTAGTGCCTGAACCAATTGGACATCCGCCCCAATTAAGGTTCCCAGCATTCGGCAAAAACGCGCCATAGCAAATCGGGCACTGAGCGGACCCACGACCGGCGCCTTCAAAGTCAGCCCTTCCCAAATGCGCCGGCCTGCTGGCGAGACGATCCAGGTTTTCAAAAAGAAACTACCGAGTACCAACCCGATCAACACCAACACCCCGTAAGAACGTAGGATGTCGCTGGTGGCGATAATGATCTGGGTAATGAGGGGCAAGCCGCCCTTCACGCTGGCGAAGACTTTCTGGAATTTAGGAATGAAAAAGACCAGCAGCACGCTCAGCACCACCGCGGCCATCAGCAGCAGAACCGCTGGGTAGATCATTGCCGTGAGCACCTTTGAGCGGAGCTCCTTTTCCCGGGACTGGAAGTCAGCGATTTGCGCCAGGACAACGTCAAGAAATCCACCGGCCTCACCGGCCTCGACCATCGCCGTGTAAACCTTCGGGAAGGTTTCTGGGGATCGGGCCATGGCGTTGGCCAGGGACATGCCATCCACTACCAGTCCGTGGATTTCTCGCCACTTCGCCGAGGCCACCGGCGACGAAGCCTCCTTACCGAGGATGGTCAGCGCCCGGCTCAACGGCACCCCGGCCGCGAGAAGGCTGGAGAGCAGCCGGGTGAAATTCTCTAATTCTTCCGAGCTCACCTTGGAACCACCAAAAGACAACCGGCCCAGACCCTGGGTTCCGGCGGCCGAATCCTTGCCAGATTTGACCGTTCGATTTCCGCTTCCTCCGGCTTCGGTGACGCTGACCGGACGCAGGCCTCGAGTCTCGATGACTCGCAAGGCTTCAGAACGGGTGGCCGCATCAGCGATGCCATCGGCCATCTGCCCATTGGCTTGCAGTGCTCGGTAGGTGAAGGTCGGCATGGGTCAGGTTCGTGAACCCGATGACCCAGATACTCGGGCTCGGTCCGTGGCTTCGCATGAATCGGCCGGAGCCTGAAATCGCGGTGTTTCCTTGTCGGTCGTGACGCTCAAGACCTCTTCAACGGTGGTGATACCCTGAGCCACCAAGCGCCAACCGTCCTCGGCCAATGTTCGCATGCCGGAGGTTCGGGCTGCCGAACGAATTTGGTCGGTTGAGCCATTTTCCAGAATCAGCCGACGGATATTCTCATCGGTGTCCATCCATTCAAAGATGGCATGACGTCCGAAGAATCCAGTTTGCCGGCATTCGCGGCATCCGACGGCCTTAAAGAGTTCGACCTCTGGAGCAATGCCCATGCGGGATCGGAAGGATTTCGCATGAGCCGAGGTGTCGGGAACCTTGCAATGAGGACACAAGACTCGAACCAACCGCTGGGCTAGAACGGCTTCGAGAGACGACGCCACGAGGTACGGCTCGACCCCCATATCTACCAAGCGGGTCAGAGCGCCGGGTGCATCGTTGGTGTGCAGGGTAGAGAAAACCAAATGGCCGGTCAGTGAGGCCTGCACCGCGATTTGCGCTGTCTCTCGATCTCGGATTTCACCGATGAGCACGACATCTGGATCGTGGCGGAGGATCGACCTCAACCCACGAGCAAAGGTAAGTCCGGCCTTCTCCGAAACCTGGATCTGGTTCACGCCCCGGAGCTGATATTCAACAGGGTCCTCGATCGTGATGATCTTGCGGACCTCGTCGTTGATCTCGTTGAGGGCAGTGTAAAGAGTCGAGGTCTTGCCGCTGCCGGTCGGGCCTGTCACCAGCACTATGCCGTGTGGCAAATTTAGCACCTTCTGAAAACGCTCCAACTCGCGGTCTCCAAGACCGATATGGGCCAGACCCCTCAGGGTCGAGTTCTGTCGCAGAAGACGCATGACAACCGCCTCGCCATGAAGCATCGGAATTACCGAGACACGAATGTCTACCTCGGTGTCTTCGATCCGAACCTTGATACGCCCATCCTGAGGCAAGCGCTTCTCGGCGATGTTCAGATGACTGAGGATTTTGACACGCGAAACGATGGCCGGTTGGAACTGCTTGAGCTGAGCCGGGAGCGGAATTTCCTGCAACTCGCCGTCTATGCGGTACCGGATGCGGAATTCGTGCTCGAAGGGTTCTAGATGGATGTCGGAGGCGCGCAGTTCAATGGCATCCTTAAGGACTTGGTTGACGAAGCGAATGATCGACGCTTCATCCTCGGCTCCGGCGTCGAGGTTGGAATCCTCGGTGTTTTCATCGACGACTTGGACCGATTTCTCCTCGTCGAGTGCGCCGATGGTGTCGGCTCCGACTCCGAGGTTTTTCTTCATCTCCCGCTGGAGCGCCTCCCGCGGCGACAGAACCAATTTGAGACGGAGGCCAGTGAGTGAACGGAGCGTGTCCAGTCCCCGCGTCGCAAAAAGACGGCAACTGGCAATCTCGATGGAACCGTTGTCGCGGCGCAGCGGCAGCAATTCTTCCTTCAGTAGAATGCGAGCCGGGAAGAGCGCCAGCACCTCACGATCGGCCTCGACCGAATCCAGGGGAAGAAACCCCACTCCATATTCGTGGCTCAGCCATTCTAGAACATCCCGCTCGGTGGCATGCTCACCCCCCGCGGTTGAAGATCCTATGAGCAACCGAGCCTGGACAAACGCCAACGCATCGGCGGCAGAAAGTTGCCGCTCGGCGATCATCCGATCGAGAAGCGTTTGGGTGGGTGTCGAGGCGTCGGCCATGGTGCGGGTAAATGACGGAGCAATTGTCGGAATGGAATCCTACGAGAACAAGACCGGGAGGTGGCACCCGAGGAAACGTGGAGAAGCCTGGTTCCCCGCTTTCCGTCAAGTGCCCCTCCCGGGGTCGTCGCATGATTTGTCGTTTACTTCAGCAAGCCGAGCAATACCGCACGGGCCTCTTGCTTGACGGAGAGAAGTTGGCGGAGTTCATCCTGAGCCTTCTCGAGTTGCCCTTCCTTCACCTTCGCCGCTGCGCGGTAAGCCGTCAGCTTGACCTTAATATCATCGGCTGAGGCACCGGAATCCAAGGCCGTCTGCAAGACCTCTGCATCCGGGTTAGCCTGCCCAAAACCGCCGCGTCCCTGACGACCACCCTGACCGCCTTGGCCGGCTTGGCCCGCTTGACCTCCAGGGCCGCCAGGGCCGCCTTGACCTCCGGGGCCTCCGGGGCCGCCCAAGCCTCGACCCGCGCCAAATCGGGAGTCGCTGATTTTCTTTATGCGAGACTCAATGACGCTCCATTCTGAATCATCTTTCACGGCCAGTTGCTCGCGAACGCGTTCCATCATGCGTTGACGCATTTGCTCGGGATCCCAGTTGCCACGACCTTGGCGACCACCGGGAGCGCCCGGTGCGCCCGGTGCACCCGGTTGGGCGGCCGGTGCCTCGTTCTGGGCCAAGAGCGACCCGGTGGCGGTGGAAAGAATCAGGCCACAAATGGCCAACAGGGAGGCGAGAGACAAACGTTTCATGGCTATCGTTGTAAATTGCGGAGTCAAGAAAACCCCAGACATGAGTGCTGACCGCAGCCATCGGCCACTGGTTACGATGGAAGCAAATCGACCGGGCGCTCGACCGTCCCATCGCTCTTTGGATAAAATCGCTCCGATAGGGCCTTGAACGGCCTCTCTTGGGACCCAGCTCACGGATAAATCCGAAACCTGTGCGCTCTTTTATATCTGCCCTCGCTCTGCATCCTTTCACCCATTCATGCCGCATCTCCACGAAAACATCGATTTCACCGTCGCCCTCTTCGTCGTTCAGGACCGGAAGGTGCTCGTCATTCTACACCGTAAGCTCAGCAAATGGCTGCCGCTTGGCGGGCACATCGAATTAGACGAGGACCCGGAGCAGGCGGCCTTGCGGGAGGCCCGTGAGGAGAGCGGTCTGGAAATCGAGCTTCTCGGCGAGCGACCGCCCACTACCGAACCCGGTACCCGGGCCCTCATTGCTCCGCGGTTTCTCGATATCCACCGCATTCATGCCACCCATGAACACATCGGCATGATTTATTTTGCCCGTCCCATCGGTGGCTCGCTCACCCTGGCGGTCGAAGAGCATCGGGACATCCGTTGGTGTTCTCCCGAAGCGCTCGAGGAGCTGGATCCACCCATGAGCGGAGCCGTGAAGTGGTATTGCCTCAAAGCCATCGAGGAGGTTTCCAGCAAGTCAGCCGGAACGACTCCATTGGGAGGTCATTGATAGCGCGACGAACTCTTTCGCAAGACGAGGCAACACCGAGGTTCTGGCCAATTGGAGGCCCGTAGCGAGCTCTCAACGAAGCGCTGACTGAAGAAGGTGCAGCCAGGCACGAGGATCCATCGGCAAATCGTTCCGCCTCGGGGCCTGCCTAATCTTTTTGAAAGATTCTTCCCGGGGATTGGGATCCCGATTCCAGAAGGACTTCGACCGCCCAATCCGGACTGGCGATGGCCGGGGTCACAAGCGGTTGATCGAAATTCTGGAAGATCCACACGTTGGTCTTCGTTCCCGGATTCAACGTCAGGCTCTGCGGTTCGAGCACCGGCGTGAGTTCAACTCCGGCCGGCAAGGCCAGTGGCCACGTTTCAGCGGGCGTGATGGCTGGTTTGCTCCAGCGCAGACTAAGTCCTTGAGTCGAACCGGAGCCCTCGATCAGCCGCCATTCCAAGGCGGAGGCGTCTTTGACCACCCGCCGCCCCAACTCACGAGGCTTCCCATTTTCCCAGAACCTGAGAACCACCGTCGTTGGCTTCCCGGCCACTGGTTTTAGGCGCAATTGACGCTGCGCAAAAAGGCCGGGTTCCTGCGGACCTTCATAACGCCGGTGCTGACCGCCTCCTCGGACGATTTCCGGGTGGAATGTGACCCACGCCTGGAACATGGAAAACGGCAGGGCTGCTATGAGGGCTAGGTGCAGCAGTAATCCCCCGGCGAAGGCCCACCAACCGCGTCCCCGTCGAGGTTTCTGAACGCCGCGACGACGAGAGCGAAGGTACACCCCACTCAACAGGAGGGTGAGAGCTAACCCGGCAATCCACCGTGACTTGAAAAACTCCGGATCACCCCCTTCTTCGCCCCCGCGGCCTAAGACCACGGAACCTAGAGTGCCACCAATTGCCATCAATAGACCCCGAATACCGGCCGTTGCGAATACCGCCCAAGCCCGGCCGCGGCGCTCAGGATCCGAGCCTTGGAGCCGCCGCAGTGCCAGCCCGCCGAAGATCGACCCAATAAAACCAACCCATACTGCTGCGAAAAGCGTTAGGACCACCGGCCCTAAGCCGTCCATATCCATCGCCATCATCCGCTGAAACAGCCATCCGGGGACGATGAGGAGAATCCCGAAGGCGGGCGCCGACAAAACGGCAGCAATCAACGACAACCGGGACCATCGCCTGATGATGGGCGGCTTAGCCGGCGAACTCGGAACCACCTCAGATGGGCTGTCGGACGGACTAATGGGATTCAAGGTTAACCCAGGGTTTTCTGATTGGCGACACCTTGTCGCCAACCAGTAAAAACTGATCAGAGCCGGTCGTCCCCTGTGGAATTCACTTTCAGCCAGGAAGGACCCGTCCTAGACTCGCACCGCTGTTGGCCGATGGTGTAATGGTAGCACAGGGGCCTTTGACGCCCTTAGTCATGGTTCGAATCCATGTTGGCCAACCATATTTTTAGCCCGTTTTTGGGCCCTTTTTGAGCGCTGACAAACTGCGCTGATAGAGACAAAATCGCTCCCTTTTCGGTGCAATGCTCCTTAAGCGGTGTTGGAAACTGAGCCCAACATGAGCCCAACATGAGCCCAACCTGAGCCCAACCTGAGCCCAACATGAGCCCAACATGAGCCCAACAGGGCGCTCAATAACCCTGCCGGGCGCACAATAAAAAACCCGCCTGAATCAGGCGGGTTTGTCTTCGAGCTGGAATTACGGCCAGCCCCTTCTTAAAGGTCTATTACTTGACGGCCTCGATCTTGGTCACGGCCAACTCACTGTGTTCCTTGTCCAAGGTTCCGGTCACTTTAACCTTCTTGGTCTCGCTGCAGATTTCCTTGTGGAAACCCTTGGAGACATCACCGGTCAACTTGTAGGTGGTGGTATGGTCGCCCTCTTTGACTTCGACGACGTTCTGGCACTTGTCGGCCTTCTTGAGGGCGCACTTCAGGCACTTGCCTTCGCCCGTTAGGGTCACTTCCTTGGCGAAGGTTGCGGTGGACATGGCGGCCAGAACCGCAACAGCGAGGATCAGTTTCATAGAGTTCTTGTATGAGTATTTCAGGGGGAATAGATCGTATCTAACCCTTAATGGCAAGATCTAAATTAACGGTTTGAATTTCTTGAATCCGACCCGAGCTCCAATTCCGTTAATGGACCCTTTCGACGGCTTCTCTTAACCACAAATTCCTGCTGCCGGTTGCAGAGCGACCTTTGGAATCAGGGACGGACTACCTTCTGCTCTGCCGTTGTTCTAAGATTTTTCATCTCGGATTTTCTGTGAAATTTGTTTCGTTATCGTTATTTTTATTCATTTAACCCTGTTTTGTGGTGATTTCTCGTCATAATCAAGGTTTTAGCTTTTACCCGAGTGTCCGCCTCAACTTCGCTTCTTCGCACTGTTCCACGTGGAACATTAGAATCGAAGGACTGCCTCGCCCTAAGATTGCTGATTAGGAAGAAATCACTACCCTCCCGGGATGTTCGTCTATCCTAAGCGGTATGATGTCATTGTGGTGGGAGCTGGCCATGCTGGAGTGGAAGCGGCCTTGGCTGCCTCGCGGATGGGCTGCAAAACCCTCCTGTTGACCATCAATTTGGACACCATCGGGCAAATGTCCTGCAATCCCGCCGTTGGAGGGCTTGCCAAAGGTCACCTCGCCCGAGAAATAGACGCTCTCGGTGGTGAGATGGGGAAGACGACCGACCTCTGCGGTCTCCAATTCCGAATGCTTAATACGAAGAAGGGTCCCTCGGTATGGGCTCCTAGGGCGCAATGCGACAAGAAGGCCTATCAGTTTCGTTTGAAGTGGGTCTGTGAACGCCAGCCCCTTTTAGACTGCAAACAAGGCCAAACGGTCCGTTTGCTCCATCGAGAGGGTCGCGTCTATGGGGTCGAAACCGCCTTGGAGGTTCAATTCCACGCTGAAACTGTCGTGGTTACTACCGGGACATTCCTGCGAGGTCTCATGCACATTGGGGCCAATCAGCAATCCGGCGGTCGTGCGGGTGAATCGGCGGCCACCGGCCTTTCGGGATCCTTGGCTGAGGTGGGCCTCCGCTTAGGCCGACTGAAGACCGGAACTCCCCCTCGATTGGTCCGTCAATCCATCGATTTCACCCGAACTGAGCCCCAATATGGGGATGAACCGGTTCCCTGGTTCACTTATTGGAAGGAAGACCTCTGGAACGATCCATTGTTCCACGTGGAACATCGCACTGGAAGTTCCACGCTTCCTCCTGGGCCCTACCCTGCGGGATCCATCTTAGCACGACATGGCGGTCAAGAACCCTGCTACATCACCCATACCACCGATCGCACCCGGGAGATCATCCTGCAGAATTTGCACAAGTCCCCGATGTACTCAGGAGTGATTGAGGGCGTTGGACCCCGTTATTGTCCGAGCATTGAGGACAAATTCGTCCGGTTCGCCGACAAACCGAAACATCAGATCTTCTTGGAACCAGAGGGGATCGCCACCGATGAAATCTACGTCAACGGGTTCTCGACCTGCCTTCCCTTTGAAGTTCAGGTGGAAATGGTCCATTCCATCGTTGGTTGCGAACAGGCAGAAATCCTCCGGCCCGCCTACGCGGTCGAATACGACTTCTCTGATCCCACCCAACTCTCTCCCAGCTTAGAAACCCGCTGCTGCCAGAATCTCTTCCTAGCAGGCCAAATTAATGGCACATCCGGTTACGAGGAAGCCGCAGCCCAAGGAATCCTGGCCGGCATCAATGCGGCCCGACGAGTCCAAGCCAAGGACCCGATCGTCCTCCGACGAGATCAGGCCTACATTGGGGTTCTCATCGACGATCTCGTCACCAAAGGCACCTTGGAACCTTACCGGATGTTCACCAGCCGAGCCGAATACCGCCTCCTCCTGCGTCAAGACAACGCCGACCAACGCCTGAGCCCGATCGGTCGGGACATCGGTTTGCTACCTCAGCGCCACTTTGATCAATTCTCCTCCAAACTTCTCTCAATTCAGGAAGAAGTCCGTCGGCTTCAAACGACCCGGCATGGTCAGGACCTCCTGTCTGACCTCCTCAAGCGGCCCGAAGTGGAGTACAGCACATTGCCCGGTCTCAGAACCGATCTGCCCGACGAAGTCACTCTACAGGTCCAAATCACTCTCAAGTATGCCGGTTACATAGATCGCCAAGAGGCTGAAGTCCAACGACTGCGTCTTTGGGAGAATCAAGGCATCCCGACGACTTTAGACTATCGACAAGTACCCAGCCTACGGATCGAGGCCCGATCAAAGCTCCAGTCGATTAGGCCCACCTCCTTAGGTCAGGCTGGCCGCATCAGCGGGGTCACCCCTGCCGATGTCTCGGTCTTGAGTCTCTTCCTCAAACGAATGATGGCAGCCCCATCCAAAGCGGAGTCGGAGTCCAACGCCTCTTGCTCGGAGGAACACTTAGATGCCCCTGGGGCCCACAATCAGTGCTGCGGAGACCTATAAAGCGGCGAGATTCAGCGGGATGGGTCGAGCGTGTCTGGTTTATTTCCGAAAAAGGTTCATTGCTCGATCGTTGCGGCCCTCTTGACCCTCTACCACTCACCCACTTCCCAGCCGACTGAATCGTTCCGGCTACAGCCCTGGTCTCAAACTCCTTTCCGAACCCCAGGCACCTCCCGAGGAATGAACTCAACCTATCGCGTCTGTTCAGGGTCTCTTGGTTTGGAAGGTTGCCGAGACGGACGGAGTCCGAGTACCGTCCTCCCGTGCCGAAGCCCTCGCGTCTCCAACGGATCCAGGCTGATGTCGCCGCCACTTTCCGCGACGGTGTTCCTGCCCATCCTGATCCCGAGGCCCTGTCCGCGTTCCAGAAGTTTACTTATTTCTGGGCTTTAGTGATGCGATTCTTCGGGAAGAACCGTTGCCAGGTCCGCGCATCGGCCCTGGCCTACACCACTTTAATGGCCTTAGTGCCTTTGTTGGCGGTGTCAATCAGCATGCTGGCGATCTTCCAGATCTCTAACGCCAAGAATGCCATTGATCATTGGATTTCTCAGCTTGTCCAAAATGTGGCTCCGACGTTGGGATTATCGGGTCAACAAGGAGCCGACGTTTCGCGGGAGGCCGTGGTCACCGAAATCGTCAAAATCGTCTCAAACATCCCATTCGGCACGATCGGCATCACTGCGATGATCGGTCTGATCTTTGCCGCCATCTCAATGATGCGGACCATCGAAGCTGCCTTCAACGACATCTGGGGTGTCACCCGCTCTCGGTCCTGGTGGAACAGCATTCTCCTCTACTGGGGTGTTCTGACGCTCGGGCCGGCCATCCTGGCCTTGGTCACCACCTCCAGTTATGTCCAGGCTACTTTCGAACAGGTTGAATGGATGCAGAAACTGCCCCTCTTGGGCATGCTCAACACCGCCCTTCTCCCCATCATCACGCTGACCATTGCCTTTGGCCTTTTCTACTTGTTGATGCCCAATACTCGGGTCGATCCGCGATCGGCTGCCGTTGGAGCAGCGGTTGCCGCCACTCTCTGGTGGGGTAACTCCCAACTGGGAGCGCTCTACAATACCCGCGTAGTCACCTACTCCAAGATCTATGGTTCCCTGGGTGCTGTGCCCCTGTTCCTCCTCGGACTCTATTTTTCCTGGTTGATCCTGCTCTTTGGATCGCAAGTGGCCTACGTCTACCAAAATCGAGGCGCTTACCTTCAAGACCGTCAAGCCGAGTCGATCCACCAAAACGGGCGCGAGTTCGCCGCCTTACGTTTGATGACCGCCATTGGGATGTGCTTCCAACGGGGCGAGCGCCCTCCGGCTGAGTCGTCTCTGGCAAACCAGTTGGGAATCCCTCCTAAACTCGCCGCATCCCTGCTCGGTTCGCTGGCCTCCTCCGGTCTTTTGCACGAAACCTCAGGGGCCGAAGCCGCCTTCGTTCCAGCTAAACCCCTGACCGAAATTTCCCTTCAATCCATCCTACTCGCCATCCGAACGGCGCATGGACGGGATATTTCTACCGCTGAGGATGCCGGGCGCCAGCCGGTGACTCAGGCTCTGGATGCGGTTCGGAAGGCTGAAAACTCCATGGCCTCGAACCTCTCGCTAGCCCAACTGGTCGGTGAGGCCCTTGAAGCCGCCAACACCTCCAACCCGAAGCTTCACCACCCCTTGCCCAATTCTTCGTCGGTGTCCTGACTTTTCACCGCCTAAGCTCTCCGCCCTCGATTTGCTCCAAGCGTCATCGAGGAACCGGGCCGTCAAACGCCAGCTGGGTTTTGGTCCCGCGGACGTCGTCGACCATGCTGACACTGCACGTCCATCGGTCGGCCTGCTCCCGGAACTGCGTGATCGAGAAGTGCTTGAGCCGAACCTTGCGCGCGTCATAAACCTCGGCACTCAGGACCACTCCGAGCTTTTCATCGATCCAGGACTTGACCGAAGCAGGTCCCTCGGGGTTTTTCGAGACGCTTTCAAGCACTTGACACCACCTACCATTGCTCAATTCGCGACCACTAACGCGCTGTTCTGGCCAATGAAGAAATTCCATACCCAATTCATGAAGTAAAAAGTCACTCTTTGCGATCGCATTATCACCGGACACTAGAACGTCCTTCGATGGTGGTTTCCCAGACTCTTCGACCCTCGCTTCATAGGTTGGAGGGCCCTCAGCATTGTAGTGGATCCTTGAAATCTCCCCAGCGCCCTTCGCACCCTGGCCTCCCACTTGATATTCAACAGTCCAGCGCCCCTTACCGGGTTGAGTGACCACAGTCACCGGAATCTGACGGCGACCCTCCCGATTGCGGATCCTCAAGACCGCCTGATTGGTCGAGGGGTCTTCGGGAGCCAACGTCCGCAACCGTTGGGCCAACTCTCGTCCCTGGGACTCCGCCGTCTCATCAGCGCCAGCGACCGACAACACACCCGTCCAGACGACAAGAATCCAGAGGATGGCCAAGACCAACCCGGGAACCCGGCTCTTTGCCTGCAATGAAGAAAGCATGACTCTCATCGGAGAATTACCTGAGGACGCTCTCCGCGCCGACCTTGCACGATCAATCCCGGTCCCCGCGGGGACGAAGCGCCTCCTGAGCAGCCACACCCGCCCCCTCGGCTCCCCAGCTGACGCCGCCACCTTCGCGGTGCCCACTGAGCCCAGAAGAACAACCCCAACGTGATTCCCACCACGCTCAGAGCCGCTAATTTCTGCCAGTCCATACCCAGCAGCATAACTGCCGGCCCCTGGGGAGCAATCCCTCGCGTCAGGACCGAATTTGGACATTCCTGACGATTGACCTGATGGCTAGGCATGCTTGTCTGTCCGCCATGCAGCCCCCCCTGTTGGATTGGTTACGTCGCCCAATATGGGTCGTGGCCTTCGGGCCCGCTGTTTTCGGCGGTTTGTTAACCCTCTGCGGATGCTCTGCCTCTTCCCGAGCGTTGATGCTCATGCCTGCTCCTGATTTCCCTGCCGTCATACGCCCTTTAGATGGGAGTGTTGGCTCCGTGGTTCTGGTCAATGAGCGCCTGCAGTTTGTTGTCCTAGATTACTCCTTCAGCACTCTGCCAACCACCGGCTCCTTTCTGGAAGTGTACCGTTCCTCCAATCGCGTGGGCCGAATCCGGTTGTCCCGATGGAGCAATCCGACAACGGCCGCCGCTGACATCATTGAAGGCGCCCCCCTTATCGGCGACACCGCTCGACCCGATTGATGCCTCATGAGCTGGTTTTAATTTCTTATACCTTTCATCCGAAGGGAGGCTCGCTTGACCCTCCAATGGGCCAATCTCTACGCTACGGCCGTGGGTTCCTATTGCCTCTTCATTCGCAGCGTGGTGCACCTCTCCGCCATCTGCCTTGGGCTCCTCAGCCCTCATGGCCTGATGGCTGCCGAAGCTGCTGCCGGTCTGGCCCAAACACTGCGATCAGGAACCTCATCCGATCACCGTACTGCCGACGGCATCGCCTTATTCGTGCCTTCGGGCGAACCCGCGACCCCCTTCTTGGTTCAGGGGCCCTTCACCTCAGCGTGGTCTGGAGAGCTGTCCGTCGACCTTCGCGGCGAGTACTTCTTCCATGGGCTTTTCACCGGGCACCTCAAGGTTTCCATTAATGATGCGGTGGTCCTCGATGCCGACGGCAAAAGCCCAGCTTGGACCGAGAGCTCGAAGGTCCGACTCAACAAAGGGGCCAACAAAATCCTCACCGAATACTCGGCTCCCAAGTCCGGTGAAGCCCTGGTGCGAGTGTATTGGTCCGGCAAAGAGGTTCCCTTCAATCCCATCCCCGTGGGTTCCCTCAGCCACTCTACCAGTGCAGACATCACCTCCGCCAACCAACTGCGACGAGGCCGCGATTTGTTTGCTGAACTCCGGTGCTCGCACTGTCACACCACCCAGGGCGGCATGCCCGATCTGACAGCCGACGCTCCGACCTTCAGTGGAATTGGATCCCGGCGGCACTCGACGTGGCTGGCTCAATGGATCGCGAACCCGGAATCCCTTCGACCCGGCTCTCCCATGCCCGCGCTCTTCCACGGAGCAGAAACTGCCACTCACTCCGACGCCATTGCTGCTTTCTTAGGTTCCCTCAAGGCAGCCACCCCTCTCACACCCAGCGCTTCTTCCACGGCCGACCTCATCGAAGCCGGCAAGTCCCTGTATGAGAAACTCCACTGCGTCGCCTGCCACGTGGCTCCAGAAGACTCCAAGGCCAACCCGGCCAAGATCTCCCAAAAGCAAGTCCTGGCCAAATTCAAGCCGGGGGCTCTGGTCGCCTTCCTCCGGAAGCCCTCGGAACACTTCACGTGGATCGGGATGCCCGACTTCAAGCTCTCCTCCGACGAAGCCTCCCAGCTGGCCGCGTACCTCGAATCGGCCGCTGAAAAACCCTCGGAACGTTCCATCCCCTCCGATGAAGCCCTGATCCTCAAGGGCAAGAACCTGGTCCAAAACTCCGGCTGCCTCAACTGTCACACCCTGGACCTTCCCAACACCTACAAAGCTCCGGCGCTGGCCACTCTCAAGCCCGAAGCCTGGTCGGCCGGTTGCCTGGCTGCCTCACCCGCCGCCGAATCAACAGCACCCCGCTATACGCTCTCCTCGGCCGATCGCCAGGCGCTGGCGGCCTTTGGTCGAACAGACCGCTCTTCCCTCACCCGACACACCGCTGCCGATTTCTTGGAACGCCAATCGGTATCCCTGAATTGCCGGGAATGCCACGGGAAATTCGAAGGCTTTCCTGCCTGGGAGCTCCTGGGTGGCAAGCTCAAGCCCGAGTGGGCCAGCCGCTTCATCGGTGGATCGGAGTCCTGGAAACCCCGCCCGTGGCTTGAATCCCGGATGCCGGCTTTCCCCACTCATGCCGCGCTCCTGGGCCTAGGCTTGGCCACCGCCCATGGATTGCCTCCGGTGACTCCTGATGATGATGCTCCCGACGCTGAGTTGGCCAAAGTGGGCCACAAGCTGATTGGAACCTCTGGAGGCTTCGCCTGTATTTCCTGTCACAGCGTTGGCGACTTCGGAGCGACCCAAGTCTTCGAGGCTCCGGGCATTAACTTAGCTCGCTCTTTTGAACGTTTGCAGCCCGACTTCTATCGCCGCTGGTTGCGCAATCCTGTTTCTTTGGACCCCAACTCCAAGATGCCCGCTTACTTTGATGAAGAGGGCAAGAGTGCCCTGGCCGATGTGCTCGAAGGCGATGGACCCAAAACTATTCGCGCGCTCTGGGAATACATCCGACTCGGTTCCAAGATGCCCAAGCCTGAATAGTCCCCGCTCGATTGCTCCATCGACTGAAGAAACCCCGGGCCGATTGCCGCGCCGGGGTAGAACCGAGCCCAACCGAAGGCATCGCTGGTTTTGTCTGAAACCGGCGACGTGGGCTGTCTTCTTAAACTCGGCTCGGTCTCTAGAGTCTCATCGGAACGCCCGACTTTGCTCCCTTCGGAGTTGGAATCGAGTTACCAGCGGACGCTCTCGAGGAACTTCAACGACTGGGGGATTTGCTCCACGCTGGAGGCCGATTCATCCTCGATGAAGTAGTGCTTCACGCCCGACTTCTGGGCGGCCTTCAAGATCTTAGCCCAGTCCATTTGACCAGTGCCCAGTGCCACGTCGTTGTTGGGATCGGTTCCTCCATTGTGGAAACCCGTTGGCACGCCCTTCTTCAAGTCTTTCAAGTGCATCAACTCCCAGCGACCGGGATACTTGGCCAGCCAGGCTGCGGGATCTTCACCGGGATATTGGACCCATAGGACGTCCATTTCGAACGCCACGTAGCGCGAGTCAGTTTCCCGAATAAGAATGTCCATCGGCTTCAGACCAGAACTATTCCGATGTTTGAATTCATAACCATGGCAGTGGTAGAATACCTTGATGCCATGGGCTGCCAGCGCTTTACCGGCCATGTTGAAATCGGCAGCCGCCTTGTGGGCTGCCTCGATATCGAACTCTCCTTTGCCCTTAATCCAGGCAGCGCCGACATACCTGATCCCCAATTCCTGACATTCCTTGGCCACTGCCTCGGTATCTCCGGTGATGCGATCCATAGGGAAATGCCCGGCGATAGGCTTCAAGCCAGCCTGTTCTAGCATTAGGCGATAGGTCGGATTCTTAAGGTTGTTGTTGCCTGCCAACTCGACCTCGTGAATGCCAAAACCTTTCACCGTTCCTATGGTCTGGGGGACGTTGCGGGTGAACTGGGCCCTGAGACTGTAGAGTTGGATGCCCACCGGACCCCGGAAATGAGAACCGGTGCCGACGGCTGCGGTTTGAGTGGAGCAACCCGTGGTGACCCAGGCGGCCACCAGTGCAATCCAGAGAAAGGGACGAAACGCGCTCTTCATGACGGATCCGAGTCAACCTCATCGGATCCGTCCTGCGCAACCTGGGATTGCCGCTTGGGGCCTGTTTATCTTTTGACCATCTCCAACCTTCAGCTCATGCGCATCGGCATAATTACGTACAGGAAGGGCTCGTTGGTCTTCAGAACGCCAGGGCTGAGTTCATCGATGAGTTCGAAATAAATCTCGTCGGTGTCCAAAGCTTTCAAAGGATCCATCAAGTAGCCCGGGTTGAAAGCGATCGCGAAATCTTTGCCTTGATACTTAATGGCCACCGTTTGACGGGCTTCACCCACTTCAGGGGCATTGGCGGTAATGGCCAACTGATTGCGGCTGAAGGTCAACTTCACCGAATTCTGCTTATCGGTTGTCATGATCTCAGCCAAACGGAGTGACTTGAGAAATTCTTCCCGATTGAGCGGCACCCGTTCCAACGGTTCGGCAGGAATCACTTGGCGATAGTTCGGATACACTCCATCCACTAACTTGGTCACTAAGATCGCTGAGACGGCGCCTTCGGTGGTCGGTTGCGTCGCGAACGAAGCTTGGTTTTCGGTGAACTTCACCTCCACGTTACCGCCACCCTGGAGCAATCGGGTCAGTTCGTTGATCGCTTTAGTAGGGAGGATGAAATCAGCCTGGTTGTCGGCTGAAATTTCAAATTCCTCTTCGCACAACGCTAGCCGACGTCCATCGGTGGCGACCAAGATCAGCTTGTTTTCCTTGAGGCTGATATAAATCCCGTTAAGAACAAAACGGCTCTCGTCGGTGGAGACCGCAAAACTCGTTTTGCGGAGCATTCCTTTGAGTTTGTCCTGAGGGATGATCACCGTGCGGTTCTGAGCGAAAACCGGCAACGGTGGGAATTCCTCGGCCGCGAGACCGTTGACCTTGAAAAACGAGCTTCCAGCTCGGATCGAAGCCGTCGACTTCTCGTCAATCTCGATCTCGATCTCCGTAGAAGTCAGCTCGCGCGTTATGTCTACCAGCTTTTTCACGGGCAGCGTTGCCCTACCAGGCCGCTCTACGGTGGCGGCTACCGAACAGGTGATCGTCACATCCAGATCGGTGGCGGTTAGCGAGAGGCGCCCATCACCGGTCTCCAACAGAACATTGGACAAGATGGGGAGCGTTGATCGCGACCCCACGATGTTCTGTACGGCCTGAAGGCCAACGAGCAGCTGATCTTTGGCGATCGTTAGTTTCATGATCTGCTTACTATCAGTGGAGAGTCTTCAAAGAGAAAGTCCTTAGTAAGGACAGTGAACAATCCTTACAACCGGAGCAAACCCCGTCAAACAGGGCTGAAAAAAGACTTTCTGACGGTGAACTGTTTTGGGAACAACCCGGGCCGAAGGCTCCAACAGGGGTTGTTGGGCTCCTATCGGCACTCCTTTGGACCGTTGTTCCCAAAGTTCTGCGAAGAACTTCCTGTTCGCGAAGCTTGAACCGGAAGAAACCGTTCGTACCGTTGGTCTCGAATGGAAACGATGGGCAGCGATGGAACCGCCAAAATCCGAGAATGGACCATGGAAGGCGGTCGTTTGGTCCGAACTGAAGAGTTTACCGATTTTCGAGCCGCGATGCTCTGGGTCAACCGGGTTGCCAGTCTGGCAGAGCAACGGAACCACCATCCAGACATCGATATCCGTTGGAATCGAGTGACCTTGAAGCTGATGACGCATGAAAAAGGTGGGTTGACTGATCGGGACTGGTCCTGGATTCAAGCCGCCGAGACCCAATTGGTTATCGATGACCGTTGATCCATAAAAAGAGACCAGCCAAGGGCTGTTTAAAGACCAGTAGAAGTCTGAAAACTAATCTTTGGTCAGAAAAAATCCGCGTTGCTTCGTCGAGACCGGATAGCCCGCCCGCTCCATCACCTGAAGCATGTCTTCCCAAACTTTCCGTTTTTCTGAGAGGGCCAGATTTCGAAGCAGGTACGCTGGATGATACGTTGGCATCAGGGGTAAGCCGCGATAGTTCTGCCAAGAGCCCCTCAGTTGGCTAATTCCAGCCGTTCCCTTACCCAAGAGTCCTTCGACCGCACTCGCTCCTAAAGCCACCACGACTCGGGGCTGAACCAAGTCGATTTGCCGTTCAAGCCAAGGAATACACGTCGACACCTCGTCAGGCTTGGGTTTGCGATTACCCGCTGAATCACCGGGGGTATCCGGGCGACATTTGAGGAGGTTGGTTATAAAAACTGAATCCCGGCCCAAACCCATCGCCGAGAGAATTTTAGTCAGCAGTTCTCCAGCAGGACCCGCAAAAGGTTCACCACTGAGGTCCTCTTCAACTCCTGGCGCCTCGCCGACAAACAAGATCTTGGCATGGAAGTCACCCATGCCAAAGACAACCGACTGACGAGAGGCAGCTAAATGAGAGCAACGGGAACAGGCGAGGATTTGGGACCGAAGCTCGGCCATCGCAGCGGCACGGGCCTCCGGAGGCAACGGAGCAGGCAAAGGCACCGCCACGAACGAGGTTTTAGAACTCGACGAAGCTGGAGGAATCACCGCAACGGCCTGGGACCACCGCGACATCGCTGCCTCCGAAGGAACAGCGGGAGGAACGACCAAAGGTTGAGGAGACGCAGAGGCCAAATTCTCGGAAAGAATAGAAGGGCTCTGAGAATTCTGAATGGCGGGCCTCACCGATTTGGCTATATCGCGCCGGGCGACCGATGAAAGAGGGGTGAGGGACGAGCTAACGATGGACAGGAGCGAGTCACGACCCACCGGGACCCAACCGACACCTTGGCCTTTCAAGGTTTCCAGGTGGGCGATCGTCGCGTCCAACAATTGCAAGTAAGCAGAAGACATCAGGTCCGAACTCCAGAGTCCAATCAATCGGTCCCTTTGCCAAGCGCCGTTGACCCAGCCCTAGATAGAGTGATGCTCCGGCCAGACAAACTCACAACAGAAGACCCATGAGCATCTACGGTTTAAGGAAAACCAAAATCATCGCCACCCTAGGACCGGCCACCGATTCGCCAGAGATGCTGGAGCGACTCATTCTCGCAGGGGCCAACGTTCTGAGGCTCAACATGAGTCACGCCAAACCAGAATGGGTGCGACGCGTTGTCCAAGACATTCGGCTCTTGTCCGAACGCAATAAGCGGGCCGTAGGAATTCTCTTGGACACCCAAGGTCCTTCGATTCGGACCGGCGATGTCGCCGAAAAGATTCCCTTGTCGGTCGGCGAGCATTTCACGTTTACGGTCCGCGGAAAAATCCCAGCTCAGGGCAAGTGGACCAGCGTCGGTTACGATCAATTCGCCGAGGACGTGCATGCCGGCGACACGCTGATCGTGGACAACGGGGAGATTAAAATGCGGATTTTGTCCAAGACGGCAGACACCGTGGAATGTGAAGTGCTGACCGATGGAACCTTAGGCAGTCGTCGTCATATTAATTTGCCAGGGGTTCACGTTTCGCTGCCGGCGCTGACAGAAAAGGACAAGGAAGACATCCAACTCGGACTCGAAGTGGGCGTCGACTACATCGCCTTGAGCTTTGTGCGCGAATCTCAGGACATCGAGTTACTGAGGGCCTTTCTAAAACAACACCCCTCCGCCCACCAACCGCAAATCGTTGCCAAGATTGAGCATCAGTTCGCGGTCAACCATTTCGATGCCATCGCCCGAGCAGCCGATGTGATCATGGTGGCTCGAGGTGATTTGGGAATAGAGTGTAACTATGAAGAGTTGCCCATCATCCAGCGGCGAATCGTCAAAACCTGTCAGCAGCTTGGCCGACCGGTGATTGTGGCCACACACATGCTGGAGAGCATGATCCAAAGTCCGACGCCGACCCGGGCCGAGATTACCGACGTGGCCAATGCGGTCTTTGAGCAGAGCGACGCCATCATGCTCAGTGGCGAGACCACCGTCGGAAAACATCCCCTGGGTTGCATCGAGGTCATGGACACGATCGCTCGACGCATCGAGCGCAGTGGCGGGACTAACTATCAGGAGAAAGCCGAGCTCACCTCTACGCGACAGAAGTTGGTACGGAGTGCCGTGGGACTCGCCGATGACATTAAAGCCAATGCAATATTGGTCTTCACTAAACGAGGTCACCTTGCTCGGTTTGCCTCGTGGATGCGGCCGCGCCATTCGGTTGTTTATGCGTTCACCGATCGATGGCCCACCGCCGATGGGTTGACCTTGCTCCGCGGAGTCATACCCCGGGTTGTGGCATTTAATTCGCAAGATCCGGATCGAACCGTTGATGCCGCTGTGACCCAACTCATGAACGACGGATTGCTCCGACGAGGCGATACCGTAGTCGTCGTCACCAACATGGCTTCCGGTGAGCGGATCGTGGATGGAGTAAAGATCCGCACGCTTGACTGAAGCGGACCGTCGGATGGGAATCCCTCATCTTGAGTTCTTCACCCCCCTCTTGGAGATCTTGGCTAATTCTTGCCCGGGCATCGAATTTGCCAACGGTGTGGTCCAATTGCCTAGCGGCAGGGGTCTTGGGAGGAGGACTTGAATTGGGCCGAATGGGCGCGGTGATGTTCTTTGCCAGTCTGATTTATATAGGAGGCATGGTCCTGAATGACGCCTTCGATGCGGACTTCGACCGACAGTTCCGTCGGGAGAGACCGATACCCTCTGGCGCGGTGTCCGAGCACCGGGTGTGGCAGGCGGGATGGTCTTTGATAGTAGCTGGCGTCATCGGGTTGGCAGTGCAGGGCTGGTGGACCGCGATGTTTTCTGCACAGCTGGCCGGTTCGGTTATTCTTTACGATGCGATCCACAAGCGGGTGACGCTTTCCCCGGTGTTGATGGCAACCTGCCGATTCTTCCTTTTTTTGACGGTAGCATCGGTCGGGGAACGCGGAGTGACCGGAGAAGTTTTGTGGGCAGCCTTGGCGCTGGCGGCTTGGATAGTAGGACTAAGCTACATAGCACGACGGGAAAGTCGGAGAGGTCCTATGGCCTATTGGCCTTTAGTATTTTTGGCGATCCCTTGGATTTTGGCCTGGTTGATCCACGGAGATAACCTGGCCTTGGGCGTGATTTTGACCGGTCTTATGGCGCTGTCTTGGACAGTGTGGAGCCTGAGTCACACGGTGGCCCGGGCCCAACCTCACTACGGCCGTACTGTCTCCGGTCTTTTGGCCGGGATTTGTCTGGTGGACCAGCTCGCCGTAGCGCCGGATCCCAGCGGGATGGCAGTCTATGCCAGTCTCTTTGTTCTATCTCTCTTGGCGCAGCGTTTTATACCTGCGACCTGACGCGAGGATCTCACAACCGACAGCCCTCAACCTGTCGCGTTAAACAAGAAGGTAACGCGAGAGGCCAAGGCCGAACCCCTTGGGGGATTAAGGGTCGATCACTTTCCTTTTGGCGAGGACGCGGTCCGCGTCCATACTAGAGGCCGTTCGGGGAGCCGTTGATATCACGGCTGAGAGGGGGGCCGCAGCTTCCGACCCGTGGAACCTGATCCGGATCATGCCGGCGAAGGGATAACCCTTCTCCGCCCATGTCTGCCGGGAGGTTCCATCCGGAACATTCCTCACGGAATCACTGGGAACCGCCAATGAGTCCGTTTCAAGTTCCAGAGACATTCTATCATGATCGCCGATCCCAAGACCGCTTTTGAACCGCACAGCCGGGAGCAATTGCCAAACTCCAACCGGGTTTATGAGGCCGGCACTTTGCACCCAGCGATTCGGGTACCGTTCCGGGAGATCAGCCAGAGTCCCACGCACTTGGTGAGCGGAGCCGAAGAGGTGAATCCGCCGGTTCGGGTGTATGACTGCTCAGGCCCTTGGGGCGACCCACAGTTCAATGGCACCTCCGAAGAAGGATTGCCACCGTTGAGGGCGGCTTGGATCCGAGGCCGTGGTGATGTGGAGGAATACGATGGGCGCGAGGTAAAGCCCCAGGACAATGGCTACCTCTCTGGAAAGCATGCCGAATACGCCAGCAAGGCCGAGAAGAACCGCTTGGTGGAGTTTCCCGGTCTGACGGCCAGCCGTCGCCGCACACTCCGGGCGAAGCCGGGTCAAGGAATCACTCAATTGGCCTATGCCCGAGCCGGAGTCATCACTCCGGAAATGGAGTTCATCGCCATTCGTGAAAATATGGGTCTGGCCCAGTTGGCCGATTTATCGGGAGACCGAGCCCGCAATGAGTTGTCCAAGCAGCATGCTGGTTCTAGCCAATTGCCCGATAGTCCGTATTCGCCGTCGATTTTCCGTCGATTCCCCCAACGGATTCCGGCCGAGATCACCGCTGAATTCGTCCGGAGTGAAGTGGCCGCCGGGCGGGCCATTATTCCATCGAATATCAATCACCCCGAGAACGAGCCGATGATCATAGGTCGGAATTTCCTGGTGAAGATCAATGCCAACATCGGCAACAGCGCGGTGGCCTCCAGCATCGAGGAAGAGGTCGAGAAGATGCGCTGGGCCACCAAGTGGGGAGCCGACACGGTGATGGATCTTTCGACAGGCAAGAACATCCACGCCACCCGGGAGTGGATTTTGCGAAACTCCCCGGTGCCCATCGGGACCGTTCCCATTTATCAGGCTTTGGAAAAGGTGGGCGGCAAAGCCGAAGATCTGACTTGGGAAGTTTATCGGGACACCCTCATCGAGCAGGCCGAACAAGGGGTCGACTATTTCACCGTTCACGCCGGGGTGCTCCTGCGATTCATCCCGATGACGGCCCGTCGCATGACCGGCATTGTCAGCCGAGGTGGCAGTATCTTGGCCAAGTGGTGCTTGGCACACCATCGTGAGAATTTCCTCTACACTCACTGGGACGAAATTTGTGAAATCATGGCCGCCTACGATGTCAGCTTTAGCATTGGCGACGGCCTGCGGCCGGGATCCATCGCTGATGCGAACGACGAGGCGCAGTTTGGAGAACTCGAGGTGCAAGGAGAACTCACGCAAAGAGCCTGGAACCATGGAGTGCAGGTGATGAACGAGGGCCCGGGCCACGTTCCCATGCACATGATCGAAGAGAACATGGCCAAGCAGTTGGAATGGTGCCAAGAGGCCCCCTTCTACACCCTCGGCCCGCTGACGACGGACATCGCTCCGGGTTATGATCACATCACCAGTGGCATTGGGGCTGCGATGATCGGTTGGTTTGGCTGCGCGATGCTCTGCTACGTGACCCCCAAGGAGCACCTGGGTTTGCCCAACAAGAAGGACGTGAAGGATGGGGTGATCACTTACAAGATTGCGGCCCATGCTGCGGACTTGGCCAAGGGTCATCCGGGAGCTCAAAATCGTGACAATGCTTTAAGTAAGGCACGCTTCGAGTTCCGCTGGCACGATCAGTTCAACTTGGGTCTCGATCCGATCACGGCCCGCGAATTCCACGACGAGACCCTGCCGCAGGAGGGCGCCAAGACCGCTCACTTCTGTTCCATGTGCGGCCCGCACTTCTGCTCGATGAAGATCACCGAGGACGTCCGCAAGTATGCGGCCGAACAAGGGCTTGCCGCCGAGGAGGCCATTAAGAAGGGCCTCGAAGAAAAATCTCGGGAGTTTGTCGAGCAGGGAGCCGAAGTTTACTCGAAGGCCTGAGCCTGAAGCCTTCGGCTAAGCCTGAACGATGCAGTAGGGAAAACCTACCTACCAAAAACATCGGAAACCCGATGGGCAAAAGTTCAAGGTGATCATGAAACCCGCCTCGGATCAAAAAGACTGGACGACCGTAGGGGAAGCCTTTTTCGGAGCGCCGTTGGAATTAAACCCTCGACGGCATCGAAGCGGGGCGTAACAACCGAACCCAGCTGTCCTGCTGCCTGAACGGTTCGATCCACCATTACTTTGAAAATGCCGAAATCCAGCGTCGTCGCGGTCGCCGCCGTGACTCTGTTCTCAACCTCCCTGACGGGACAGTCCTTGTTCAAAGACTCGTTCGAGTCGAACACTTCGGCCAACTATGATGTGAAGGTGGGATATTATGCCGGCACCTCAACCAACGACTACAGCCTCGATTGGTCGTACGACTACAGCGCTCTCACGTTCAACCGTTTTGCATTTCAGACGGCGACGCCCGAAAATTTGCCGGTTCCGACCGCGCCCAATTCTGCTGTGGATGGGTCGAAGGGACTCAAGATCACCGTCAACAAGAACGACAACGAGCCGGGTCGCTTTGCCCTGAGTCTTTACCCGAAGACCACGAATTTTTCCGGGGACTATGTCCTCAAGTTCGACGCCTTCTTGAATCATGCAGCCTTTGCAGACAGCGGAGTCGGAACCTCTGAGTTCCTCACGTTTGGTCTGAACCACTCGGGAGATTTGGTCAACTGGGGCGTGCTGTCGGGTGCAGAACAGCGAGAGGATTTCGCGACCGAGGCCTTGGGCGGGACCGGCAGTGATGGTGTGTGGTTCGGCGTTGTCGGAGACGATGGTGCAGCGCGCGGTCTACAAAGCTGGGAGGGACAGGCCGGACAAGCCAGTCGTTATCTCGACGGCGAAGCGGCGGGTGTTCCCGACCGAGACGGCAACGGCAACCCAGATGACGATGGCAACGAGCCCTTCCTTCGAACCCAGTTTCCGTCACCGCGTTTCGAGGCCCCAGGTGTCTTTGGCAAGCGGTGGGTTCAGGTGGAAGTGAGCCAGATCGGTGATGTGGTCACCTGGAAGATCGACGGGCGGATCATCAGCCGCCGCATCAACACGAGTCCCTGGAAATCCGGGCGAGTAATGGTGGGATACATGGATCCCTTTGCGGGCGTGGCCGAGGTGAAGGGGGAAAGTTGGCTGCTCATCGACAATTTGCGCGTTGAATCGGTGCGGACCGTGGTGGTTAACACGGCCGACAACGCGTCTGCGGCTGGTGATGGAAAGACCTCCCTGGCGGAGGCGCTCAAAGACGTTCGCTCCAACGACCGCATCACCTTCAACATCCCGGGTGCTGGCCCGCATTATTTGGTAACACCGACCGCAGGCTATTCGATGGTCCAAGCCGATAATGTTTTGATCGACGGTTTTAGTCAGCCCGGAGCCATCGCCAACACCAATGTCCTTCAGGGGTCCGACACAGCCCAACTGCGGATTGTTCTCGATTCACGGGCTGGGGGTCGCTTTGCACTGACCGACTACGGAGACCATGGGTTCGGGGACAGCGAGAGCGCGATCTTGCCGATTCTTAATTCTCGCAACTTCACCCTGCGTGGTGTGGCGGTGCTCAGTGCGACCGGCGGCGACTCCGCGGCCGATCCGTTCATCTATGGCGTGGCGTTGGTGGGTGCTTCGACCGAAGCCCGTATCCAGGGTTGCTGGTTCGGTGTCGATCCGGCTAAGCCGACGGCATCGGGAGTCCGCGGAGGCCGGGCCGCGGTGGCCTCCTTCAAGTGGGACAATAATATCACCTCTGAGGGTTTGGTGATCGGTACCGATTCGGACGGCTTCGGGGACGTGGCAGAACACAACTTGATCACCGGTCAATCGTTAGCCATCCATTTGGAGACCCCTAATACTCGGGTTTCAGGCAATCGCTTCAACTATCTCCCCGATGGTTCGATCTTCGACTATTCGCAGGTGGCGGGTTATCTCGGGCAATTTACCGACATGGAAGCCATTGAGAACGGGCGAGGCCATTTCATGCTGATAGGCACGGACGGCGACGGTATCAACGACGCCAATGAGCGTAATTATTTTGGTCCGCTCAACTATGATGTGTTGGCGGAGTTCTGGCGCACAGCGACCGGCGTGGTCATGGCTGGGAATTCTTTAGGATACGGACCGTCGGGTTCGGTGCTCTTCAAAAATCCAACCCCGATTAGCCTCACCACGGTTCGAAGCTATTCGACCCTTCGGGTGGGTTCTGACTTCAGTGGGCCGGCTGAATCCGATGCATTGGAAGCCAACAAGTTGTCCGGGATGGGAGCCCCCCTCATTCGTTTCCACGGCAGTAACGGGTTAGCCGATCAGCCGGCGCGCGTTGTTTTTCGCGGCAACGTTTTATCGAGCAATGTTGGCGGTGCTCCGTGGGACGTCTCGAGCGGCGTGGCGGTCGACAAATTCTATGGATTAGCTCTGGCAGAACCGACCGGTGAAATCCGGCCGGTGATTCAGACGAATTCGACGGCCACTCAGCTTTCAGTTCGGGTGCCAGCGCGCAACCCAAGTTACGCGATGGGAGGCATTCAGGTGGATGTGGCTTTGGCGGATCCGATCGGCTTGGCTGCGACTTCAGAGGCATACCCCAACGGTTCGGTTCAAAGTTTGAAACACTTGAAGCAAGTGACCTTGGACGTCTCGATGGATGGGGGATTGGTGGACATTGATCTGAGCGAATTGGCATTGAGTGTCGCTGATTTGAAGCGAGTCACCGTCTCGGCCAGTTACATTCTGGATGCGGTTGCTGCATCGGATACAACGATCGCCGTGCCGGTGTCCGCTGTGACGTCGCCGTTCTCGGCCACCTTGGGAGGCTTCGAAGTGCCGACGACGCCCATCCGAGTGGCGGTGACCCTGAAGGGCAACACCCTCGGACTCTCCTGGTCCGGAGGCCTACCGCCTTACAACCTGCAGGTCCGGAGCGCCTTGGATGCCCCATGGCAGAATTTGCTCACGACCAATGACTTAAAGACCACGGTACCTGTCACCAACAATGCGGCCTTCTTCCGCATTAGCGGAAACTGAAGCATGGCCGGTTGGCCGAGCCACATCCCTCCCGCTGAGGCGAAGTGGTCTCGGCTCGTAGGCCAGTGCCAGGCTCCTCGCATTCCCAATGAAGCTGGTATTCTCAGAGGCGGTTGCAAATCCTAGCCGCTACGTCTATCCGTATGCGGTGTGGGCATTTCCGGAACCCACAGAAAGCCCGGCTGATTTATTTGCAGCCGGATTTTTACCATCCGCTCCAGATCTCTCCCGCTTCTACATGGGGCGCCAATTGCGGGTGCCGCTGGGAGAATGGCGAACCTCTTCCGAAAACAGGCGCGTGCTGCGTAAGGCTGGAAATTTGCAGTGTGAGTTGGTGCCTCGGGATCGCTTTGACTTAACGCCGGAGCGCCGGTCGGCCTGGTTGGCCTTTGCTGAGGCCCGCTTCGGTTCTGGTGTCATGTCCGCGGCGCGCTTGGACCGACTCTTGGCCGGTCGGGTGATTTCCCACTTGCTGGTGTTCCGAGACGGCGGTGGTGACGGACTCGAACGGGGAGTGGCTCTGCTGTACCTCGAGCCGCCGCGAATGGCCTATTACTACTATGCGTTCTATGATTTGTCCGATTCGGGCAGCCATCTCGGGATGGCCATGATGACGCGGGCGGTCGCTTGGGCTCAGGAAAGTGGTTTGGGTCACCTGCACTTGGGCACCTGCTATGCAGACAAGGCCCTCTATAAGACTCAGTTTGAGCCCATAGAATTTTTCAATGGACACCGTTGGTCGCGCAACCGGGATGAATTGCGGCACCTGCTCCGGACCCAGCCCGAAACCCATCGCTTGGAGTCGCCGGAGTATCAGGTATTTCTCGAGGGCGGTTTGTTGGCCGCTGCGGCCGTTTCGCCATTCCGGGTCTCGCTCAGCGCTTCAAGCTGAGTTCGATGGCATCCAAAACCGGTTTTCGCCACGCCTCGTAACCCTCGGCGTTGAGGTGGAGGCGGTCTGCGACAAAGAATCGAGGATCGGGTTTGCCCTGGGAGTCGAGCAATGGCGAGGCGACGTCGATGACGCGCACACGCTGACGAGACTGCGCTAGGATCTTGAGCCGCCGATTAAACTCCGATTGAGCTTCGAGGAGATGCACACGAGACGGGCTCGGCTTCACGGTGAGCAAGAGGATCGAGGTGCCCCGGAGTTGGGTTTCGGCACGCTCCAAGAACGCGGCCACATCTTGAGCGATTTCCGCGGGGGTTTGACCATCGGCCAAGTCGTTATCGCCTTCGTAGACCACGACCACCGAGGGGCCATAGGGCAGCACCACTCGGTTGAAGAACCGCAGGAGATCCTTGAAACGGGAACCACCGAAACCGCGGTTGAGCACTGGCCGATTCTGGATTAAGGTGGGCAAATTGGTCCACAATCGGATGCTAGAACTCCCCACGAACAAGATCGGCCGCGGCGGTGGCGGGACCCTTCGGTCCAGGGCTTCAAATTTTAGAACCTCCGGCTCAAAGCGGTTGGTGGAGGCCAATTCAGCGGCGTTCAAAGGAACCAGAAGGATCAGTAGGGAGATCCAGGCTAATAGCCAGAATCTCATGCCGGTGGGATCGGAGAGAATTCGTCGGCATGATATGAACTGCGAACTAAGGGACCCGAGGCCACATGGGTGAATCCCATGGCATCGCCCTCACGCCGGAGCGTGTCGAAAACGGCCGGAGGGATGAAGTCGACCACCGGCAGGTGCTTGAGGGTTGGTTGCAAGTATTGTCCCAGAGTAAGAATATCACAGTGGGCCTGGCGAAGGTCTCGCATGGCTTCGAGCACTTCCTCCTGAGTTTCACCCAGCCCGAGCATCATGCCCGATTTGGTGTGAACGTTGTCGCCCAGGCGGTCTTTGACCTTGGTCAGCACGCGGAGGGACCGCTCATAGGTGGCGCGATGGCGCACCGAAGGAGTCAGACGGCGAATCGTCTCAAGGTTGTGGTTGAAGATGTCTGGCCGAGCCGCGAGGACCGAATCGATCGCGTCGTCACGATCGAGGAAATCGGGAGTCAGCACCTCGACAACGATTCCAGGATTCAAATCCCGGACCGCTTCGATGGTGCGGCGGAAATGTTCGGCTCCACCATCTAGGAGGTCATCTCGGGCCACCGCCGTGATCACCACGTGCTTGAGTCCCATGCGACGGGTGGCCTCGGCGACTCTCTGAGGCTCATCTTGTTCCAAGGCCAGTGGTTTGGCCGTCGAGACCGCGCAGAATCCGCAGGCGCGGGTACAACGATCTCCAGCGATCATGAAAGTGGCCGTGCCCTTGCTCCAGCACTCCCAATGATTGGGGCACTTGGCGCTCTCGCAAACAGTATGGAGGCCCAAGCCATCGAGGAGAGTGCGCGTGGCCGTGAAGGCACTCGAGGTTGGCAACTGCACCTTCAGCCATTCGGGCAGACGGCGCCTGGGAAGTAATGGGATCGCGGCCATCGGGGCCGCCATCGTTGAAGAACACGAACTCATCGACAGTCTTGAAGCTCAAACCGGACCGGCCGCTTGGCAACTGCTTTTGGGAAGGCCGGCTTGCTGCTCGATGAAGTTGGCGGCATGGGTCGCGATGACATTCCAGTCGAGCCGGGCGGCGACTCGGGCGGCGGCCGAGAGTCCGAGGGAACGGCGTTCCGTGGCAGGAAGGGCGAGGATTGCCAGAACGTTCTCGGCGAAGGATTGGCCCGTCCAACCGGAGAACCGGATCGCCGGTTCGTCGGCGAAGTAGCGGGAAAGATTTTCCAGGGGAGTGCTGACGCAGGGAATCCCGCAGCCCAGATATTCGACGGCCTTGGCGACGAAGGCGCAGTGAACACCTTGTGATTCCTCATAAGGGACCATCCCGACGGAAGCTCCGCCCAGGGCCTCAGCCATTTGGTCGTACGGAATGAAGCCGGTCATTTCGAGCGAGATCCCCGGAGCGGCCGCCCGAACCGCCTGAGCCAATTGCAGCAATGCCGGAGTTTCCTTCCCGAGGAATCGGAACCGGAGATCTGGCCGGCGTGCGTGCAGGTGCAACAAGGCGTCCCGGGCGATGGGGCCTAGGTGATGAGTGTCGAAGGACCCGTGCATGACCACCACGGGCCTCTGGGAATTCGTCGGATCGGCCGCGGTTTCGGGATGCGGCCGAAACAGGTTGGCATCGTAGCCATACTGGATGACTCGGATTCGGTTGGCGGGGTAACCGGTGGCCTGGAATCGTTCCGCCAACGGAGCCGACACGGTCATCACGCCCTCGGCATTGAAGCGCTGGGGCAATGAGCGCTCGTAGCGGTTGAGCCAGGGAACCAAACCCGATCGCGTAAACACCGCGGGCCAAGTCTCCATGAACCCTGTGAGGTAGTCCAGGAAGTTGAGGATGATGGGGACTTTCCAGCGACCTCTCAGTAGGCCAGCAGCCACGGCGGAAATTGTGTGCTGCGAGAGGATAGCGTCGAAGCGAAACTCCGGGACCGTCGATCGGCGCAGGGACTTCAGCGTCCGGTCGGCGTGCTGGGCAAGGGCGAGCGGATAAAGCAGGTACTTGAGGTTGCGGTAGGGCGTGTAGCGACCCATCGGCCACCGGGTGAAAGGATGGATGTGAATGCCTTGGGTCGCCGCAATGGATTCCCAATCGGGAAAGATGGGGCAAAACAAATGGACTTCATGGCCTCGGCGCACCAATTCGCGGATCAGGTAAATCGCTTCCGCTGAGCCTCCGCCGCTGGGAGGGAAATAAGGTTCATGGGTGAGGAAGGCCAGGCGCATCGCAAGGGGAGATGTGGAGTCGAGGGCGTTCAGTCCAGGCCGCGAAGGAACCGTTCAAGGATGTGAATCGATTTCTCCAACTGGGAGATGGCCAGCCATTCCCGCTCGGTGTGGGCCTGAGCGATGTCACCCGGACCGAACACCACCGAAGGGATCCCTCCCGCGGCCAGGGGCGCCGCATCGGTAAAGTAATGAACGCCTCGGGTAATTCGGCGTCCGGCGGCGCGGGTCAAAGCCTGGACCAGCGGAAGGTCGGGATTCGTTTCGAGCGGCTCGCAGGGACTGGTCCGGAGGGTGTCGAAGGAGGCTTTGAGTCCCTGCCGCTGCAACAAGGCGCGAATTTCGCGGCAAACTCCGGTTTCGGTTTCGCCGGGAAGAGTGCGTCGATCGATGTCGATGATGCATTCGGCGGGCACGATGTTGGGTTGGCGGCCCCCGTCGATCCGGCCGACGTTGATCGTGGGCCGTCCAAGGCGAGGATGGGCGGGGCGAGCGGCCAGTTCGGAGGCATACTCGGTCTCGAGAGCCAGAACGATCCGCGACATTGCGGTCACGGCGTTGCGGCCGCGATGCGGTGTGGCCCCATGGGCTGGACGACCGATGGTTCGCAGGCGCAGCCAGACATCGCCCTTATGGGCGGTCACGATCTCCAAGCCGGTTGGCTCGCCGACGATTGCCAAATCGCTCTTCGGCCCGTGGCTGGCAAAGTGTCGGGAACCCAATTGCATGTTCTCTTCGTCGATGAGGCCCACGAATAGGATCTCGGTATGCGCCGGCCGATGGCCCGCTGCGGCCACGTTGAGCAAGGATTGAAAGTAAGCGCAGACCGACCCTTTGGTGTCGCACGCGCCGCGCCCATAGACGCGCCCATCGCGGACAACGGGCTTGAGCTGCAGCGCGTAGGCCGGGTCACCGACCGTGTCGAGGTGCGGTGCCAAAAGAACTCTATGGCGGACAGGGCCCCGCGGGGTTAATCGGACGAGCAGGTTGGAGCGTCCCGGGACCACGGGTTGTGATTCTACCTCAAGGCCATGTCGACGGGCTGCCGATGCCAGAAATTCCGCCACCCGATGTTCGCCATGCAGCTCGGGATCGCTGAAAAAGGCAGGGTTCACGCTGGGCAGCGCGATGAGATTTTGAAGCAACCGGACGCTGGTGGATTGGGAGGCCACGGTGTCCGGGACCCTACCGGCCGGTTCGCTCCCCGGCGATCATCAACTTTTACGGCGAGCGGCCCGTTGGGTCGGAGTGGCCATGGGGTAGAGCCCTGGACAGCAGCCGAAGGTTTGATGGAACGCGGCGCTGAAATGGCTAAGGCTGGAATAGCCCACCTCCAACGCCGCCTCAGTGACGTTAAATGAGCCAGATCTCAACAGGGTGGCGGCCTTTTCCATCCGGAGCTGCCGTAGGTACTGGGGAATGGTTTGTCCCATCTCTTTGGAAAAAGTCCGGCTCAGGTAGAACGGACTGCATGCGGCCTCCCGGGCGATGGTGTCTAGCGAAGGAGGGAGGGTGAGGTCTTTCTTGAGGGCCTCAACGACGGTCTCCACACGGTCACGGGCAACCCGCTGTTGGCGATGACAGAACAGTTCGGAATCCGAAGGCGGGGCGAAGAAGAACTCGCTCATCAATTCTCGGACCTTCGCCCCGTACCAAAGCCTCTGAGCTCCGGCCAAGACCGGGGGTTGGCGTAAGGCCATGACCAGATCGCGTTGACGGGTGGTCAGGGGCTCGGGTTCGGAGACGCCCGAAACGGCAGGTAGGGCATCCAGCGATGTCTGAATAAGGGGGTGGAGAAAATCTCTGCTCTCATTCAGTTCTCGGCGCAGGAAATCGGGGCGAAACTCCACCGTAATAAACTGGTGGGTTTGTCCCGGGGTGCGGACAGCCAGAAGAGGGACCTGGCCTTGGCGATAGAAACCGGCGGACTGATTCCGAAATCGGGCGGTGTTGCTGCCACAGCTGACCGAACCCTGGCCCGAGAGATTCAGGCAGAGCTCGACGCTCTCAGGATGGAAGCTGCGGGCCCAGTCGATCGGATCGGAGGCATTAAAATCATGCCATTCCAAGCTGAAGCCCAGGCTCCCGAAACTGCCGAAGAGTTGTCGCCAACCCGCACCGATGGCAGCCCAAGCAGCGACCTCGCCTTCGAAGCGGGGCGGGTTTGTCTTGGGAGTCCGAGGCATGTTAGCAAGTTTGTGAGGCTTCAGGTTAGGCCGCGAGGGGCGGACCGACAAGATTCCCTGCCAAAGGGGTTATGGCCGGTTCGAGCAGAAATTCTTGAACGCCTTCCGGGTCGAATCCCCAGCCGCACGATGCCTTTCTATTTTGCGCCAGAAGGGTAGGCTCTCCATCCATCGCATGGCCCTGTGCTTGTTCAACTCGCTCCACCGTCGGGTGGAGGCATTCACGCCACTGTTTCCCGACGCCGAATCCATCGGGTTCTATTGCTGTGGACCCACCGTGTACGACTTCGGTCACATCGGAAACTTCCGGACCTTCGTCTTTGCTGATCTCCTCCGGCGCTACTTCGAATTCCGAGGATTTCGCGTCAACCATGTAATGAACATCACGGACGTGGAGGACAAGATCATCCGTCAAGTGGCGGCCACGGGACTATCGCTGGCCGAGTTTACCGGCCAGTACACCGAGGCCTTTCTCGCGGATCTGGCCACCCTTTCTTGCCTCCGGCCCCATCATTTGCCCAAGGCAACCGATTACATCCCTCAGATCATCGACCTCATCCAACGGTTGGAATTGCGAGGCATTGCTTACCGAGCGGGCGATGGCTCGGTGTACTTCAGTATCAACAAGTACCGGGCCTGCGGTTGTCGCTATGGTCAGTTGGTGACGCTGGATCCGGAGGCTCAGCGGCGCACGGAACGTGTCTCGGGCGACTCTTACGATAAGGACGACCTGGCCGATTTCGCGCTGTGGAAGGCCCGTGTTTCGGGCGATGGGGCTGTCTTCTGGGACAGTCCATGGGGCCAAGGTCGCCCGGGTTGGCACATCGAGTGTTCGGCCATGAGTATGGCGATTCTCGGACCGAGCTTTGATATTCACCTCGGTGGCGAAGATTTGGCGTTTCCCCATCACGAAGACGAGATCGCCCAGAGTGAAGGGACGGGGTTGCAGCAGCCAGGTAGGCCGTTCGTGAAGCATTGGGTTCATGCAGCCCATTTGCTGGTGGACGGCAAAAAGATGAGCAAGTCGCTGGGCAACTTCTTTACGGTGCGAGATTTGTTGGGACAGGGATTCCAGGGTCGAGAAATCCGCTTCCTGCTCATCAGCGCCCATTATCGCGAGACATTCAATTTCACCCGGGAAGGCCTCGAGGCCACCCGATCGGCATTAGCCCGATTGGATGTCACTGTCGCTCAATTGACGGAGCGGGCCGGGTCGGTGGCCCCCGAGACGGGCACCACGCCCAGTGACTTGGAAGTCTCGTTCACGGAGGCCTTGGATGATGACATCAATGTTTCGAAGGCATGGGCCGTGATCTTCGATTGGGTCCGTGAAACTAATGCAGCCTTGGCCATAGGTTCGCTCAGCCCGAGCGCCGCCGCGGCACGCCTTCAGTCGTGGCTACGAGTCGACGGAGTCATGGGGTTGGGCGAGCGGCCACCGGAAAAAATCCCAGCCGCAGCGATGGCTTTGTTGGAGAAGCGCAACGCCGCCAAAGGGGCTCGCGATTTCGCGTTGGCAGACACGGTGCGCAATGAACTCAAGGCTCTGGGTTGGACCGTCGAGGACTCCAAGACAGGGTCGAAACTTAAACGTCTCTAATAGGCCGATGATGGAACCCCCAGACCTCGGAGTCGTCGCTCTCAAATCGTGGGAGAGAGCCGTGCTGCGCCATTTGTTATTAGCGGAGCCCGATGCTGCGCTGGCGACTCAGTTGGCCGGCGTGACGGTCTTGGGACGTGAACGTTTGGGAACCGCGCTGTTGATCCGACTCCGCGCCCCGGACGGTTCATTTCCAGGAACTCGAGGTGCCATTTTTGGAGGCCATACCTTTGCCGAGATTAAAGGATGCCCTTCAAAAGCGGCCTTCACACTCCACCTCGATGACCAGGGCTGGGTGAGCCACCTGTTTGCCTTTCTGGATAATGGTTTCCCTTGGCCGTCGAAGACGGATGTCGTCGAGGTGTTGAACGCGAAGATTCAGCTCTGACGGGTTGGCAGCAAATCGATTTCCAAGATGGCCCGAGCGACGGCCCAAACGACCACTCGTTCGGCGCCCAAATTTTTGAGAACGGCCGCCACTCCATCGGTGGTTGCCCCGGTGGTGAGGACGTCGTCCACGAGGATCCATGATCCGTGGATCTGAGGAGGACGGGCCGGTTCGAAGGCGGTCCTCATGTTACCGATCCGATCCTTTCGGCTCAGGGAAGTTTGGCTCGACGTGGCCTCGCGGCGGCGGACTAGATCCGTTCTCAAGGGCACCCCTAAGGCGTGGGCCAGAGGTGCGGCCAGACGCTCGGCCTGATTGAATTCGCGCTCGCGCTGTTTGACGCGGTGCAGTGGTACCGGCACAACTCCTTGCCAGGAATGGTCGATCAATCGGGGCAACGCGGCCTCCATCATCAGCCCCGATAAAAAAGTCCCAAACCAGGGCTCGCGCTGGTACTTGAGCCGGTGAATGCATTCTAGGGTGACGCCCTCGGCGATGGCGGCGGCACGGGCTTCATCCCAGGCCCAGGAGTCTTTCCGGCAGGCGGCACAAGTTTGAGAGCCTATGATCGTTCCGGAGAAGGGGATTCCACAGCGTTGGCAGCAGGGCTCTGTAATCCGGCGGACTCTGCCTTGGCAGGCATCGCAGACGTAGCCCTGATTGCGATCGGCCCGGTGTTGATGGCAGAGCGCGCAAACCGGGGGATAGACGAGCCCCAGAATCACCTCGGCCCCATAGCCCAGCCCGAGTCCGCCATCGGGTTTGCGATGAGGTCGGCCGATGGAACGTTCAACGGACATGTTCCAGAGGGGTGTCATTGGTTATTTTCTTACGGGTTCCAAGTACGCCCACAAAAAACACCGAAGTGAAGGCGATCACCGCAAAGGTTAGCCACCCATCGTGCAAGCGGGCCGAGCCCCACCACCACGATAGTGAGCCTAAGTTGGCCAGCGGTGCGTTGAAGAACGTGTAGGATTTGAACCAGAAGATCCATCCAGCGTGCAAACCCAACGGGAGCCACAGCGTACCGGTTCGCTCGCGGCACCAAGCCAGCAACCAGCCGATCGCCCCCAGAGTGAGGATTCCGGGGAACACCTGTGAGGGTTGGCTGAGACCCGAAAGCATGCGGGCCAGCATTTCTAAGCCGGTCCAAGGACCGACTGAAGCGGGGGCTTCGGGCCGGTGGAAGAAATGGACCAGAGCATAGAGAGACGCACTGCTCAGAGCGGCGGCAGTGAAAGAAAATTGGCGGCGAAGCGATCCGAAGACCACCCCTCGGAACAGGAGTTCCTCCATCAACGAAACGGCGATGGCCGCGCCGAGCGCACGAATCGCATGAGAGAGCAGCAAGCCCCAGGAATGAGCCGAATCCCAGGCGCGGACGCCGAACCCGAGAGAGAGGAGCGCCACCACAGCCAGCGACAGCATTCCGCCCGCCAGGCCCATCAACAGGTCTCGCCGGGCAGATCGGCCCCACACCATGCCGACGGAGTGCCAACCGGGGAAAAGGCCACTTTTTGCCATGGGCCAAAGCCCGATCAAGGCGACCCCCAGAAGACTCCGGTCGACATACCGGCGGAACGGTTGCACGGCCAATGAAGAGTCAGCGCCGACGTACTGAACGAACATCCAGAGCCAAGGAGCTAGCAGGGCTCCACCGACAAACACCGCAGCCAGGTAGCCACCCAGGATCCAAGCCGGGTTAGGTGGTGAATTGGGGGCGGATGGCCGAATCATGAAAGCCAGGCTGAAGATAATTGGAGGAGCATCCGACTCTCCGCAGCATGGCACCTCGGCCGCCATGCTCAAGGCGCTTGGCAATTGGGGCAGAGCCCGAAGAATTCCATTCGATGAGAAATTTGGGTGTAACCATGGCGGCGGGCCAGTTGATCCTGAAAATCGTTCAGGAAGCAGTCGTCGAGCTCGACGATGCGCGCGCAGCGGGTGCACACCAAATGATGGTGGTGACCCTCGCCGTCCTCGGGAGATAATTCGAAGCGGGCGGCGCCATCACCAAAATCATAACGCCGCACCAGCCCCATGCGTTCGAGGGTGTGCATGTTCCGGTAGATGGTCGCCAGATCGCAGTCGAGCTTGCCCAGCGAGGTGTGGATTTCTTTGATCGTCAGCGGGGACGAATGCTTGCGGAGCACGTCGAGAATCGCCTGACGCGGGGCGGTGATCTTCAGTTCACCCTGGCGAAGCTTGTCTGTCAGGTCAGACAGCGGTTGCTGGATGAGTCGGTGAGGGTGCTGGTGCTGGGGACAGGGCCGGCTCATGAAGCGTTTTGGTGGGCACGTTGCAGCCGACTTCCGAGCAGGGATAGAACGAACAATCCGGCCAAGGTCAGGGTGATGCAGGGGCCACTGGGCAGGTTGAGCGGATAAGAAAGAATCACCCCGCCGCTGGCGCCGATGAGGCCCAGAAAAAGGCTCAAGAGAATTTGCTGGCGCAGACTACGGGCCAGATTCCGAGCCGCCGCCGGAGGAATTACCACGAGCGAGGTTACTAGAATGATGCCCAGCAGGCGTATGCTCAGCGCCACGGTTACGGTGAGCAGGGCGACGAATCCGTAGTTCAGCCAGCGCACCGGAACGCCCGACACATGCGCCAGATCGGAATGGGCGGTTAACAGGGCTAGAGCATTGAGTTTCCAGAATAGGACTGAGCCTACGGTGATCAATACGACCAAGGCCAAGGCGGCATCAGCCCATCCGACGGAAAGAATGTCACCAAAGAGGTATCTGTCGAGTTCACCGCGATAGCCCTTGAGGAGACTTAAAATGACCATACCTAGGGCCACCGACCCGCTCAGCAACAGAGCCATGATGGTGTCGTTGAGAAGGGATGTTTGTTCTTTGAGCCAGAGAATTAGGCCTGCGATGACCAGGCTGAAGAGAATCATGGGGACCGTGGGATCGGGCAGACCGAGCCAGAATCCGAGGGCCACACCCGCCAGGGCCGCATGGGCCACGGTATCGCTGAAGAAGGACATGCGCCGGGCGGTGACGAAGACCCCGATGAATCCGCAGAGCGGTCCGAGAAAAAGGGCCGTCAGGACCGCGCGCAGCATGAAGGGTTCAATGTCCATGGCTGCCGTGGGAATGAGGGTGCTGGTGCTGGTACGGGGTGAAATGAATGCCGTAGGCCTGTCTGAGGGACTCCGCATTCATGACTTCTTCGGGAGCGCCCTCGCAGCAAATGACTCCATTGAGGGCGTAAACTCGACTGGCGTGTCGATACACCATGGATAGGTCGTGCGATACGAGCACCACCGTGAGTCCCCGGCGTCGATGCACTTCGGCGATGAGTTCGTAGAAATCGGCCTCACCGGGGGTGTCTACGCCGGCGGTCGGCTCATCCAGCAACAGCAACTCAGGCTCATTGAGGAGGCTGGAGCAAATCAGGACACGCTGGAGTTGCCCGCCGCTGAGTCCGGCCACCGGGCGGTCTAGCAATCGGGTGACGTCCATTTCGCCCACGGCCTCGTGCAAGAGAGCATCTATCTGGCGAGAGGGTCGCCAGAACCAACTGGCAGTGAGGGGTCGGCGGATCGCCAAGAATTCCCGGACCGTCAGCATGAAACTCGGATCGAGTTGGAGCCGTTGGGGCACGTAGCCCATCCGCTTCAAAATCCCTGGACCCGGTGGGCCTTCTTGCAGCAGTCGGACCGATCCTGAGTCTGGTTTCTGCAAGCCCAAGAGGCAGCGCAGCAGGGTGGTCTTGCCCGACCCATTGGGGCCGATTAGCGCAACCATTCGGCCTGCCTCGATGCGCAAGTTCACACCCCGAAGCACGGGGTTGCCACCGAGGCGGACGTGAAGGTCTTGAACCTCGACGGCTGCTGATTTCTGCGATCGGAAGGCAATGTCCATGGGGCTCAGCGCAAGGAGGATTCCAGAGTGCGCAAGTTTCGGCGAAGCCCGTCGATGTAGAAGGTCCGGGAGGCGGAGCCAGTCTCGAGGACATCGAGTTCAGCAACGCCGATGGCCAGATCGGTGGCCAGACGTTTGAGCAACCGGGGATGGAATTGAGGTTCGGAAAAAATCACACGGACCTGTTGTTTTCGGATGGCCCGGGAGAGTTGTGCGAGGTACTTCGGCGAAGGGTCCACACTCGGGACCTCTTCGACCACGCCGACGAGCTGAAGGTCATACCGTCGGCAGAAGTACGGGAAGGCATCATGGAAGGTGACGATCCTGCGGTTGGTCAGATCTTTGAGCGAGGATCGGATTTGGGTATCGAGCTGGTCCAGCTCCAGAAGATAAGTCGCTCCACGGCGGGTGTACCCATCGGCGTGGGCTGGATCGGCCTGACAGAGGGCCTGGATAATGTTGGAGACACAGTGTTTGGCGAAGACAGGGTCGAGCCAGACATGGGGATTGGCGTCCTCCTCCTCGTGGGTATGGGCGTGGGCCGGTTGAGATTTTTTGGACTCGCTGGTCTGGGCATCGATGGCCAGTGGAGTCAGGTGGTGGATGAGTTGCTGCTGGAGCCCATCGGTCACCGTGACGACCCGGCGGGAGGGTTTAGAAGCTCCTCGGGTCACAGCCCGTGTGAGCCAGGTGTCCAAGCCCAAGCCGTTCATCAGGACCACGTCGGCAGCGGCCAATTTTCGAAGATCGGAAGGTCGGAATTGGAAGTCGTGGGGGCCTACGTTGGCTGGAAGTAAACTCTCTACAGTGGCCGCATCACCGGCGACGTTGGCTGCCCAAGAATGGATGACCGGCAGCGTGGTTAAAATCCGGACCTCAGCCGCCTGCGATTTCAGGACACAGAGCAGGCCGAGCAGCAAAGCCAATAAGTGGGAACGGTGGCCATTCACGGTCGGCAGAATAGGAACCGGAGCGGAAGATTGCAAACCGCTTGCATTCTCAAGGTGAGCTTAGGAAACAAAAAACCCGCCGGCAAACCGGCGGGTTTCAAAAAGGTTGTGACAGTTTACTTCATCAGAAGCATCTGCCGAGCGCGCTTGATCGCGATGCTGAGCTTGCGCTGGAAGGGGGCCGGCAAGCCGGTGTACTTCCGGGGCAGAACCCGTCCGTTGTCGGTCACGTACTGCTTGAGCAGGGCGACGTTCTTGTAGTCGATAGCGTCGATGGTGAACTCGACCTTGGGCTTCGGACGCGGGGTCCGGGCTGCGGTCGATCGGCGCTTCTTCTTTTCCTCGAGCTTGGTCTTGCGGGGCATAGCTTACCTTACTTGATTTCGCGATGCAGGGTATGACGGCGAAGGAAAGGATTGAACTTCTTCTTTTCCACCTTGTCGGTCTGCAGCTTCTTGTTTCGGGACGTCTGGTAGCGGGAGACGGGCTTACCCTCCTTCTTCGCTTCCGTACATTCAATGGTCACAATCTCACGCGGCATAAATCAGTTTTCCTTATCCTTGGTCGGTTTCTCCTCGACGTCGCTGTCGTCGTCTTCAACGTCCACCGAGGCGCCGGCCTCGACGGAGCCCAGCGAACCGAGGCGGTTACGCTGGCGCAGGACGCCTTCTTTTTCGAGTTGGGCCTGCGATTCCACCGTGTAACGGGCCCAGGGGATCGCCTCTAAGCGGGCCTTGGGAATGACTTTCGAGGTCAACTCGCAGACACCGTAAGTGCTTTTCTCGATCCGTTTGAGGGCTTCCTCGATTTCATAAACGGCATCCTGATCTGAAGACAGGAGGCTGAGTGCAAAATCGCGGTCGAAATTGTCGGTACCAGAGTCACCCATGTGGAGGCTGTAGCTCTCCATCTCGGATTGGGATTCTTTGGCCAAACCGCTCATCTGGCCTCGGAGTCGCTCATGCAGGTCCAGGAGGTTTTGGTAGAACTTCTGCCACTCCGGTTTGACCCGGGAAATGGGCATCCAGCTCAGGGTCTCGGGAGGCACGGGCTTTCCACCGGATTTCGCCAAGGGGCGTCCGAGGATCGTGGCAGCGCTGACGATGCCGACCTTATGATGGCCTGCTTTTTTGATCGCAACGGGTGCCGGTTTTTTTGCCATGGAGTCTTTTTCCCTGTTTATTTGCTGAGGCACTCCTGTCCACCGCGGACGACTTATCCGCCAAGAGCTTTCTCCCGCAACTCATTTAGAATCGAGGGCCGCGGAACCTAACAACTGGCTGACAGAACGCCACTAAAATCTTCAGATGAAGCGCAATCATCCTGCCAATGAGCAACAATCACTGGAAAACTAGAGCGCGGCCAAGGCCGGGGGCGATGCCGTTCTGGCGAGGTGAACTGCGTGCCTGATCCTAGATTTGGGTGCCGTGAGGCTGACTGAAGTCGCGAGCGCGGAGGACGCCTTCGTGTTTCCTTCGCCTTGCTTCGTGAGAGAGCTTGCGCACACTCCGTGCCGCCCTGGCGATGCTCCAGTGGCTCTCTATCAGAGTCTAATGAACGCGATTCTCGCCCTTGAAGACGGTTCGGTTTTCCGTGGCCACGGATTTGGAGCCCAGGCTTCGGCGTCCGGGGAGGTGTGTTTTAACACCTCGATGACCGGCTATCAGGAGATTTTAACCGATCCCTCCTACAAGGGGCAGATCGTGACGATGACCTACCCGATGATCGGCAACACGGGTATTAACCTTCAGGACATGGAGTCTTGGAAGGCTCATTGCTCGGGGTTTGTAATCCGGGAACTGAGTCCCTGTGTGAGCAGCTGGCGGGCGGATCAATCGCTGGCGTCCTACTTGGAGCAGAATGGCATTCCGGGAATCCAGGGTGTCGATACTCGGGCCCTGACTAAGAAACTTCGTGTGCGGGGTTCTCTGGCCGGATTCCTCACTACGCAGCCGATGTCGGATGCCGAAGCCGTGTCTCGGGCGCAGCAATGGGGCTCGATGGAGGGACGCAACTACGTCGTCGAAGTCACCCATCCGGAGAGTTTTATCTGGGATGAAAAGGATCAGGATTCGGCGGAATTCGCCGTGACCCAGCAGCATTCACCGCCCAACCCACGGCACATACGCCTTCCGCTGCGGGCGGCGGACATCCCGATCGTGGCCTACGATTTTGGTATCAAATACAACATCTTGCGAAGCCTGCGCCAACGGGGGTTTCGAGTCCGCGTAGTTCCTGCGGGGACTTCGGCTGCGGAGGTGCTTGCTTACAAGCCGGCCGGGGTGTTTCTCAGCAATGGTCCGGGAGATCCGGGGACGCTGAGTGAAATTGTTCGCGAGGTAAAGACACTCGTGGACACGGGCATCCCTATCTTGGGGATTTGCCTGGGTCATCAAATTCTCGGCCAAGCGTTGGGTGGCAAGACCTTCAAGCTGAAGTTTGGGCATCGAGGCGGAAATCAGCCGGTGAAAGATTTGGAGTCGGGTCGGGTGGAGATCACTTCTCAGAACCACGGTTTTGCAGTGGATCCGTCTTCGTTGCCGGCCGAGGTGGCGGTGAATCGGATTAATCTAAACGATCAGACCGTCGAAGGGCTGCGCCACAAGACCAAGCCCGTGTTTTGCGTGCAGTACCATCCGGAGGCGGCTCCCGGTCCCCACGATTCTTCGGTGCTCTTTGATGAGTTTCGGGACCTGGTAGTGAAGAGGGGTTAATGGGTTTCAGATTCAGGAACACTCTGGAATCAGCGGGGTTCGACTGCGCTGGGTTCGAGGGTGATGATGAGGGCGTTGCCCATGGGGCGTTCGGATCCTTCGCACGGGGTATTCATGACCTGACCGCGGGCCCATAGGGTCGAAGAACCACCACCGTCGAGATTCAGCGCATCGGTGCATCCTAGGCGTGCAAAGTGGGCTGCCAATTCGGCGAGAGACATGCCCACCGAGAGGCCGCGCTGACGGCCATCCACTTGCACCAGGAAGAAAAATTCGGCATTCCATCCGATGGCCGAGCGCGGATGCCGAGCGTCTGAGGATTGAAACTGGGTGGGCTGGCCGTCCTTGAGCAGAGCTGGACCGCCGCCTAGGGCCGTTGGGGTGTTTTTCAGGTCGGGTCGAGTTTCGGTGGACAGGGTCCAGAGAGATCCGGGTACGGTTTGGCTCGTAGGGATTTCGTGCCCCACGGGCAGTGAAAGAACAACGCCGTTGGTGGGAATAACAGTGTTGCCGCCGGAGTGGACGGACTGGAGTCGGAAGGTCGAGCGGAGGCCCGGTCGGATGGGCAACACGGTGCCCGCCTCGGCGATGAGAAGGCATTCGGTGCCATGAGAGGAAGGGGTTCGGGGGCCCAAGGCCGCCGTAAAGAGCACGGGGCGCTCTTGGCGCTCTTCGTTGAGCCCGATGGCGAGGCTCGTTCCATCGGAAGTCATCATCGAGAGCAGCGAGACCACAGGGCCGAGATGGAGCGAACGATCCGGACCCATCCAGAAGGCGCTCTTGCCGTTGGGTGCGGAGATGAATTCCCCGTCCCTGATGCAAAGTCCCTCTGGATCGCCCAGGCAGGGGCCCCCCCTCGCAAAAAAGTCCCCGTTGAGAGCAGCCAGCGCCTGACCTCGGGCCCTCGGGAAGGTCGAGGCCTGACTGGACAGCGTGGCCACACCCAAGTAATCGCCGCCACCCAGCAGGACATGGATCCCTAAGTCTGTGCGGTCTCGTCGGATGCGGATGACCTGTATGGACCAGGGACCCTCCGCTAATGTCTCTTGGATGTACGAAAAACCGTTGGCGAGCCGATTTCTGGGAGCGAGAGCTTGAGAGACTGGTGGTTTTTCGGACGAACGGGACGCTTCGGTTCCGACGAGTGCGGCGGCACCGAGAAAGAGCGTGAGCCAGTACATCATGGCGACGGTTTCTGGGATTGTGTCTCAGGTTGAGTCTCGGGGACTCGCACAACCAAGAGGCTTGTGGCCGTGGCACGCTCGCGTCCGTAGCACGGGCTGTTGAGCACCTGACCGTTGAGGATTAATTCGGTGGAGCCGCCGCCATCAAAGTTAATGGCCTCCTGGCAGCCGAGTTTGACGAGGAACTCCGAGAGCTCGGCGAGAGTCATGCCCACTGAGAGCCCGGCCTGACGCCCATCCACGACCACGAGGAAGCAGTGACGCTCATTCCATCCGAACGCGGAGCGCGGATGACGTTCCGAAGAACGGGCTGCGGATTTGCCGGTCGGCGTGCCGAGGTGAACGAGAGCAGGGCCGCCGCCGATAGCCGAGACCGCGGATTCCAGAGGTGGTTCGGTGCGGGTCTCGAGGACCACCCGGGCCCCAGGCCGTAGGAGATCCTGCAGTGGGGTTCCAGCACGGAGAATTAAACAGTCTGCCTCCAAAGGCGCGGAATGGTTTGTCACGGCGCCTCGGACCACGGCCCGGAGTGGTTGACCAGCCTTCAAGGGTGGCCCGGGATGCGATCCGTCGCGGGCCAAGATCCAGCCCGAGGGGCGATCCCATTGGATGGCTGTAGACGCGGCCGGGGTAAGCACCACCGGACGTGAGCCGTCGAAGTCCTCGTTGAGTCCGAATTCTTGCGGGGCCGATTCGCCCACGCGCACCGTGAATCGAGGCCGCACCGTGTCGATGTGGGGTTTCCCGGATGGGTCGAACCAGAGGCAGTCGCGCTCGATGGGCGCGCTCACAAGCAAGTTGCGCTGGATGAAGAGGCCTCGAGGGTCTCCGGGCATTGGGTCGTTCTCGGTGGCGTAGAAGTCGCCATTGATCGCAGCGACGGGCACCCCGAGAGATTTCGGAAAGAGGGTGAGCTGATCGGACAAGGGACTGAGTCCGATACGGTCATGGAAGGCCAGTGAGGGAATGAACCCTAATCTAGGCTGGGAGCGATCAACTCGGACGATGTGGATGGACCAGGGCTCATCCCGGACCGCGTGGCTAACACCGATTCCCGGGGCCGCATCTCGGAATTCCGGGATGGTTTCGCCCAGGACGAGGACTTGGCTCAACGCAACCGCCATCAGCCCCAGTAGGACCTGATTGACGAGAACTCCGGGGGCCTTTGAAAACAATTGGGTCAATGGGATTGATCCTAAGGATCGGATCGGGGTGGACAGGATCCGCGTGAGGCTTCGCATGGCGAATCAGGCCAATCCTTTCCAACGCCGCAGCGACCATTCGAGGACTAAGAGTCCCAACAGAATCGCCAAATAGAGCGGGCGGTCCCAAAGGGGCTTCCGAAGGAATTCGATCCAAGGCTGATGCAACTCTCCCCAGAGGGCCTCTAGACCGCGAGGGTTAGTCTCTTCGATGCGGAGGGCCATGCCGTTACCGGACTGAGCCACGCCCTCCATCACCGCGGGTCTGGCCTGGAGATCAGCCAATTCTGGATCAACGCTTTCGGCCACCAGGAGTTGACGATCTACACCGAGGGACTCGCCGCCTCGTTGTGCCACGGCGCTAATAACAAAGGTGCCCGGTTTTTGCAGAGTGATGGGAGCCACGTAGGCGCGTTGGTTTGGATCGTAGCGTGCCACAGCCACCGCATTGCTGGAGGAGCCGGTTCCGGCATAGAGAGTTACTTCGGCATCGGTGACTTCCCGTTGGGCTTGATCTCGAACTCGGATGGATGCCGAAGCCGTTGCGCCCGGAGTGACGTAGGCGCTGGAAAGATCGAGCAAGACCGGCGGATTAGTACGGCTGCTGCGGCCGGCGGCCAGCCAGCGAATGGCGTTCACCCAGAACCGGCGGTAGTAGCGAGAGTCGCAGTTGTCCTCGGAGACGTGCCATTTCGGATTGCGGGGCTCGCCCCAGAGGGTCTCAAAATCCGCGCCCCAAGATCGGGTGGTGTCGGAAGTGAAGGCCATGGTGCGGCCTCGGCCCACTTCTTGGACGGCCAGCAGCACATCGCCCTCGATGCCTTGGGGGGCATTGTCGGCATAGGCCAGCACTTGCGCGCCGGGCTTGGCCCGTTCCATTCGGTTGATGCCATGGAGGGTGGGAAATTTCTCAGTCCAGATTTTGCGCGTCTCTTCGGCATCGGCCCCGATGGCGACGATCGGATGCGTCCAAGCCGCTCGGGAAACCTTGGGTAGAAAGTCCTCTTTCGAGGAGTCGAAAGCACCTTCCATGGCCACCGGGATAATGCGGTCGAGGAGGGTCTGATGGTAGCCGCCGCGCCCGAAGGCCGAGTTGCCGCCGATCATGAGAAATCCTCCGCCGAACTCCTCGACCAGCCGTGCCATGTTAGTCAATTGGAGCGGGCTGAAGGAGTCGCGCCGAATGTCGCTGTGGATGACCACATCGTAGTTTAAAAGACCGGCGAGATTTTTAGGGAAGCCTTGGGTGGGATGGTCGACCGGGTAGATGCGCTCGCCCGTCTCTGGATCGGAATCCACCGTGTTGAGGGACTGTCCGTTGTTGCCGAACTGCCGATAAAGCGTGGTCACTTGGATGCCCGGGTCGCTCTGCAGGGCGTCTTTGAGGTACTTCCACTCGGGCTGGGGGCTTTGGTTGTTCTGAGGCGTTCCCTCCATGTAAATCACTCGCAGCGTGGGATCGACGACCTCCAATCCGAAAGGCCTCTGGTTGTTGGAGGCGAGCCATTCGCCAGGGCTGGTCGAGACACTCACCTCGTACACTTGAAATCCGCGCATGCGTGGCGTGAATTCCAGGTCGAGATGCTGCGCGTCGCCGTTGAGCTCCAGCGGCTTCGCTGCGAGAATCTGGCCATCCTTGCGGACTTGCACGGTGACGGTTTTCCCAGCGAAGCCGGGTGATCGGAGATCGACCGAGACCCGTGACGGCGCTTTCTCAACCACAGCGCGTCGGACCTCAAGGCCGGTGATGCGCACATCGCGCACTTCGTTGGTGGTGCCGCTCAGAAGGGTGTGGACACGCAGCCCGTGGCGGCGCAGTCGGCGAGCGGCCGTCTCCGGATCCAGCCCTTCGGTCTCGATGCCATCGGAGACTAAGAGAACGCTGGTCAGCGGATCTTCCGGTGGCAGCGTGAGCAGGGAGTCCAGCGCGCGGGAAAGCCCAGAGGAGGGACCTTCGGCTGGTCCGGCGACTCCATTGGTTTCAAGGCTCATGACATCGCTGAAACGCAAGGCCAGCACATCGACCGAGTCCGGCTTGGCCGGCAAGACATGGCGGGCGATCCAGGCCCGGGCCGCGGTCAATCGGCCTCCAGGGACGTCGGTGGTGGCCATGCTGCGGGAGGTGTCCATGAGCACCGCCAAGCGGGTCCGGCGGGGATGGATAATTTTTTCAATCCACTGGGGATCCATCAGGCACAGCACTAGCCCGACGAGGGCCGTCAGGCGAAGCAGTCCGCATAGGGCCCGAACCCAGGGCTGCGTCCGACCGCGGGCGTACCCATAGCTCAGGGCCAGCAGGCCGACGGTGACGATCCCCGCGAGGATCAGCCACCGAGGCTCTGGCAATTGGGTGAACTGCATCATGGTGTGGGTGCGAGGGGTCATTGAGCCCGGGTGAGGCGACGGAAGTACTCGCTGATTTGTTCCTCGAATTGTCGGGGTGCTTGCTCGGCCGAGACATCCGTGCGTTCAGGACCTTGCCGCAAGGCTCGCTCGAGCAGGTCGGCGGCCGACTGAACCCCAGCCGCCGCCAAGCTGCTGCTGGTTTCGGCAGACTCGCTGCGGCCATCGCCCAACGCCTCGGCGGCCTGGGCCATTTGCTGGGCGGCGGCCTCCATGCGTTTACTGGCGGCGAGCGCCTCGCGGGCCTCAGGACTGTTCATACGGGCAATCTTTTCGGCCAGCTTGCGGGCTTGGTCTTCAAGACGTTTCTGACGCTCAGCCATGGCGCGATCTTCTGGCCTACCGGGTCCGCCCGGCTCTCCACCCGGGCTACCGGGCTTTTCACCAGGGCTGGGTGGGCTCGCCGGAGATGGTTGAGATTTGCCAGGTTTCTTAGGTTTCCCAGGTTTTCCGGCCTCGCCTCCGGGCGGGCTGTTTTTATCCGGCGGGCCTGGCTTGTCTTCGGGTCCCTTCTGACCGGGCTTTTCACCGGGGAGGGGATTTTGAGATTTGGCAGGGTTGGAACCTTCCATCAGGCGGGCCAATTCCGATTGGGCCTTGGCCAGTGCCAGTGCCTCTGCGAGGGCCTTTTCCAGTTCGGCCGCATTGGCCGGCTTCTGGGGCTTTTTGTCGATGGCTTCCAAAACGACCTGGGGCGGCTGAGGCTCGGGCGGCGATTCCTCAGGCGGTTTTTCGGAGAGCTCGGGCTCGGTCGGTAGGTTTTTAAGCTGCGGCATGGCTTTGATAGCCCGGTACAGGGCGGCCAAAGCTTTCTCTTCGGCGGGGAGGGCTCCTCGGGGCGCTTGTCGTTCCAAGGCCCGAGCCGCGTCGTCCATTCCTTCCAAGGCTTCGTCCAGGGCAAACTGGGCGGCCTTGGGCGCATTCATGGATTCTAGCTTCTGTTGGTAGCGGGCGGTGAATTCACGGGCCTCGCGTTGGCGCTGGGATAGGTCCTGGAAGGTTTTAGCGGGCGCATTGGTCGGCGTGGCCGTGGTCTCGGCCAAGAGTCCCTTCTGGATGGCGATGAGGTTGAGGCGCTGTTGGGGTTGCCCTTTGCGCTTCGAGGGCGCCGGGCCAGATCGATCGGTCAGTTCGATGAAATAGGTGGGTGAGCGCCCGATCCCCGGACCATCGAGCGTGTTGTTGTCGCGGGCTTCGGCATAATAGGAAACCACATCGTAGGGCTTGAGCCCAAGGCTGCTCAGACGGAGGACCACCGCGCCGAGGGTTTGTCCGTCCTTGAGGTTGCGGTCGCGGACTTCCAGCCGTTGCTCAGGACCGCCGAGCACGTGGTAGACGAGGGTGATCGAATCCAATCCGAAGTCGTCCGATGCGCTGACCTTGAGGGGGATGATCTCGTCTGGGTCGGCGCGGATGTCTTCGCCCGGCTCGGTGATGTCCACCTTGGGTGGCAGATCGGGAAGGGCGCGGATCGGATGTCGGGTTGCATTGGCGAGGGAGGGTCGGCCCCGCGTGTCGGTAATCAGAATGGAATACTCGGAATCGGCGGAGACGATGAACTCGCCGCGCCAGAGGTTCGACTCGGCGGCTTTCAATGCGACGACCGTGCCGTTGGTCAGCCGCAACTCGGCTTGGCCCAGCGCGACATTTCCTGCCAACTCGAATAATGCTCGCGAGCCACGCAAGGCGGTGATGGGCGGAGAAGATTGGCGCAGTTCCGGAAGGCCGGAATAGGCCGGAGAGATGAGGCGAACCGACAGGCGAGCCACTTCGGGTGGGACGTAGGCCACCAGGGAATAAATCGGGGAGAGGGTGTCACCGGCGCGGATGCGGAAGGTACCGGATGTGGTCACCGTCAGGGTCTGGAACGCGACCGCATTGGAAAGCACCGGCACCGACAGACGCAGCCAGTCCGCATCGCCTTCGGAGCGCCATTGGTATTCGATTGCATGGGGGATTCGGCCCGAGAGGCGGTGGGTAAGGGTGAGACTGTGGCCCACCGGGAATTGGCCACCCGCGGGTTCGACGACCAACTGGGTGAAGCGGGCCTCCGACCATGGGGCGAGGGTTCGCAGTAGGGCCGTGCCTGATTGCGGCGCCAAGATCAAGAATCCCACCAGGGCCGCCAGCACGCTGCCACCGAAGAGGAGTCCGGGAAGGCCGAGTCGTCGCAAGTAGGGAACCTCCTCGCTGTGGGCTACCTGAGCCGCGCGTTGACTGAGGGCGCTCGCCAATTCTGATTCGTAGGCCCCCGTGGGTGTCCGGACACCCGACAGGTATTCGGAGGCCGTGGACACTTCGCATCCGAGTTCAGGCCGGGTCGACTCCAGGTCGAGGGCGGCCTCCTTCAGGGGAGTTGCCTGCCGGCGCAGGCGCAACCATTGGCGCAGTCCGAGTGCTAGGCCCAGCAGGAGGCCCAACCAAGCCAGAACCCTAATCCCGATGGGCAGGAGCAGCCCATAGTCGATGAGCATTACCGTCAGCGAACCCAGGAGGAGTCCGGCGACCATGGCCGCGACCGCACCGGTGCGTCGTGCGGCGTCCTTGCGTCCGGCGGTTTGAGCCAGTTGCCTGCGGGCTTGATCAGCGGGTGTGTTCATGGGTGTGTGCGGTTGGCGACAACGGTTTCGATGAGCAGCAGAGCTAGGGCCGCAGCCAGTAGGATGCGCCACCATTCTTGTCTGCCGGGTTCGTTACCGAACCATCCGGGGGGTAGATCTGATTCTGCATCGGTAAGACGGGCTAAGCGCCCATCGGCGGCCGAGGGCTCCAAGGCAGCGAGGTCCGATTCAATCGGCGGTGGATTGGCAGCCAAACGCCATCGTTCCCGGCCGGAATTATCGGTCACGCTGTAAAATCCGGAAATCGGGACCTCGAAAACCGCCGTGCCATCGGATCGGACTTCCAGTGCCGGTGGCGGACCTGAGGAGGCGGGTCGCACCTGCAGGCCGAAGCGAGCGAAGGCTGGGGAGGGTGTTGCTGTGGGTTTAGCAGCGTTCGCCGAGGCCGCGGTGAGCACTCCGGGGATCGCCGCCGCGGATGGGGTAGAGGGAGCGCTGAGGTCAGCACCTCCGTTGCCCCACAGGATTCGGCCCTCGGTCCCGGTGATGAGCGGACCAGAGGATCGTAGAAGGCGGTCATCGCCGCGGTCGGCCAGCCAGGTGACGGCCGCCATGACCCACGGAACGAAGCTTTTGTGTTTGGGCCAGTCCGTCCAGGCGGTGTCCGCTGAGGTGTTGGCCAAGAGCACAGCGCCCCGACCTACGGAACGGCTTAAGAGGAAGGGGTGGCCATCGTCGAAGCGTGCCAGCACGGCGCTCTGCGGAGACGCGGTTACCGCGTGTCGACGGGTAAATTCAGCGATGGCAGGTCCGCCGGACCGCGCCTCTGTGAAGGGACGGAAAACGGGGCTGGTCCGGTCGAAGGCACCGATGCGCCAAGGCACCTCGGCGTCGGCCGAAACCGGCGAGCCCCATTGCGCCGGAGACAGCGCGCCAAACTCGGCATTGAAGCGGGAGGGTTCTAGGGAGTCGCCGCCGAAGAAGAAGATTCCACCGCCCTGATCAACCCAGGCGTTGAGTGCGGCGACGGCGTCACCAGGAAGGGATCGCATCGCCGGCAGGAGCACCACGTCGGGGCGTGGTTTTGTGCCGTTGGGTGCCACGGCTGCCGCTAACGCCTCGGGGCGGAGGATTTCTACCACGAAACCACCTTGGCCCGAATTGGTGGCGCCGAAGAACGGGTCTAGGGCCGCGGCCACAAAGAAGGTTTGCTCTTCGAATGATCGTACCTGGCTGCGATTTTCGACGGCGACGACGCGGATGCGTTCCGGCACCTGGAAAGCCAGTCGGCGGACATTATCCTCGGCCAACGCGTCGGATACGTTCAATTGGACTTCGGCCTCATGCCAACCGGCTGTGAGCCGCGGCAGTTTCCATTCCAGGGAGTCCGAGACACCGGCTCCTCGGGAGAAGGGGATTTTGGAAATGGTTTGCCCATCGAGGACGCACCGAACCGTGTGATTTTGCACCGGCTGGTCTCCGTAATTGGCAACGATCATCGATAGTGGTCCGTTGGGTTCGGCGGGAAGTCGGAGATCGGTGATGGCCACATTGGGTGAGACCGCAGGCCCGACTCGTATGAATTGGATCGGCAGCCAGCGTGGGAGGGACACGCGGTTGAGTTGGTCTGCACCGGTCCGCTGGAGGTCGCCGATGACGGTGACAGAGGCAGTGCCGGGTGAATCGAGGGTCGCCACGAGTGACAGGGCCTCTCGAAGCGCCTCGGTCACATCACCGCGAGAGGAAGTGGGTTGGAGATCCTTCAGTCGATCTAGAATCAGGGAGGGCGGCCCAAAACCAGAAAGCACCTCAGCGCGTTCCCCGATCCCGACCAGCGCGGCCCGATCGCTTTCGGTCAAGGTGGCGAGGATGCGGCGGGCCTCCGCCAACGCGGCCGGCCAGCGGGGTTTACCAGAATCGGTGGCCCGCAGGCTTAGGGATCGGTCGACCACCAGGATTACATCTTGGCGCTTGGGTCGCGGTTTTCCGAACCAGCCCTCCGGGAGGTAGGGTCGGGCGAAGGCAAGGACGATGAGCGCAAAGACCAGCAACCGGAGGAGCAACAGCAGCAGGTTCTTGAGTTTGCGTCGGGAGGAGCTGCGGGTGTCCAGGACCTCGAAGAAGCGCAGCGTGCTCATCTTCATGCGCGGATTGCGCTGTTTGAGCAGGAGGTGCAGCAGCACAGGAATTCCTAGGCCAGCGAGGGCAGACAGGAGGAAGGCATGGGTAAACAGGAAGGGCATGCCGGGTGTCAGTGAGTGAGCTGTCGCTCGATGAAGTGATTCACAGGTAGCCCCTCCGGTCGAGGTAGGTCATTAGAGCCTGGTCGAGGGGCTTGCCGGTCGAGAGGCGCACGTAGTCGAATTCGTACCCGTCGCACGCGTTCTTCAATCGATCGCAGAACGCTTCCAGCCGCTGACGATATCCTACGCGCGCCTCGTCCAGATGGACGACGCGTTCTTCGCCCGTTTCGCTGTCTTCCAAAATCCATTCCCCGGTCTCGGGCAGCTCCAGCTCTTCGGGAGAAAGGAGGTGGAAGACGAGGGTTTCTTGGCGGTGGGCGTGGAGTTGGCGCAAGAGTTCAAAGCCCGAATCATCGATGGTGAAAAAATCTGAGATAACTACTGAGAGCCCGCGGCGGACCACTGCCTGGACGATCCCGAAGAGGTCCGGACCAACGATCGTCTTGCCACCGGCTTGGGCTCGGGCCAGAGCAGCGAAAAGTTCTAGAGCCTGGTTCCGCGAGGCGGCGCAGGGGAGAGCCTGACGGCTGTCCGGTCCGAAAAGAACCAGCCCGGGCGCATCCCTCTGCAAGATCATCAAATGGGCGAGTGCCGCCGCCAGCAGTCGGCCGAAGGTGAACTTGTTGGCCGGCCCGGTCCCGAAATCCATGGAGGCCGAGGTGTCGAGGTAGATTTGGCCGCGGTAGTTGGTGTCGTCCTCGAACTGTTTGACATAGAGCGCGTCACTCCTGGCCCAGACCTTCCAGTCGAGGTGGCGGAGATTGTCGCCCTGAACGTACTGACGGTAACTAGCAAACTCGGTTGAGTAGCCGAGGAAGGGGCTGCGGTGAAGCCCATCCAGGAAGCCTTCCACGACGGTCCTGGCCAAGAGCGGCAGGTCTTCCACCGACGCCAGCAAGCGCGAGTCGATGGGGAGGTGTGTGGACATGGCTTGAACAAGTCTGGCAATGGATCCGCGTTAGCGAATGGGAACGTCCTTCAAAAGGCGGTCGATTAAAGTCTCCACATCGACCTTTTGGGCGCGGGCGTTGAAGTTGGGATTAATGCGGTGGCGCAAGACTTGTCGGGCCACACGCCGTATTCCCTCTTCGTCCGCGCAGAGGCGACCGGTGGTCGCTGCGTTGGCCTTGGCCCCCAGCACCAAAAACTGAGAGGCACGGGGGCTGGCTCCCCAACGCACAAATTCGCGGATATAGGATGGGGCATCCGGCGTCTCAGGCCGAGTGCGAGAGACCAGCCTCACCGCATAGGCGATCACCTCGTCACTAACGGGAACACTGCGCACTAGTTTCTGAGCTTCGATGAGTTCAGGTCCGGTGATCACCGGTGTGATGATCGGTTGCGAGGTGCCGGTTGTTTCTCGCACCACCCGTTCTTCGTCGGACCGGGAGGGATAGGTAGTGTTCAGGCAAAACATGAACCGATCGGCTTGGGCCTCGGGCAGCACGTAGGTGCCCTCTTGTTCGATCGGATTCTGGGTGGCGAACACGTGGAAAGGCCTCGGCAGCGGGTAGGTCTTCCCGCCAACGGTGACTTGCCGTTCTTGCATGGTTTCGAGCATTGCGGCCTGGGTCTTGGGCGGTGTCCGGTTGATCTCATCAGCCAGGATGAGGTTGGCGAACACAGGGCCAGGCAGGAACACCTGTCGTCTCCGGCCCGATTCCGGGTCCTCCTCTAGGACCTCGGTTCCAGTGATGTCGCTGGGCATCAGGTCGGGGGTGAACTGGATGCGGTTGAACTGGAGGTCCACCGCCTGACTGAGGGAGCGAATCAGCAATGTTTTGGCTAGGCCGGGGACGCCGGTGATCAATGCATGCCCCCCGGCGAACAGTGTCAGCAAGGTGTTGTCGATAATCTCCTGCTGCCCGATTACGGCTTTGCCGATTTGCTCAACCAACGCCTGTCGACGGGCGGTCAATTGTTCGATCGCGGCGACGGAAACGGCTGGATAGTCGGAGGAATTCATGAGGGGGGAAGCGACGCTGAAATCAAGGACACCCGGAACTTGAGACGGTTTCAATCGCAACGCTTTAAATATCTTCAATCATGAAGTCGGTTGCTGATTCTTCACAGAGGCACTATCTCAGCGTCCTCGCACATGTCTTCACCTTACACGATGATTGGTTCCGATGGTCGCGAATACTCCGGTTCGCTGGAGGAATTGCGCGAATGGTCCCAGGACGGGCGATTGGGTTTAGCGACGTTGGTATGGAGCGAGGCCGATGAACGCTGGCTCTCGGCTTCGGCGCGTCATGAGTTGGTCTGGGATCTGCCCCGTCCTGAATTCGAGGCCCTAGCACCGTCGGCTCCGGATTTCTACCGAGCTGGGTTTGTGCCCCGCCTGGTGGCCTTCGTGGCCGACTGGATGGTGATTCTGTTTTTGGTGAATTTGGTGGTGATGCCCTGGCGTGAATCGCTTCAGGCTCTCGTGCAGCAGGTGCAGGGGCAGTTGGAATTGACCGGCGATGCCCAGCCTGATCTTTGGTTGCTGTTGAGGTTCCAACTGATTTTCACGGCCATCTACACATCAGTGAGCCTCGTCTACAGCGTGGGATTTCAGGGGCGCTTCGGAGCCACTCCCGGGAAACGGCTGCTGGGACTCAGCGTGGTCACCCTCGACGGCGTGCCGCTCGGTTATGGCGGAGCCTTTCGCCGCTACTGTGCCGAATTGCTCAGCATTCTTAGCTTCGGTTTGGGGTACCTCATGATTTTGGCCCCGGAACAGCGCGCCTTGCACGATATTATCACCGGGACCCAGGTGGTCTTGACTCCGCGCAATTGAAACCAAGAGTTTCATGGCCGAAGAGCTGTTAACGTCGGAGATCTTTACTGACCCAGAGCGCGACCCCGCCAAAACGTTGCCGAACGATAAATTTTAATCATAGTCCAGCTTTGCCACGATTCATTTGGATGGCACAAAGTTCGCTTTTAGGGACAAAGACCTAAGAAATGAGATATCTGGTTCAATTCTTACAGATTGTCCGTTCCAAGACCGGTGATGCCGGTCTCTTGAGAGCGAGGGTTCAAGGTTTTCTTCAGTTGGGCTGGGTCCAGCAACGCCCACTTTGGGTGCTTATCCCCCAGCGTATTCCCGTTCAAAACGAGGCCGAGGGGCTGGGCCGACGCACACCGTCTGGCGCAGACCTTCAACGCATTAGATATCACCCTCACCACGATCGCCTGGTGAGCGGGAGGAGTTGCTAATCATGAGCACCGCTTTAGCTGCGCTCAGAGCAGGATCCGCCTACAGGCTACGATCCGAACTGTATCGGTCGAGTTTGCCGCAGGCTGCCGAAGACACCGGTCGCCGCCTGATTTGGATGAACACGGTGTGTGCGCTCTTCCTGGCGGGCGGAGTGTTCGGAATTGCTCACCTCCCTGGACTAGAGCTCCAGAAGTTTACGGCCGAAGAAGTGGTTCAACCGGTGGAAATCCGTGAACTCAAACCGGAGCTCCAGCAGCAAGTCGTGTCCGAGGACGATACCCCCCCGGATGAGCCAGCCCCGGCTGAACCGGTCTCGGTGCCGGCGATCGTGGTGGCACCGGCCGAAGCCAATGTCGCTTTCGCTATCGAAGTGAAGGGTCCGGTGATTATTTCCAAGGATCCCAACTTCGCCGTCCCTCCGCCACGGGAGACCCGCCGCAACGTATCGGTGGCTCCGACGGGACCGCGTCGTTTCGAGTCGGGCAAGGGGGCGGGTACCGGACGTTTCACGCCGGAACCTTCTTATCCACGGGAAGCACAAATCCGTCGGGAAACCGGAGCTGGAGAGTATTTGGTCACGATTGATGCCACGGGTGGGATTACAGAGTTGAAGCTTTTGGCCTCTTCCGGTAGCTCCACATTAGACAATGCCTTTCGTCAGCATGTTCGCAGACTTTGGCGTTTCCGCCCTGAGGATGCCGGAGACTGGATCATTCCCTTCGAATACCGCCTTCGGTGATATCCTAACCTAAGACTAGGACCCTGGATTTAACGTCCATTTCCCAACTGCCGCTTTTTCAACCCACTCGACTCACGCAACAATGCTCGCAAATACCCTCGCCGAATACTTCACCAAGGGCGGACCGATCATGTATCCGATCGCTCTTGTGGCCATCCTCCTGTTTGCGGTCATCGCTGAGCGTGGAATATTTTGGTTTCTGCTAGGGCGCCGTCGCGACATAGCCCAACTGGAAAACACCTTGGGTGCGATGGAAAATAGCGACTTCAAGGCGGCCGTGGCCCAGACGCAGGGATCCAACGACCCGGTGGTGCGCATGATCTACCACGGCCTAACTCACATGCACGGATCCCTCCAGGGTGCGCTCCAAGTGGCCGCCGGCATGGAGATCAAACGCGCCGGCCGATTCATGGTGCTCATCGACACTTGCATCACCCTTGCGCCGCTCCTCGGATTGCTGGGCACGGTGACTGGCATCATGGGTTCTTTTCAGAAGATGGGCGAATCGAGCATCGCTGGCGCCATGACTGAGATTCAGGGCGGCATTGGCGAGGCGCTCATCGCCACGGCCGCCGGTCTGGGCCTCGCCATTATCGGCGTCTTCTTTCTCAACATTTACAATGAGATGATGGAGAAGCTGAAGTTCGACCTGGAGACCGCCGCAACGAATGTCGAAGTCATGGTTACCCAGGCCAAGCAGGAAGGCTTTGACACAGCGGCCTTTCGCCGCGAGACCGCCGCCAAAAACGCCTGACCTATGGATGGAGGAGGAGGCCGCAGTGGCGCATTAATTAGCGGGAAGCGAGGCAAGTTCTTGTCGCCCGTCCCGATTAAGAAGGCGCGCATCGAAATCGTGCCCTTGATCGACGTGATGTTCTTCCTTCTGGCCGCCTTCATGATGGTGTCCCTGAGCCTGCAGCAGTCGAAGACGCGTCCGATGGAACTCATCGACGCCAAAAAGGCGACCGACGACTTCAAGCCGGACGTCATCAACATTGGTGTCGAGAAGGACGGCACCGTGGCCATCGGTACCAACATCGTGGACACGGCGGCGCTCGTTCGGGAACTGAACTCGCGCTACAAGCAGAACCCGAAGACTCCGATCTTCATCACCGGCGATAAATCCGCTCCCTACCGGGCCGTCGGCGGGGTCCTTCAGCAGGTGCGTTCGGCCCGCTTTACTCGGGTGTCGTTCGTGACCAAGGAAGCCGAACGCAACAGCCAGTAGATCGATTTCGTTCCATGCATCTGGGATCCCCCACCTCCGTCAAGAAAGCCCGCGTCGAGATCATCCCATTGATCGACGTGATGTTCTTTCTCTTGGCCGCCTTCATGATGGTCACCCTGACTATGAACCGGCTGCGCACCTTGCAAATGGACTTGCCGTCGGCCGTCGCCCCGAAGTCGTCGGAGAAGCCGGACATGATGGAAATCGTCATCGATCGCGACGGCGACTTGAAGGTGGGTGGCCAGCTGCTTCCCTTTTCGGAACTGGCCGGACGCGTGGAGGCCAAGGTGGCTTCCAATACCAATTATCCGTTTTATCTGAAGCCTGATTATCAGACCACCCATGGCAACGTGCTGCGGGTGCTCGACGCTATTAAGGCTGCCGGTGCCAACAAGGTTTCCATGGCCATTGATGTGACGGGGGCCGACAAAAAGTAATCAGCCTCGTTTTAGCAAACATCACGGTACCTTCAGTGGGGCTCCTCAGAAACAGTGAAGCTCAGAGGGTGGATTCGGAGCGCTGACGAGGCCCAAACCCCATGGACATACGCCGGCTGCGGGAGTTTCATCCGCAGGTAACCTTTGAAGCGCCTGTCCCTATGATCCGCCGCTCTGTTCGACTTCTCGCCTTCGTCATAGCCGCTCTCAGCGTGGCCGTTCCTTCGGCTTGGGCTGCTGGAGATTGGCCGCAATTCCTGGGCCCGACCCGCGATGGGCACAGTCTTTCGACGACTTTGGATGTCGTGCCCAAGGAAGGCTGGCCATTGCGCTGGAAGGCCGCTGTCGGCGAGGGATTTAGTGGTCCGGTGGTGGTGTCCAATTGCGTGTACTTGTTACACCGCTCGGAGGGCCAAGAGGTGCTCTCGGCCTACCTCGTGACGGATGGAAGTTTGCGGTGGAAACACGCCTTGCCCACGTCGTATTCGGCCCAGTCTGGTGGGACTGAAGGTCCGTCCGCCACTCCAGCAGCAGATCACCAACGGGTGTTTGCCCTGGGTGCCTCTGGAAAGCTCCGGGCTGTTTCGGCGACCGAGGGTCGTCTTCTCTGGCAGGTGGACTGCGCGGAGCGGTTTGGAGCCGAGTCGGGCTTCTTCGGCTTTGGCAGCTCACCGCTGTTGCTCGGCGATCGGCTGATCGTTCAGGTGGGTGGTCCGGAGGCCTGCGTGGTGGCTTTTGCGGTTAGTGACGGTCGGGTGCTGTGGAAGGCCGGAACCGACGAAGCTGGATATGGTTCCCCGGTGCCGCGAACGCGGGGCGGTCAGCAAGAAGTCCTGTGTTTCAACCGTGCCGGTTTGTTGGTGCTGGATCCGGCCAATGGGGCGGAGCGCTCTCGGTTTCCGTGGCGGGCTCGAATGCATGCCAGTGTGAATGCCGCCTCGCCCATCGCCGTGGGGGACGGAGTCTTTATGACCTCCAGCTATGGCGTTGGGGCCGTCTTGCTCAAACCCGATGGAAAGACCCTTCGGCCCGCGTGGTCGGGTGACGAGTCGCTCTCTTCCCATTTTGCCACGCCGGTGTTGGTGAATGGTTTCCTGTATGGATTCCATGGACGCCAGGAATCGGGTCCCGACTTCCGCTGCATCGAGGCCAGCTCCGGAAAGGTCCGATGGTCGTTGGAGCGGGCCGGATCAGGATCGGTGTTGGCAGCCGGTCGAAAACTCGTGCTGCTCATGGAGAGTGGCGAAGTGCGCGTTTTGGAAGCCAACCCGGAGAAGCCCGTCGAAAAGGGTCGATTCCAGGCTGGGGGTTCAGGGGCACGAGCTCTGCCCGCATTGGTTCTCGGTGGGTTCTTCTTTAGGGATCGGGCTCACCTGCTCTGCCTGGAGATTTCCCGCTGAATCACCAGTTCGTCTTTGGTGGAAAAAACAGAATCTTGCGGTTTCGATTTGCCTGCATTGGTTCCAGCGGTTAGTTGCACGTCCGTCCATCGGCCGGTATTTTTATCAACACCATTTTTATGCCCAACGCCTACCACGCTTCGATCGAAGGCGCCCAGCATGGCGCGAAGTCCCTTGAGCAGTTCCTCGACTATGCCAAGAACGCCGGTGCAGCCGGTGCACAGCCCAGCAACTACATGCTGAGCGACGGCAAGGGTGGCTTCCGAAAAGCCAAGGACATCGCCGCCGCCTTCAATAGCCGGGGCATGCGCTTGGACGGTATCTCCTCCCACTGCCCGTTCTGGGTGCACACCAGCGCCTGGACCGGCACGAAGTCCGGAAACCCCTTCATCGCACCCGATGTCGCCAAGCTCTCGCCCGAAAAGATCGAGGCCTGGCACGAGAAGTACCTCCTCAAGTTGATGGATCTCTCGGCGGACCTCGGTGCGAAGTCCATGCCCATGTTCTGGGGCGTGGCCTTCGGTTGGGAATTGGCCAGCGGTTACCCTTGGGGTTTCTGGGGGGGATCGGGCTTTGATTTGGTCAAGGAAGGCCAAGAGCGCTTCGTCAAGAAGACGGCCAAGCTGCGCAAGCACGCCAACAGTCTAGGTCTGAAGCTGTGCCACGAAATCCATCCCGGCACAGCCGCCATGACGGCCGACGACTTCCTGATGCTGGTGCAGATTTGCGACAACGATCCGTGCCTCGCGGTGAACGCCGATCCGTCCCACTGCTGGGAAGGTGAATCGTGGGAGAGCCGTTTCCTGAAGGTCGGCAAGTACATCTATGCCGCCCATGTGAAAAACTTCGTTATCCGCCCGGGATTCCCGCTGCGGACCATGGAGTCCAACTGGACCCGTCGGGCCATGCAGTTCACCGACCTCGGCAGCGGTGACCTCAACATGCAGCGCTATGTCGAGCTCCTCTTGGCCGTGGGCTACCAGGACCGCTACTGCAAGCTGCACGGCTGCGAATCGGCCCCGCTGGTGGTCGAGGCCGAGAGCGCTCACAAGGCCCTGGATTTCTGTTCGGCCGATGGCATTGCCTACGTCGCCAAGAATCTCTGCTTCCCGCAGGCAGGCGGAAGCTTCGAAGACGGCATGGGAGCCTGACCGATCTCGGTCCGGGTTTGAGCCGGAGCTATTCAAGAGCCAATGAAGGCGGCGGGTTTTCCGCCGCCTTTTTTCATATACTAGGGTCGAAGACTGGGGTCGCAGTTGATCTCCGGGTCTGCTCTGTGGCACAAAACCCGTCGATGCATTCGTTTCGCTATGTCGGTCGGGAACTCTTCTGTGAAGACGTCGCGCTTACGGACCTCGTCCGCAAACACGGAACGCCGCTTTACGTCTATTCGCAGGCCACCCTAGCCGACCACTACTCCAAGCTCGATACCGCATTGGCGTCCGTGGATCACCTGATCTGCTTCGCCATGAAGTCCAACTCCAATCTCGCTGTGATTCGCACCTTCGCGGACCTCGGAGGCGGGTTCGACACCGTGAGTGCTGGTGAGATCCAACGGGTCATTGCCGCTGGCGGTGATCCCGGCAAATGCGTCTTTGCTGGAGTCGGCAAGACCGAGGAGGAGATCACGTTCGCTCTGAAGCAGGGCATTTATAGCTTCAACGTGGAATCCGAGGCCGAGTTGGCGCGCATTAGCAAGGTGGCGGTGAAGCTCAAGAAAATCGCCCCGGTGGCCGTGCGGGTAAATCCGAACGTCGATGCTCACACGCACGCCAAGATCACCACTGGCACTTACGACAACAAATTCGGCATCCAGTTCGAATCCATCGAGGCCGTCTACGCTCGGGCTGCCAAGCTTTCCAACATTCGCCTTCGGGGTTTGCAAATGCACATTGGTTCTCAGTTGACCGACGTCGAGCCTTTCCGGCAGGCCGTCGAAAAGGTCGTACCGCTGTTGACCAAGCTCAATGCGCGCCATGGATTCGACTTCTTCAGTATCGGGGGCGGCATCGGCATTGTTTACGAGGATGCCCTCGCCTCGGGCGACGCTGCCTGGTGGAAGACTGCTGCCGGCCGAGAGATCCTCACTCCGGACTTGTATGCAAAGACGCTGATCCCGCTCCTCAAGCCCTTGGGCCTGAAGATCCTCCTCGAACCGGGTCGGTTCATGAGCGGCAACGCGGGCGCCTTGGTTACCCGGGTCGAGTACATCAAGAAGACCGGCAAGAAGAACTTTGTCATCGTGGATGCCGCGATGAACGACCTCATCCGGCCGGCCTTCTACGACAGCTTCCATGAAATCGTGCCGCTGACAAAGAAGGCTGGGGCTAGGGTGTCGTCCGACGTGGTCGGGCCGGTTTGCGAGAGTGGTGACTACTTTGCCAAGGATCGTCCGCTGCCGAAGGTCGGGGAAGGCGACACCCTCGCGCTGTTGAGCGCCGGCGCCTATGGATCGGTGATGGGTTCCAACTACAACAGTCGGTCATTGCCGACTGAGATCTTGGTCCACGGCAAGAAGACCTCGGTGGTGCGTCGCCGTCAGACCATTGCAGACATCTGGGCCAATGAAGCGATCGCCGACTGGCAGAAGCCTCAGGTGCAGAAGAAACCCAAGGCCAAGAAGTAGTCGAACCGACTTGCGGGCTTCGATGACGGTTCAATTGCGAGGCAGTCCTCGAACGGCCTAAAAACTAAAAACGGGAGTGGGGACGTCAAAGTTCCCACTCCCGTTTGTTTTAAATCTCAGTGCCGGACTGGCCGGGCGACTTATCGGAACGATGCCCACCGGATCGTAAATCCCCGGCAGGGATGTTCAGTGCGACATTTTCGTATCCACCCACCTGTGGCTCGATGTCCCCAGCCCGTTCACTCGTAACCGGGACCCACTGTCGTCACACTGGACCACCATTTCGCGTCGACGAGGGAATCTCCCGCCGGGACATTCAACCCGGTGTTGCTGCCTCGGCCGAATGTTCGGATCTTGCTGCCGACCCATCGATGAATCTCCGAATGGCCATCCGCAAAGGAGAAGCCCGCGGCTCCGTTGTGGTACGCTGCCGGGAAATCGATGATATTGCCGGACTTGGCCTCGGGCCTGATCATTTGTACGGCGCAAGCCGCATCGTTGATGCTATCGGGATGCTCGTCCACCATCACCCAAGTCATGGTTGGATTCACAATGTGGTCCAGTCGTCCGTATGTCTTGTACGGAGGCGCCGGCAACCACCCACCATAATCAAACGCCTGACTCATCGATTGGCTTCTGACCCGCGGAACCTTCTTGCCGGCTTCAATCCGAGTCGTTCGATCTGCGGGGCATTTCCAAACCTCGCGAGCATTGCCCATGTATTTCATCAGGGGGCTCTTGTCGATGGTGTTGGTCGGAGAATCGCTGGCAGATCCCGCCACGAGGAGGACGCGCAAGTTGTCCTCGGGTCCGCCAGCCAGAGATTTAACGAGTAAGCCCTGATTATCATCGGCGTACAGTCGCCAAGCCAACATCATCTGCTTGTTGTTGTTCATGCACTGGATGCCAAGGGTCTTAGATTTGGCTTTTCCCAATGCGGGCAGGAGCATGCCTGCCAGAATGGCGATGATGGCGATGACGACGAGCAACTCGATGAGCGTGAAGCCACAGCGAGGGGGTCGATGGGTTTGCGACAACAATTTCATAGGTGTAAGAAAAATCTGTTCCTTTGGCTGTGGGCCGTCAACAGAATCGTAGCTGGCAATCTGGAACGATGTTCTCGCCTCGCAGGCGGGGTTTCCCTTCAGTTGTTGAACCCGCGGACATTGCCCATCGATCCGCGACCTAATCCCCGCGCATGAAGGCCATTCAACTGGAAAAGCCCGGATCATTCCGGGTCATCGATCTCGACGAACCCTCCGCTCCCGGTCCGGGTGAGGCCGTGGTCCGCGTCCATCAAGTGGGCATTTGCGGCACCGACCTCGGAGGTTACTTGGGCAAGATGCCCTTCTTCTCCTATCCGCGGATTCCTGGGCATGAACTGGGTGTCGAAGTGGTGAGCGTCGGCGACGGGGTCACGAACGTGCGTCCAGGAGATCGGTGCAGCGTGGAGCCCTACCTGAATTGCCAGCACTGCCATGCCTGTCGCCGGGGGCACACCAATTGTTGTCATCATAATCAAACCCTGGGCGTGCATTGCGACGGAGGCCTTCGGCGGTACTACACGGTGCCAGCTCGTAAACTCCATGGGGGTGCTTCTCTGGATTTCGAACAGTTGGCGCTCGTCGAGACCCTCGCCATCGGGAGTCATGCTGTGTTCCGCGCCGCTTTAAAGCCGGGCGAGACGGTCTTGGTGATCGGGGCCGGTCCGATTGGATTGAGTGTCATTGAGTTCGCCAAACTCAGTGGGGCTCGGACGGTGGTGATGGACATGAACGAGCAACGCCTGGCGTTTGTCCGAGATGTCATGGGAGTGACCGATACCGCACTGACCCGGGCCGACGGATCCGAGTTCACAGCGCTCGAGAAGCTGACCGACGGCAATGGGGCCGAGGCGGTCATCGATGCCACCGGGTCTAACAAATCTATGAGTCAGGCACTGGGCTTCTGCGCGTTTGCCGGACGTTTGGTGTATGTGGGTATTACCCAGGCCGATTTGAGTTTCCCCCATGCCCCGATCTTGCATCGTCGGGAACTGAGCATTCTGGGAAGCCGCAATGCTCTCCCCGAGGATTTCCGCAGCATCATCGGCCACATCGAAGCGCACCGGATCGATACCCGGCCTTGGATCACCCATCGCTCGGCCTTTGGAGAGATGATTGGTCAGTTTCCCTCCTGGTTGAAACCCGAGACCGGGGTCATTAAGGCGATGGTGTCGGTGGATTAAATCCCTCGGTAGCCGCCACACACAGCCATGAATCCGCCGCCCCCCTTGCCGCCCCCGCGCGGGGAGCCGCTGCCGTTGGAGCGAGGTGCAACGCGGGTGTTGATTGCGCTGAATCTGGCATTCTTTGCTTATGAGCAATGGCTCTACCGGGTTGATCCGGGCCGCAAGCGCTGGTTTGAATTGAATCATGCCCTGAGCCTCGAAGGGTTGCAACGGGGAGCCTGGTGGCAATGCCTGAGCTTTCAGTTCCTGCATGGGGGGTGGATTCACTTGGCCATGAATCTCCTTCTGCTGCACTCATTGGGTCCTGTCATGGAAACGACCCTCGGGCGGTGGCGCTTCCTCCTGCTCTACCTCGTCAGCGGAACCCTGGGCGGTATTCTCCACGTGGCGGGTGCTTGGATGATGCCGGATTCCTTTGGAGGACCCGTAGTGGGTGCATCAGCGGGATTGTGCGGCCTATTGGCGGCCCTCGGAGCGTTGCACTCTGAGGAACGTCTGAGGGTGTTGCTATTCTTCGTCATTCCTATGGAGATCCGGGCGAAGTTTGTCCTGTTGGGTGGCATTGTCCTTAGCGCCTTGGGTGCCGTCTTTGTGGTGGGCCCTATTGCTCATCTAGCCCACCTTGGTGGCTTCATCGGAGGCTTGGCCCTCGCCCTCGCTCTTCAGCGGAATCTCCAGCGCAGCACGCGGTGAACGCGGTGAATGCGGTGCAGGTGGATCCGCATTGGAAAATGGGCCCAGCCCAGACTATCGTTAAACGCAATGCTCTCAGATCGGGACTACATGCGGGAAGAGGACCAGGGAACCCGTCTCTCTTGGACGGTGATGCTCCTCATCGCCTTGGTGGTGGTCTTCATGGCGGAGGCCATTGCCGAGGCCTACATGGGACTGTCGTTGCAGGAGTACGGGGCACTGTCGAGTCGGGTGTGGCAATCGGGTTGGGTTTGGCAGCTGTTGACCTTTCAATTCTTGCATGGCGGTTTCGCTCACCTGTTCTTCAACGGGTTGGGTATTTGGATGTTCGGACGCCCCATCGAGGCGGCGTTTGGCGGCCGACGAATGCTGGGCCTTTGGATGGCCGGTGGTCTGGTGGGGGGTTTGCTGCAGTTGGGGATTAGCGCGGCCTTTCCGAATCAATTTTCCCCGGATGTGGTGGGCGCATCGGCCGGGCTCATGACCTTCCTGGCGATTTTTTGTCGGCTGGAGCCCGATGCCCGAATCCTGCTGGCCCTCATTGTTCCGGTTCCGGCCCGTTTCTTGTTTTACTTCTCGGTCGGTGTCGCCGTGTTCTTCATCGTGGTCCCATCGCGGGACGGAGTGGCTCACGCTGCACACTTGGGTGGTTTGCTCTTCGGGTGGTTCTGGGTCCAGGCCGGATATCATCGGGGCGAGAGTTTGTGGGATCGTCTCTCCGAAGCTTGGCATCGTTGGAATCAACAGCGGCAGACCTCCCGCCCCGTCTCTCGAGCGGCCGAGGGGAAGATCATCAAGCCGTCGTTCCGTTCTGACTCAGCTCCGACCCCTGCAAAAGAACTCTCTAATGCCGAGTTCATGGCCCGTGAGGTGGATCCAATTCTCGATAAGATCGCCCGGGATGGGATAGGCAGCTTGACCGCGGCCGAACGTCAAACGCTCGAGGCAGCTCGTAAGAAAGTGACCCGCCGATGACAGCCCTCCGGTTGGATCCACCGATGAGCGCATCAGTTCTTAGCAGCCATTGAGGGAGACCCAAAGAGGGCTGAGTCCTCCCAGTGGCAGCTCAATGCCCTAGGTACCGGCTAGTCAGCCAAGATCTTGTCGGCCGCTCGCTCGGTGGCTCCTGGAGGTCCTAGAAGCTGGCGAACTTGGATCAGTGCTTTTCGAGCCTCCATCAGCGCTCCAGGAGTTGTCAGGAGGTTCAGGGTCGCCTCAGCCAGGGCGTCGGAAGTCGCGGCGTCTTGGACGAACTCCGGCAGGACCGCCTTGCCGGCCAAGAGGTTGGGCATGGCCAGAAAAGGAACTTGGATGATCCGCTTTCCAATTTGGTAAGTGCTCCACGAGGTCTTGTAGAGGGCGATCGTGGGTACCGCGAACCAGGCACATTCTAGGGTGACAGTTCCGGTCGAGGCGATGGCCACGTCGGCGTCAGCGAGGGTTGCGGCGAGTTTGCCGATCTGGACGGACATGCCTTTGGGATGAGGAATCCCCGGAGGCAGAGCCGACCGGGCGGCTTCCTGTGGCAACACCAGTGTGCATCGGGCCCCGGTTTTCTCGATGACCTTTTGGGCCGCGGCCGCCACCACTGGCCAGTGGCGTCGCAGTTCCCCGGTGCGACTTCCTGGGAGCAGCACCAGATGGGGTCGCTCCCCTGCTGATCGGAAGGGGGGCGCCGGCGGTAGACCATGCCGATCGACCAAAGGGTGACCCACAAAGTCGACCTGCACACCCGGTGCATTCTGGGCATACCATTCTTTCTCGAAGGGAAGGATCGAAAGTAATCGGTCCAGGATTCGAGGCATCTCCCGGGCTCGTCCGGCCCGCGATGCCCAAACTTGCGGCGACACGAATTGCACCCGTCGCGGCCGCCAGTTCTGGAAGGTCCCAGAGCTCTCGGAAGTCATTGCGGTGATGGCCTTGAGGAAGCGCAAATTGAAGGCCCCGAAATCGACTCCGATCACCACGTCTGGAGTTCGTTCGCGGGCCGCCTCCAACAACTCTCGGAACGCGCGGCGGAACTGGCCCAACTGCCGCAGGGCATCGGCGGGACCGATGACGGACTGCGCGGTCAGGTCGCAGAGAATTTCCACTCCGGCCGCCGCCATGGCCGGCCCCCCCGCCCCGAAGAACTGGGGTTCCAGAGGACCCGTCCTTCGGCGCAGAGCGCGAACTAGCTCGGCGGCGAGTTGGTCGCCACTGGGCTCACCGGCGATTAGCAGGATGGACGAGGGCTTCACCGTGGGGCCGTAAGCTTACGAGGATCCGCCCGATTGTGGAAGCGCTCCCCAAACACCATTTTGCCCCAGAAACAATTTCTCGGTGAACCCGGTTTGCAGCACCCGTGCTCCCTTCCTGAGCTTCGCACGCACGGGTCGGCTCGGACAGAGCTTGGGTGCGGTGATCTTCCCTCTAGGTCGAAGGGTCGCTTCGCCGAGTAACCCGCCGGGTCTTTTTACCCTTCGGCGTCCTGCGTTTCCCCCGCATCAGGGACTCTTCCAGTCTGGCTTTTGGAGGGAGTCTCCCAGAAAATGCCGCAATACCAGAGCCCATGAAGATTCCCCTGCTTCCCGAGGCAATCGCCCTGTTCACCGGAACCCTCCTGGTTTCCCAGACGATGGCGGCGACCGACTTCACGGCCGAGATTGAGCCGCTATTAATTCGGCGTTGCTTCGAATGCCATGGCCCGGACAAGCAAAAGTCCAATCTTCGCCTAGATTCCCGGGCCGCGGCCTTTCAGGCGGCCGAATCTGGCAAGGTGGTCCTAGAGGTTGGAAAACCCGAGACCAGCGAACTCATCCGTCGCGTCACCGCCACCGATCCAGATGAGGTCATGCCACCCAAAGGTCCTCGATTAACACCGGCTGAAGTTGCCAGCCTCACCCGCTGGATCCGCGAGGGTGCTATTTGGCCTGATAGCAATATCCAGAAGCATTGGTCCTTCCAGGCGCCGATCCGACCCAATCCTCCAGAAAACCTGCCCAAGACGGCCACTCTTCAAAATCCCATCGACCGCTTCATTGTGGCTCGATTGGCCAAAGAAGGGCTGCAGCAACAGCCTGAAGCCGATCGGGCCAATTTGATTCGTCGCGTCTCCCTCGACCTCACCGGCCTGCCTCCGGAACCGTCCGAGATCAGCGCCTTTCTCGCCGACAAGTCGCCGCGCGCGTTTGAGAATCTCGTCGACCGTCTGCTTGCCTCGCCCCACTACGGGGAGCACATGGCTCGGGGCTGGCTCGACCTCGCGCGCTATGCCGATTCCAATGGTTACCAGGTAGATTTGGCTCGTTCCATTTGGCCTTACCGCCAATGGGTGATCGAGGCCTTCAATAAAAACCAACCGTTTGACCAGTTTACCATCGACCAGCTAGCCGGTGATCTTTTGCCCCAACCCACCTTGGCTCAGCGCATCGCCACGGGGTTCAACCGCAACACCAAGGTCAACGACGAGGGGGGTGGCGACGCCGAGGAGTATCGCACCAAGGCGGTCAAGGACCGGGTAGCAACCGTGGGCGCGGCCTGGTTGGGACTCACCCTGAACTGTGCCGAATGCCATACGCACAAGTACGATCCGATCACCCATGAGGAGTACTACCGGTTTTACTCCTTCTTCAACAACAGTTCCGACTCGGGCAATTACAGTCTCGGCCCCTCGGTCGAGGTGCCCAAGCCAGACCTGGCCGACATGGACGCGCACTTGTCTCGGCGGTTGCAGGAGACCCGGGATGAGCTTTCTCGCATCGAGAAGGAACTTCAAAAATCTCAGGCCGTTTGGGAGAAGTCGGTGGCTCGGAAGGCGGACCCGTGGCGCACTCTCCAACTCGTCAACCCTCAGTCTACCGGCGGTTCCAGCTACACAAACTTGCCGGACGGATCCCTCCTCGGAACTGGGGTCAACGCCATCTACGACACCATTACCGTCGAGGCCGAGACCGACCTCACAGGCATCACGGCTGTCCTGCTCGAAGTGCTGCCCGATCCTAGCCTTCCGAAGAATGGTCCGGGTCGTTGGGGCGCGAGCGGCAATTTCATCCTCGACGAATTTTCCTTCGCCGCCGCTCCCATGAAGGGCGCCGCTCCGGCCAACACCAATCTCTTTTTCAGCAGCGCCACGGCCGATTGGGAACAGCAGTATTACAAGGCCGAGCACGCGATCGATCGTAATTCCAAGACGGGTTGGTCCATTGGTCCCCGCTTCGGACAGCGTCACTTTCTCATCGCTCGGTTGCAGGATCCGACCGGATACCGCGGGGGCAGCCGGCTCACCTTTCGCTTCGATCATTACCACGGGAACAGCCATTGCATCGGCCGATTCCGTATCTCGGTGACCACAGAGAAGGATCCCCAACGCCAATGGCCCCTGCCTGAAGACGTGCGGGTGGCCGCCTCCCGGTCCTCGCAGGAACGGTCGACCGAGCAGTCGGCGCTCTTGGCAGCCAGCCAACGCTCCGCCTCGGAGAAGGTCCGAACCCTTGAGCGTGAACTTTTTGTTCTTGAGCAGAATCGTCGGCAGCGCGCCGCTCAGAAGTTCACCACGCTGGTGATGCAGGAACGATCCGATCCGCAGCCGCGCGAGACTTACATTCATCTCCGGGGCGACTTCCTGACCAAGGGGAAGGTCGTTCAACCGGGCATCCCAGCGGTGTTCCCACCCCTGCCAGCGGGACTCCCGGCCAATCGCCTGACCCTCGCCCGTTGGTTAGTCGATCCAGCCAATCCCCTCACGGCTCGGGTCACGGTGAACCGGTTCTGGGAGCGCTGCTTTGGAACGGGTCTGGTGAAGACCAGCGAAGACTTCGGCCGCCAGGGTGAATTGCCTTCCCATCCCGAACTCCTCGATTGGCTGGCCACCGAGTTCATTGCCAGCGGATGGGACGTCAAGGCCCTGCAGAAGCTCATCGTGATGTCGGCGACTTATCGACAAAGTGCCGCGACCGATGCCACCCGCCAGGAGAAGGATTTCTATAATCGCTTCCTCTCGCGTGGCCCTCGTTTCCGCATGGATGCCGAGATGATTCGGGATCATGCTCTGGCGGTTAGCGGCCTCCTGCACCACAAGGTGGGTGGCCCGAGCGTCTACCCCGTGCAGGTGCCCAACCTCTGGAAGGAGATTGGATTCCTCCGTCCCGAGATCGGCATGGACGAATGGCCGGTGAGCGACGGCCCCGACTTGTATCGACGCGCCCTCTACACTTTCTGGAGACGCGTTTGTACCTATCCCACCTTAGCCACCTTTGATGCCCCCAGCCGCGATGTCTGCGTCTCACGGAGGCCCCGGACTAATACGCCGTTGCAGGCCCTGGCCGCACTGAACGAGCCAACACTGCTCGAGGCGGCTCGCTTTTTTGGACAGCGGATTTTGGCCGAGGGCGGTCCGGACGATGCCTCTCGCGTGGACTACGCCTTTACGCGGAGCGTGGGCCGACCTCCGACCGCGGCGGAACAACGGCGGCTCCTGGCCTTTGTCCTGCAACAGGAGCGGAGTTTCCGAGCCGACCCCAAGGCGGCAGCGGCGTTGATTCAGGTGGCGCAGTTGCCAAAAGCGGCCGATTTGGAGACCCGAAAATTGGCCGTTTGGACGACCCTGGCCAGTGTCCTTTTCAACCTCGACGAAACACTCACCAAGGGCTGACCTCAGCCGCCTTCATCAAAGATTTTTCGTGGCGAACCGGAGAGGGCGGTTCGTTGCTCGATGGCTCAATCGGTCCAGAGCTTCGTCGGGCTGCTCAGCCGCCAATGCAACTCATGGAGCGTTGCGGTTGCACAAAGTCGGCCTGGCCAATCTTATGCCCGGCTTCCTTGTGTTGGACCCGGTCTCGGAGCAACGAGGCGAGATCTTCGTCGGAGCCGCCGCCCCGCAGCAGCGGCTTGAGGTCGTGCTCATCGAGGCTGAAGAGGCAGGTTCGCAGTTTTCCGTCGGCCGTGAGGCGCAACCGATTGCAGTGACCGCAGAAGGGCTCACTCACCGGAGCAATGATGCCCAACTCGCCCTCAGACCCTTCCAGACGCCAACGGCGCGCCGTTTCTGAGGGATTGGCCGAGGCATCGACTGGCTGCAAATTAAACTCCCCGCGCAAACGTTCCAGAATCTCCCGACCGGGAACGACCAACCCCTTTTGCCACGCACGGCTGGAGTCCAACGGCATAAATTCAATGAAGCGCAGGCTCAGATTTTGTTTCACTGCGAAACGGACCAGATCGGGGATCTCGTGGTCGTTCATTCCGCGGATCACCACGGCATTGACCTTCACAGGATGAAACCCGAGTTCCCGGGCCAGGCGGATTCCGTCGAGCACACCGTCCAGACCGTCTCGCCCCGTCATCTTCCTGAAGTTGTCCCGGTCTAGTGAATCCATGCTGAAGCTGACCCGGTTCAGCCCGGCCTTCCGCAGGGCAGCGGCCTGGGATCCAAACAGCGCCCCATTGGTGGTCATGGCCAGGTCGCGGACGCCTGGAATTTGCGCGAGCGATCCAACCAGTCGGTCGACGCCTTGGCGCAATAGAGGCTCGCCGCCGGTGACGCGGACTTTCTCGATTCCTAAATCAACGGCGATCCGGACTACCCGGGTGATCTCCTCAAAACTGAGGATCTCCGACTTCGGTTTCCATTCCCGATGAATAGGGGTGGCCGAGAGGTTGGCCGGGGGGTTGGCCGGGGTTGGGTTCCGCAGGCCATCGTAGCGAGTGCGGTAGAAATTCGCGGCCTCTTCGGTCTCGGGCAGGCAGTACAAGCAGCGGAAATTACAGCGATCGGTCACGCTAACCCGAAGGTCTCGCATGACTCGTCCGTGGGAATCCTGTAATTGCCCGTGCATAGCACCAGCTTGGGCCCGCACGGTGTCGGCCGCAACGCGGAGAATTATTGGTTCAAGTCGGCCCCAAGGGTTGGGGTCTACGGCTTGGGAGCGGTTTCCACCCGGGTGGATCCGTCGGTACCCACCTCCACCTTCAAGGGGTAGGCGTTGGTGGCCGAGTTGGTCGCGGCCTTGGGTCGAATGCCTTCCTGAAACAGTTGAGCGCCCTTCTTGTCGAAGCCGTAAAGCCCACGCCGGATGAAGTCGAGTCGGCGAGCGATGTTGAGCTCCTCCTTCAGCTTGCGCACCTGATCGCGGAGGACCGCCAAGTCGTTGAACTTTTTCTCAAGGTCGGTTTTTTCAGCGATGAGCCGCTTGAGCTCCTTCTTGAGGGCTTCACGGTCCCCCTCGCTGGCGGCGAGCTTCCGTTCGGTGATTTTGATTTGGTTCTCGAGACCTCCGATTTGACCGGTCAATTCGCCCATCTTTTTGGTCAGGTCATCCTTCTCTCCCTCTAGATCGGAAATCTGTTTGTCCCAGCGCTCGATCTCAGTCTTGGCCGCGGTCGCCGCCTTTGCTGCCTCGGCGGAAGTGCGGGTCAGTTCTCCGGAGGTAGCGACCCACTTGTTGGAGACCGTGTTCAGGTCTTCGATGCGCTGGCTGAGATTGGTTTCGAGGGTGGCATTCACCCGCACTTGCTCGGTGAGCTTGCCCGTCGTGGCCACCAGATCGTTGGACAGGGCAGATTGCTGACCCTCCATTTGGATCCGAGTCTCTTCAGCCTTCTTCGAGTTCAGAAACCATCCGGTGCCGAGGCCCAGGCAGATAAGTACCAGCACCGCGGGAACGAGTTTGGATTTCATTGATCAGTTAGGTTTGGACGGCCGAAAGAATTCCCGGTCGCTGTATCAATAGACACTGAATCAGTCCGGACATTCAATCTCCAAGCAAGGGCCCGCCTTGCGTTGGCTGGAGCCCACTTTACCGTGAGCCCATGTTAATACCCGACCGAATGGGGGTAATGATCCTGGGAGAGGCCAGCCTGTTTCCACAGGCCATGATGCCCCTGTTTATTTTCGAACCCCGCTATCGGGAGATGCTGGCCGAGTCGCTAGAGACTCATCGGATGTTCTGCCTGGCGATGCAGCGGACCGACGCCAAGCGAGAGTCCCCCTGCCGGATCGCCACCCTCGGACTAGTCCGGGCCTCGGTCCAAACCCCGAACGGAACTTCCAACCTCGTGCTGCAAGGACTTATCCGGGTCCGCTTGGGTCGGATCGTCCAAACCCGGCCCTTCCGCACGCACCTCATCACTCCAATTAAGGAGGACGTGGACAGGTCCCCGGAGGTGCTTGCTCTGGTCAACCGCAGCCTAGACCTGATCGATGTGCGCCTGCGTCAGGATCAGCCGGTGCCACTGGACCTCATTTGGCAACTGGCCTCAGGCGGTCAGGCCAAATCGGAGACACGGGTCGAAGACTGCATTCAGGAACTGAGGCGCATCAAGAACCCGAGCCGCTTCGCCGACCTTATCGCTGCTCTCCTGCTGCCCAATCCCGCGGCTCGGCAAATGATCTTGGAGACCGTCCAACCGGAAGCCCGCCTCCGTCATCTCGTCCTGTTTTTGGCGGCTGAGGTCCACCGGGGCGCCTCGGGCGAGGGACAGTGATGACACCCGTAACCCATAATTCGACACCGACCACGCCCTCGACCCATTTCTGGAGCAAGTACGGTCATGTGCTCTCCATGGGTATTCAGAACACACTGGTCTACCGGACTAACTTCTTGTTTCGGGCCGCCTTTGGATTAGTCCCTTTGGCGGCGACGCTCTTTCTCTGGGAGGCGATTTATGCCGACAAACCGGCCGGCACGGCCATCGGTGCCTACACGCTGGCCCAAATGGTGAGCTACTACTTGTTGGTCACCGTGGTGGATGCCATTACCGCCGTCGCCGAAGACGACTGGCAGATCGCCGCCGATATTAAAGACGGGGCCGTCAGCCAATTCCTGCTTAAGCCGCTCGATTTCTTGGCCTACCGGCTCTGCCTCTACCTTTCCGGACGCGTGATTTACACCAGCGTGGCCCTGATCCCGGTGGCCTTCTTTTTGTTCTTTCAGCGGGAGTACCTCGTGGGTCCGGCCGAGCCCTTGAGGTGGATTCTTGCGCCGCTGTCGGTGTTGATGGCGGGGCTTCTGCAGTTTTTCATCGCCTACACCGTGGCGCTCTTGTCGTTCTGGGTGCTCGATGTCAGCACCTTCATCTTCATCCAGTTCGCCTTCGAGTTCCTGGCCAGTGGCCACCTCTTCCCGTTGGCCATCCTTCCGGATGGATTGCACCGACTCTTGCTCTGGTCCCCCTACCCGTACCTTCTCTATTTTCCGGTGGGCGTTTATTTGGGCCGCATCCAGGGCGCGGATTTGTGGCAGGGTTTTGCTTTGCAGTTGGCCTGGGTGGGGGTGGCCTTCCTGATTGCGCGGTTCATCTGGTCTCGCGGCTTGCGAAAATACACCGCGGTCGGTGGCTGAGGCGCTGGCTGAACCAATAACCTGCATGCCCTCCTTCTCTCGCTACGCCGGCATTTATGCCGCGCTGATCCGCTACTCGTTGATCCACGAGATGCAGTTCAAGGTGAACTTTCTCCTCTGGATCGTTGTCGAGGCCCTGTGGTTCGGACTTCAACTGGCCTTCATGACCGTCCTGTACGGGCATACCGACCAGATCGCCGGCTGGTCGCGGTGGGAGGTTGTCTTGCTGGTTGGCTGCAACCAGTTCATCCAGCAGCTTTTCCACACCCTTTTTGTCACCAATTTATCCAATCTTTCCGAATTGATCCGCAAGGGGACTCTCGATTTGTTGCTCCTGCAGCCGGTGAACACGCGCTTCCTCATCTCGGTGAAAAAGTTCGAGATCGGCAACATTATCAATGCCCTGATGGGTCTGGTGGTCATCGTCTATTCGCTGGCCCAGTTGGGACGAGTACCGACATTGGCCCAATGGTTGGGTTTCGCGGTGGTGTGCCTGGCGGGCCTGAGCGTCCACTACTCGCTGATGTTCCTTCTGGCTTGCATCTCCTTTTGGACAGTCCGGGCTCAGGGCATCGTCTGGGGGTACTACAACCTCTTCAATATTGCGCGCCTTCCGGCGGAGGCCTTCCCGCGGGGAGCCTATCGGGCCGTCTTCACCTGGGTCTTGCCCATGCTGTTGGTCTCCAATGTCCCCGCCAAGCTGTTGGCTCAGCGTCTGGCATCCCCGTGGGAATGGCTCGCCCTGTTGGGCATGGGCGTGGCCTGTTTCGTGGTCAGCGAACTTTTCTGGCGCTTCTCGCTGCGCCATTACACCAGCGCCAGCGCGTAGCCTTTAGCCGACGGTGGGTCTGGGTGCCGCGGTCGCCACTTTGGCAAAGCGGTAATGGCTGACGTGCCATTGGTTTCCATCTTGGAAATCCCACAGCTCGGCGCAGGCCATGAAGAAGACCCTCCAATAGACCCACCAACGGGTCTCTTGGTCTGCGCCATACGTTGCGGCGAGGATGCTTCGGACTTCCGTCTCGTGGGTATCCATGTTCTCCAGCCACTGGTTGGCCGTGCGACCGTAATGCCGACCGTTCACCACCCAATGCTCTTCGAGCCGCAGGTCGTCGTTGAAGTAGAGCAGCAAATCGTCGCTGGGCATAATGCCCCCGGTGAAAAAGTAGCGGGCCATCCAGTCGCTCGGGCTTCGGGGGATGAAGTGGTAGGCATACTCCCGGTGGGTGAAGATGTGGACGAACAGACGTCCATCAGGCCGGAGCCATCGGGCGATGTTGGCCAGGAGTCGCCGGTAATTCTTCATGTGCTCGAACATCTCCACCGAGACGACCCGGTCAAACTGCCCATCGCCACCGGGGGGCTCGAAGTGGTTCATGTCACAGGTGATGATCTTCAGGTTTTTGAGGCCTCTACGGAGGGCCTCCCCTTCGATGTGTTCCCGCTGCGTGCGAGAGTTGGACACGCCGGTGATTTGGGCGCTGGGGTACTGCGAGGCCATCCAGAGCGAGAGCGATCCCCAGCCGCAACCCAACTCCAAGATGTTTAGCCCGTCGGCCAGACCCGCGCGCTCGCAAGTGAGGGCGAGCATGATGTCCTCGGCCTCGGCCAGGCTTTCCTGAAAGGTATGATAGTAGCAGCTCGAGTATTTAAAGCGTGGACCGAGGCACAGTTGGTAGAAGCGCGTGGGAACCTCATAATGCTGCTCGTTGGCTGCCGCGGTCTCAATGGCGATCGGCAACTCAGACAGCTCCCGGATCAACCGCATCCGGTGAGCCCGCTGTGCCTCGACATCCCCGTGGGCGTCCTCTTCGGCCAATCGCTCCCGCAACAGTCGGCGGATACCGAATCGGATCACCGGATCGGGGAGCACATTGGCCTCCAGCAAACGGTCCAGCAAGTTGGGGTCTGAATCCTTGGGAGACGGTGAAGCCGGGGCCGGTGCGGGGAACGAACTCATGACGGTCACAATCCATCGCCCAGATCGCCTCCCGGTCAATGCCGCTTGTCGGTCCGATTGCGTCGATGGCAAAGAAGGGCAAGATTGAAATAATTCGCTCCAACCTCTATTATTGTACTATGTCGTCGCACTGCCTTGCCTTTGCTCTGGCCCTCTTGGGAGCGGTTAGCCTCCGAGCGGCCCCCCAGGTTTCCCTCACCCGGGTCGCTGGCGGCCTGACATCGCCGTTGTCCTATGTGTCCCTGCCGGATGGACAGGCGTTGATCGTCGATCAGCCGGGTTTCATCCGACTCCTGGATAAGACCGGACAATTGCGCGAAAGCCCGGTCCTCACCCTCACGCCCCGGCTCAGTTCCCTCAACCATGGGGCCTTCGATGAGCGCGGAGTACTGAGCCTAGTCTTGCACCCCCAGTTCCAGAAGAACCATCGGGTGTTCATCTCGTACACCGCTCCCCGCCGGTCGTCCGCCCCGGCCGACTGGGATTGCACCCTGCGCATCTCGGAGTTCACCGCATCCCCAGGAGAGCCTTTCACTATTGATCCGGCGACGGAGATCCTTCGCCTGGAGATCGACAAGCCTTACAGCAACCACAACGGGGGTCGGATGGCCTTTGGGCCTGAGGGTTTCCTCTATATCGGTGTGGGCGATGGAGGAAATGGCAACGATGATGGCAAGCGGCCCGACCTCGGCAACGGACAGAACCTCGACACGCTCCTGGGCAAAATCCTGCGCATCGACATCAACACTCCCGAGGGACACCGCATCCCCAAGGACAATCCGTTTGCCGACGGCAAGAAAGCCCGCCCGGAGATTTGGGCTTACGGTATTCGTAATCCCTGGGGCCTGTCCTTTGACCGCGGGGGTGATCACGCCCTCTACTCGGCCGATGTCGGCCAAACCCTGTGGGAAGAGGTCAACGTCATTCAAAAAGGGGGCAATCACGGATGGCGCTTGCGTGAGGGATTCATCGGCTTCAATCCGAAGGCCGCCGACAAACCCTTGCCCGAAGTTCCGCAGACCGGTCTTCATGGCGAGTCCTTCGTCCATCCCGTGGCCGTTTACAAGAACCGGAACGGGTTCAAGAAGGACCCTGAGGCCTATGGTATTAGCGTCATCGGTGGGTTTGTTTATCGAGGCAAAGCGCTGCCGGAATTGACCGGAGACTATGTGTTTGGCGATTGGGGTCGGATCTGGGGAGTTCCCGGCGGGACTTTGCTGGTGGCCCATCGCCCCAAGTCTGGTCCGGGCCCATGGACCGTGGAACCCCTGCAGTTGGGCACCCCTTCCAAGGTGGCTTCGTACATCATTGGCTTTGGTGAAGACAACGAGGGCGAGCTCTACGTGTTGACCAACGGAAACATTGGCCTCACCCCGGGCAAGGGCGAGGTGTGGAAGCTGGTCCGCAGCGCTCCTTGATCTTGATCGGACCTTGGGCGGTTACCCCGGACAGGGTTTAAGGAAAGGCCGACAACTTCTGGCCATCCGGGCGGCGAATCACCCGCCCGGCATCGGCCTCATTGGAGCTGTACGCAGGGCCAAGACGATTGCCGCCAAGATCAACGCGCCTCCGGTGGCCCGTGCTAAGAGGACTCGGGGTCCGGAGTTCTGACGTTCCGCGTTACCGAACCAGGAGCCAGCCCACCAAACCAAGGCTAGGCTCCACAGTCCCCGGGTTCCATAGACGACATTGACCCCTGCGGCATCCCGCCAGGTGGCGATGGTGCCGGTGATGATCAGAGCCTGAATGGCAGACAAGGCTGTCGCTAAACCGATCCAACGCCAAGCCCTTGGAGGAGCCCTCAGGGAACGGGTGGCTTGCTGGAAAATAGGCAGAGGTCTGGTTTCCGGACGGGCTAGGAATCCCAACAGCGGCAGTACTAGGATGGATTCGAGAGCTAAAGCCCCGAACAGCAGGGACAGGAAGTTAAGCACCCCGAATTCCGCAGCCCAGATTTGGATCAGGACATCGGTCACCGCGAAGGCGCCCGCGCATCCTAGGGCCAGCAGTGTGGTCCATCCGGTTCGGCGACCGGGTTTCAAATCGGTGAGTCCGGTAATCAAGACCCCAGCGCTCGTCAGAGCCGCCGCCGTCAATTGACCTCCCGACAGAGGCCACCCGAACACAAAACGAGCAATCAGGGCCACAAACACCACCTTCACCCCAAGCAGGGGCGTCGCCACGGACACATCGCCCACCCGCAGGGCCGCCACGTTGAACAAGTGCCCTACGATAAAGGTGGCCGCAGTCAGGAAGGGCAGGTGCAGGCGATCCCAAGGTATAGGGTGGGGATCCCAGGCCATGAGTGGCAGGAATAGCACACCGAGAATAACATTGTTAACTACAACCGCATGGGACAGTGACGCCCCCTCCGCGAAGGCCCGCTTAAAGACCAACGAACCGGCGGCGAAGGCGATGGCGGCAATGAGCGGGAGAATCAGTTGCATCGGGCGCGCTCAAGCTCCGTTACTGCAGAAAAACTCTCAATCTCAACCGTTTCCGAGCTTGGGACTTCAAATCCGTCCGAGAGGTTTGTAAGGTCAAAGGCTGTCGGTGAACGATTCCCTCTCCAATAATTTGCAAGTCGAGCACGGCGTCCGCGCTGCGCAAGGCTGGTTTGAACTCGGTTTGGCGGCTGAGGCCGAGGCGGAGATTTCTCGCCTTCCTGCTCCGGCCCAGCGCCTGCCTGAGGTGCTCAAGCTGCGTTTCCACGCGGCCCGTGCCTGCAAGCGCCATGATGACGCTCTGGGAATTGCCCAGGTCCTCATGGAGGTCGCCCACGATGAGTTGTGGGGGTGGCTCTACCGTTCCCAGGCGTTGCACTGGTTGGGACGCACCGTCGAAGCCTACGACCTGCTTCAGCCAATTCAGCGTCGCTGGCCCAGGGCCTTTGAGATCCCTTACGATTTGGCCTGTTATTGCTCCCAATCAGAGCGGATTGATCTCGCGGCCGAGTGGTTCGGCAAAGCATTGAAGCTCACCAAGCACCCGGCCGCGGTCAAATCGATGGCCTTGGCCGATCCCGATCTTAATCCTCTTTGGCCTGAAATCGAAGCGGGTCGCTGGAGCTGAGGCCCTGGCTTTCCGTTGGATCTGGAATTCATTTCGCAAATCTTCATGACCCGATTGGTATTGTTTGACATTGACGGCACCCTCATCCGAACCGGAGGGGCTGGCGTGCATGCCTTCGGTCGGACGGCCGAACTGCTTTACGGCGTGGCCGGCGTGGCCGAGCGCACCCGCTTCCATGGTCGGACCGATACGGCATTAGTCCGGGAGTTCTTCCTGAGCAATGGCCTGCAAGGTCGCTCCTGGGACATTCGGCATTTCCTCGATGCCTATGTTTTTCTGCTCGATCATCGTCTTCAAGAAAATCGGGGTGAGATTTGCCCAGGGGTTCCCCAATTTATCCAGGCGCTAAAACAGCTCTCCGAGCCTCCCGCCCTAGGCCTCCTGACGGGCAACATTCGCCTTGGAGCCAAGATTAAGCTCGGGGCTCATTCTCTTTGGGGAGACTGGATGTGCGGTGCCTTTGCCGACGATCACGACGACCGCAACCAATTGGCCCGCATCGCCCGCGACCGGGCTTCGCGTCATCTCGGACGCCGTCTCGAAGGTCCCGAAATATTGGTGATCGGCGATACCCACCGAGACGTTGAATGCGCCCAAGCCATCGGAGCCCAGAGCCTTGGGGTTTGCACCGGCGGCGGTTCGCCAGACGAACTCCGAACGGCCGGGGCTACTTGGGTGGTGAGCGATCTCGGGGAATTTCCGATGCACAGTCTCCAAGAGCGACTCAACTGATTCGGAGCCCTATCCCAGAGGTGGATCCGCTGAGGTTGCGTCAACAGATGTGAACAAGTTTCGCCCAACTACCGACTTTTGTGTTTGACCCTTCCATCTGCTTTCTTTAGCTACACCACTACATCTGTGATCGCTCGCCGCTAGGTATGCCTCGCTCGAGCGTTTTTTAGTCCTTGGAGGGCTAAAATTTTCACGTGAATCGCGCTCACAGCCAAAATGCTAAAAGCTAAAACATTTTTGGGGATCGACTTCGGGGCTGGCACCCTGAAGATCGCCGAGTTCGAACCCGCCGACGGCGGCGGTTTGAAGCTCCTCCGCTTTGGCGTCCGCGCCCTCGGGCTCCCCGGCTCCCAAGATGCTGCCCGCGATGGTGTGCTCAAGCGCGCCCTGGGTGAGCTTCTGACCGAAGGTGGTTTTGTTTCCCGTCAAGCCAATATCTCTGCCCCGGGGTATCAGGTTTTCTCCAAATTTGTCAAACTGCCCCCGGTAGACGCCTCGAAGATTTCTCAGATCATCCAGTACGAGGCCCAGCAGAACGTTCCCTTCCCGCTGACCGAAAGTGCTTGGGACCATCAGATTTTGGGCACCGCGGCCGACGGCGCGCGTGAGGTGCTTCTGGTGGCCATCAAGGCCGAGGTGGTTGAAAAGCTCTTTGCGGTGGGTGAATCGGTGGGTCTGAAGATGGAAGTGGTGGATGCGTCGATGGCCGCATTGGCCAACGCCTTCCGTTACAACTACGCAGATGTCGAGGGCTGCAGCCTCTTGATCGATATCGGAGCTAAAACCAGCAACGTCCTCCTCTTCGAGAAAAACAAGTTTTACGTCCGCACGGTTCCAGTCGGTGCCAACACCATTACTCAAGAATATTCGGTCGAATCCAAGGCCCCGTTCGCTGAGGCCGAGAAGTTCAAGATTTCCCAAGGTTTCGTTAGTTTAGGCGGTGCTTACGAGGAACCTGATGATGCGAAGGTGGCCGCGGTTTCGAAGGTCGCCCGGAACGTCCTGACTCGCCTGCACATGCAGGTCAATCAGACGGTGCAGTTTTACCGGACCCAGCAAGGTGGCTCGGCTCCTCAGCGGGTTTATTTGTGCGGTGGTGGCTCGGTGATGGCCTATTCAGCCGAGTTTTTTCAGGAAAAGCTCAATCTGCCTGTCGAGTATTTCAGCCCGTTTCGCAACATTCAGATCGACCCGTCGGTGAATGTCGAAGAGCTAGAGAAAACCGCGTCTTTCTTCGGCGAAGCGGTGGGTCTGGGCTTGCGGAACATCGCCGATTGCCCGGTCGAACTGAACCTCTTACCCAAGAGCTCCAAGGCACGCCAAGATTTCAACTCCAAGAAACCCTTCCTTGTGGCTGCCGCCTTTGTGGCCGCCGCCGGTGTTTGGGCTGCTGGATTCTTCTACAGCAAGGTGGCCGCGGTTCACCGAGAGGGTCTAGCCACAATTTCCGAAAAGGTCGAACCTCTGGCCCGCGTAGAAACTTCGCTCAAGAGCGAAGAAGTGAAGCTTTCCGACGTTCACAAGCAGACCGACCAACTCGGAGCTTGGCTCTCTGAACGCGGTTATTGGCCCGACATCCTCACCGAGGTTCGTAGCATCCTGAAGGCGACCGAGGCAGAAGCTTCCCAGAAACTGGGTGTTCCGGTAGGCATTTGGGTGGACACGTTCTACTCGACCGAACCTCCCAAGCCCGAGGTGGCTGCCGCTGAAGATGATGCTCCAAAGCCCATGCAAATGAGCAGAGAGCTCATGATGCGTTACGGACTCCTCCCGAAATCAGCAGTTGCCCCGGGTGAAGGTGGTGAAGCCGGCGTCGCGGCCGAAGGCGGTGCGGCCGGCGGTGGGGCTGCCAAGCCTAAGTCAGCCGTCTCAACCAATGAGGTTGCCGTGGTGAACCTAAGCATCCGGGCAGTCAATCTCCAGAAAGTGAAGCAAGAGGCCAATGGTCAGATCGCCTACGATCTCGAGAAAATGGCCAAGGCCAGTCCGCTATTCGATGCGTCGGAGACTCAGCTCTCCGGCAATCTTGAGCAGGTCGATGATACCACTGCGACCTTCACCTTCCCCCTGAAGCTCAAGCTCAAGCGTCCCATCAAGCTCTGATATGTCTTGGATCAAGCGCAATTTAGCCTTCGTCATCAGCTTGACTGTGGCGGCAGCCCTGCTCATTGGCGGGGCGGTCTACCTGTTCTCCGCGCAGTCAGAGGCTGAGGCAGCCACCGGAGAACTCGAGGCCAAGAAAAACGAATACGATACGCTCGTCAAACGGGAACCCTACCCGAATGCTAAGAACATCGATTTAGCGAAAGCTGAGCAAGTCCGCTTCAATACTCTCAAGTCTCAGGCTCTAGCAACCTTTTCCCAATATCCCTCAGTAGGGGTTATGGATGACGCATCCTTCAAGGCATTGCTGACCCGAACCATCAGCGATTTAGAACGTTCTGCCGAGCGAAAGGGTGTCAAATTGCCCACCGGAGCCGATTCCACCTCTGGTTCGGCCTCTAAGTATAACTTCACCTTCAATACCCAGCGCCGAGAACTGCGTCTGCCTCCGAGCACTCTCCAACCCTTGGTATTGGCCGTGACAGACATACGTGAATTTACGGAAATTCTCTTTGCTTCGAAGATTCACTCGCTGGTGCACATCAAGCGATCGGCCATCGGTACCAATGAGCTGGCCGGTTCTGGTGACATCCTCTCCAAGAAGGTCAGCACCAATACGGTGATCGGTGCCGGCATCCATCCCTATGAGGTGCAATTCCAGTGCTTCAGTTCTGAGTTGGGGGAAGTGCTGACCCGGTTTGTGGGTGCCTCCAACGCGTACGTTCTCAAGACACTCAACGTAGACCGACCTTCCTCCGATGGTTCTGATTCTGCTGAGGCCGCCCCGGTCAATCCAGCGTCCAGCATGATGGCCATGATGAGCCGCTACGGACTGCGGCCGGGAATGGGGACCATGCCTCTCGCCCCAGGCAACCCTACCGCCCCAGCGCCGTCGGGCAAGGTGGGTGATATCGTTCTCGAGCAGAAACCCATCAAGGTCACCCTAGGCTTTGAGGTGGTGCGTCTCGCGTCTCCCCCGACAGCAACTCAGGCTCCGAAGGCGACCCGCCGTTAGGCCGCAATTCTGGGAACCTATGGAATTCATCAAGAAACATTACGAGAAGCTAGTTCTGGGAGTCGTCCTTCTGGCCGTCGCTGGTCTGGCGATTTCCCTCGTCTTCTCCGTGGCCCAGGTCCGATCGTATCTGGAGACCGCCCTGCAGCAGCTCGCAGGAGCCAAGCAGAAACCTCTGGTCCCAGAAAATCTCGAGACCAATCTGACGCAAACATCCCTCACGCGGGTCTCGCAACGCACTCCGACGGTTTTGGCAGCTCAAGACCACTACACGTTCAACCCCATCACTTGGACTCGGGCGGCCAGTGGACGTTTGGAGCCCTCCAAGCCGCGTCCTAATACCGGGGCCTCCGGCTTGGTCTACGTTGCCCCCCACGATCTCGTTTTGGAAATTGCTTTTGAACAGGTTGCTGGAACTCCTGAGTCGCCTCGTTACCAGTTCTCCGCTCGCCGCGACTATGAAAAAGCGGTCAATGGTCGCCGCGCCATGGTGGAGTCCGTGGCCGTAGGATCGGAAAACAAAGACCAACTTTTCCGACTCCTTGAGTTTCAGGGTCCGAAGGAGTCTCCCACCAATTTTGTCTGCGAACTCATGGCCACCCGGGAGGCCTTTAACCTAACCAAAGGCAAGAATTTTCGCCGCACTCAAAGTTACTCCGCCGACCTCCGTTACGAGGCTGATCGGCGTGATTTTCCACAAAAGCGTGTTGGTGAAACCATCAGTCTCTCCGGCGCGGTCTACAAGATTGTTGCCATCGAGAAAGATGAACTAGTAGTGTCCGCTCCCAATTCCGTGCGTACCACCGTGGCGAGGTAATTTCCCTAATCGGCTCGTTGCATGTCCATTTTAGTCCAAATCGTGAAGAACCCCATGACGAAAGTCTCGAAGATCCTGAGTCTCGTCGCACTCATTGCCGCGTTCGATTCCGTCTCCACCCGCGCCGTGGCGCAGGAAGCCGGTGAGATCGCCGTACGGCGCGAAGAAAAAGCCATTGTCTTGCGTAAGACGCTGGAGGCTGCCGCCACTGCTGCCAAGCAGGGCGATCTGACTTCCGCGGCCAAAGCCTACGAAGATGCATGGAACTTGACCGAGGAATTGGGCTCTAACGTCGAAAAGGAGCGCGGCATAACGATTGAGGGTTTTACTTCCAGTCGCTTGGCTTTGGCCTATGCAGCCGCCAAGGCGGGCGACTACAAGGAGGCTGACCTTCAGGTCAAGCGCTTGCTCAAGGTCGACCCCAACCACGTCAAGGCCAAGAACTTCAAGCGCGAGAACGATCAACGCTTGATGAACTTGGTCGGCCGGGTTCCCTCTGAAGAAGCCTTGAGCTACATTGGTCAAGACAAGACCAACAAGCTAGCGGCCGCCATCGCTGTCCAAGACGGCAAGTTGGCCTTCGAGATGGGTAGCTTTGAACGCGCTGAGACCAAACTTAAGGAAGCAATCAAGCTCGACCCGGACAACGGCGCTGCGTACCAGTACTTGAACATCATCCGCGAGTCGAAGTACACCCGAGCCCATCGCGAGAAGCTCTTGACCGACAAGGACAAGCTTTTGGAAGTGGAGCAGTATTGGGAAGAACCGAAGTCCAAGTTGCCGATCTCCAATCCATTTGCCAAAACTAATCGGGTTCATACTGGATCCGGCCGCCAAGCCATTTATCACAAGCTTGATACCATCCGTATCAATGAAATCAAATTCGATGGCCTGCCGTTAGGTGAGGTCGTCAAGTACCTAGATGAGCAGACCCGTCTCCGAGATCCCGAGAAGAAGGGCATTGCTTATGTTGTCAACTCGCAAGCAGACCAGCCTCTTTCAACCCCGGGCTTCGGCGGAATAGATCCCGCGACCGGTGCTGCCCAGCAATCCCAGCAGGCGGCTGAGCCCCTAGACCTCAACACCATTCCGGTGCGGATCAACCCGGCCCTCCGTGATCTTCGCCTGGCCGATGTCCTAGATATTATTACCAAAGTAGCCGAGAGGCCTCTAAAATATTCCGTGGAAGAATGGGGTATCATGTTCCGTCAGCGTCTTCCTGAAGCAACGCAGCTGCATTCTCGTTGGTGGCGTGTTAATCCCAATACCTTTATGGAAGGTTTGGAAAGTGTTACCAGCATAAGTCCCGCGGCGGTTTCCTCTCAAAGTGGTGGAGGTCAGGGTGGCGGCGGCGGCGGCGGCGGTGGCGGCGGTGGTGGCCAACAAGGTGGTGGTGGTGGTGGTGTCTTCACGATCCCGCGCGTCGAAGTCAGTGGTGGCGGCGGTGGTGGTCAGGGTGGTGGTATGGGTGGTGGCGGTGGTGGCGGTGGTATGGGCGGTGGTGGTATGGGTGGTTCTGGAATCACCGGTGTCACCCGCACGAACCTCACGGCCAACATTCAAGTCGTTGTTCGTCAGTTCTTCATGGCCTGTGGTTTGAATTTCCCAATGACCATCATGCCCGGAGGCGCCGGTGGTGCCGGTGGTATGGGCGGCGGCGGCATGGGCGGCATGGGCGGCGGTATGGGTGGCATGGGCGGCATGGGTGGTGGCATGGGCGGCATGGGCGGCATGGGCGGCATGGGCGGCGGTATGGGTGGCGGTATGGGCGGTGTTTATCCGAACGGCGTCGCTCCGTGGGAGCAGGATCAGAAAGCCCTGTTCTTCAACGACCGCGTTGGCATCCTCTTTGTCCGTGCGACGCTCTCGGATCTGGATATTATCGAGAAGGCTATCCAAATTCTCAATGTTGCGCCTCCTCAGGTGGAGATCGAAGCCCGGTTTGCAGAAATCAACCAAACCGACAGCAAGGCCATCGGATTTGATTGGCTCTTGGGCAACGTCCTGATGGGAGGCGGTCGCCTCGGTCTTTCTGGCGGCAGTTCACCGAGCTACAAGGGTCCAGCCTCCACTGCCAATAACGGCTCTGAAGATGGTTTCCCCGCCCCTGGTCAATTCCCCGGAACCAGCCTCGCGGGATTGACCCCTCCTGGAGCCAACGATCAGTTGGTTACCTCTGGGTTGCGCAACACCACGGCCGACAGCGGAAAGATTCCTGAAGTCTTCAGCTTGACTGGAATTCTCACCGATCCTCAGTTCAAAGTGGTCATCCGCGCTCTCGAACAGCGCGATGGCGTAGACCTGCTCTCAGCGCCGAAAATCACGACGTTGAGCGGCCGCCAGGCCCACGTCGAGGTGTCCGATGTCCGATCGATCGCCACCGGGTTGCAAAACCAAGGCGGCGGCGGCGGCGGTGGACAAGGGGGCGGCGGCGTCGGCGGCGGCGGCGTTGGCAACAACGTCAATCAGGCGGCCATCAACGTGA
>CAMDDW010000001.1:0-157549 GCA_945893185.1 Akkermansia muciniphila | reverse complement strand
TTTTTGGTGGGCTCCGCGGTATCAGGCCTCCGCTCGCTGAGTAGGCTCTGGGAAGGAGGAGCTTTCGCGCTTTGCGCGAGGGGGTTGGGGTGTTCGCCTCCAAGGCTCGCTCCGGCCCGACACCCCTCCGCTACGGTTTTTGGTGGGCTCCGCGGTATCAGGCCTCCGCTCGCTGAGTAGGCTCTGGAAAGGAGGAGCTTTCGCGCTGTGCGCGAGGGAGGTAAGGGTGTTGACGTTCCAATGCTCGCTTCGCCCCGACCCGCTGCCGCTGGGTCGCTTTGGAGCCTGTCCCTTATGCGGCCCCAATGACCTCCGAGGTTGCTTTAGAGCCTGTCCCTTATGCGGCCCTTTCCCGATGACCTCCGAGGTAGGGACCGATCTCCGAGCGGTCCGTCCCCCTGGCACTGGCCTCGTGGCACTGACCGTTGAGAGTGCTTGCCCGGGAGAGTGGCGCTTCTTTGTCATGTTCGCCGGAGTGGCGCTTTCGGAGAAATCGCCCTACCTCGGAGGTTTCCGGGTGAGGCTGAGTTTGTGGCAGGAACCGGGGATGTGGCCCGAAGACCTCCGAGGTTGCTTTAGAGCCTGTCCCTTATACGGCCCTTTCCCGATGACCTCCGAGGTAGGGACCGATCTCCGAGCGGTCCGTCCCCCTGGCACTGGCCCCGTGGTGCTGACCGTTGAGAGTGCCTGCCCGGGAGAGTGGCGCTTCTTTGTCATGTTCGCCGGAGTGGCGCTTTCGGAGAAATCGCCCTACCTCGGAGGTTCCCGGGTGGGGCTGAGTTTGTGGCAGGATCCGGGGATGTCGCCCGAAGACCTCCGAGGTCGCTTTGGAGCCTGTCCCTTATGCGGCCCTTTCCCACTTGAGGTGAGGGGTGGATGCGGTGGGAATGACTTCCGAGGTAGGGACCGATCTCCGAGCGGTCCGTCCCTGCTTCGGGTTGTCACTTGCGTGGGGCTGTATACGGGGCTGGTCAAAGGGAGGGGCGATGGGCAACGTGGAGAATCTTCCTATGCGATCTCTTTTTTGGCTGCGCGGTCGGGGGCCGGGTTGGTGTTTAGTTTGGCTCCAGAGGTGGTTCTTTGGGGTGGTGGGCTTTCTGGGCTTCGTGGGGATTGGCCGTGCTGCTTTAGCACCTGCGTCTCGGCCGAATGTGATCGTCATCTTGGCCGATGACATGGGAATCGGGGATGTCTCGAGTCTGAATTCAAAGTGCGCTTGGAAAACTCCAGGTATTGATCGGCTGGCTCGTGAGGGACGCACGTTCACTGATGCTCATTCGGCTTCTGGGGTTTGTACGCCGAGCCGTTATACGTTGCTGACGGGGCGCTATTCTTGGCGGGGGAAACTCAAGTCGAGTGTGCTGCATGGGTACGATCCAGCTCTGATCGAACCCGGTCGGTTGACGGTGGCGGGATTTTTGCAGGGTCAGGGGTATGCAACAGGCATGGTGGGGAAGTGGCACTTGGGTGTGGATTGGGTGCGCACGGGTCCCAAATTGGAGGAGGTAGATTTTGCTCAATCCTTTGGCGGTGGCCCACTATCTCATGGGTTTGACCGGTTTCTGGGAATCAGCGCTTCGCTGGATATGCCTCCGTTTGTTTTTCTGAGTCAGGATCGCTCAACGACGGTGCCGGTGGACCGTGTGGCGGCCAGTCCCGGGCCAAAAATGTGGCGGGCTGGGGTGATTGGGCCGGATTTCCGGCATGAGGAGGTGCATCCGCGGTTTCGACGGGAGGCGTTGTCTTGGATCGAGTCGAGGGCACGGGCGCGGGCAGTAGACGGCACGCCGTTTTTCCTCTACTTGGCTCTGGCTTCTCCTCACACACCCACGGTTCCGACTCCGGAATTTGCCGGGCGGACGCGAACAAACCCTTATGGTGATTTTGTGGTGCAGGTGGATGCGACGGTGGGAGACATTCTTGATTCGCTCGATACCCTCGGAATTTCCCGCAATACGTTGGTGATTTTTACGGCGGACAATGGCTGTGCGCCGGCGGCCAATCTCGGCGAGTTGCGAGGCTTTGGACATGATCCGAGTGCCGGTTTCCGCGGTCACAAGGCCGATTTGTTCGAGGGTGGCCATCGGGTGCCGTTCTTGGTCCGATGGCCCGCTGAGGTGCCGGCCGGTTCGACGTGTTCTCGGTTGGTGGGTCAGCTCGATCTACTGGCGACCTTGGCCGATATTTTGGGTCAGCGTCTGCCGTCGGGTGCGGCCGAGGATAGTGTGAGTTTTCTGCCTCAGTTGCGTCGAGGGGATCGAGCGCGGGCCGGTCGCGAGGCGTTGGTGCACCATTCGAACGGTGGTTTCTTTGCTCTACGCCAGGGGCCATGGAAGCTGCTCTTTACTCCGGACAGCGGCGGGTGGAGCGATCCAAAACCAGGAAGTAAGGAGGCGGCCCGATTGCCGAAGCTTCAGTTGTATCATCTGGGTCGCGATGTGACGGAGCGGACCAATCGGCTGGCGGATGAGCCTAAGGTGGTTCGAGCCATGACTCGGCAGATGCACCGGATCTTGGTCAATGGGCGCTCGGCGCCGGGCCCGGTTCAGCCTTATGCGAATCCGGCCGACTGGCCTCAGGCCGCTCCATTCCGCACGGAGTGAAGATCCGAGGCGCTACAGACGGGGAGCCGCATGGAGGTCAGTGACGGTGTGAAAACCGATGAAATCGGCCGGTTTGAAAACCACTGAGCCCAGAAACTCAACAGATCATCGATCCGGCCTGAGCTTGTCGGTGGCCCCAACGAGTTCTGATCAACTCTGGTGGGCCCCGGAGGCATTCGGCCTCATCTGGAAGAAGGAACAAACGGTGGGGTTCATCTTGGAAAGAAAACGAATTTGAGGATACGGCAAAACCGCGGATTTCAAACCGGCAACTTTCCGTAAATTCCAGAACGTTGCTGAGAGACGGGAGAGGTGAATGTACAAAAGGGCCGATTTCCGTGGGGAAATCGGCCCTGTGATTGAAGATTTGAAGGCGAATTGTCTGCCTTCGTAACGTCAGCGTATGCGGTAGAACTTGGCCGCTCCGGTGGGTGTAACCTTGAGCGGGGAGACGGCCCCGGTGACTTGAGTGTAGGTGCCGTTGAGGCTGTCAGACTGCTGGAGGGCGCCGCCCGACCAGGTCAATGTGGCATCGGCTCCGCTCAGGCTGATGGCTACTTTGGCCGGTTCGCTGGATCCGCCGTTCACGGCGATGGTGTAGTGCTTCTGGATTTGTGCGGCCGACAATGCCTTGGGATAGACGGCCACTTCATCGATGGCTCCGGTGAAGCCTCCGTCCCAACCGTTGCCGGTGGAACCTATGGCCCAGTCGGCTCCGGTGGCGGCGATGGCTTTGCCCGCTCCAGCGGCCGCGGCGATCTCGGTTCCATTGCGGTACAGGCGCCAGTGGGTGCCGTCGTACACGCCGCTCAATTGCACCCATTGGCCGGCCGTCAGGTCGGTAGCCGGAACTGGGGCGAAGGCTCGCTCCACCGTGAGGTCGGGAGCACCTTTGTACTCGCTAGATCCGAAGGAGTAGTTGAGCGCGCCGTTGACGGGTTCGATGCGCAGGGACACTTCGGTGGTGTTGGTGTTGAGCGCGGTGATCTCTTTGGCCTGTTCAAAAATTTGGGCCACGAAGGAACTAACGGTGGCCGGACCTCGGGCCAGGATGCGCGCCGGTGAGGGTTCGGTTGTGAGTGTGCCCGGCTGGATCCAGGCACTGAAGGTGACCCGGTCGGTGAGCTTCAGGCTGCCCAAATCATTGAGGGCTCCGAAGGCCTTGGTCGTGGTGAGGTCGAGGGCGCTGTTGTTGGCTTCGAAGCCCTTGAAGGCCGGCGGGCGTGGGCCAGCGGCTGAAGTGTTGGCGAAGACGCCGTGTCCATCCGCATCGGCTTCGAGGCTGCCCGCGTTGGCCAGCGGCGATACCGCCCCTTCGTTGAAGCGCAAGTAGGTAGCTGGGCCTTTCCGCTCGGGGCCCGTGAAGGGGGCGGTGATGACCAGGTTCTCGTACGGAATGGCCGGGTGGGCGTTAGTGCCCGCTTGATAATGAGCCAGCACTTGTTCCGGCTTCAGCAGGTAGTCGCCGTAAACGGCAAACTCGTCGACGTTGCCCTCAAAGGGGTTGCTGCCGAGTCCCGACTTGGCGTTGTAGGCGCCGATGCCCAAATCGGCCGGGGTGCTGCTGTCTTCTGGAGTCGCCAAATTGGCCGCATAAAGCGCTGCAGTATTGGTGCTCACGGCCACGCCATTGACGTAGGCCTTGAGGATACCTTCCCACTGGTTGTTGCCGTTGCTGCCCGGATCGCCGTTGTCGGTGACCGGTTCCCAGGTGAAGGCCAGGTGCTGCCATTCACCAATGCTGTAATCGGTGTCGGTATTGACATCAGCGCCGCTGCTGCTCACGCCTCGGAACATGCGGAAGTTCCATCCAAGGCCTTCTGAGGCCGGGTAGCTGGCATTGGGGTTGCGCTGGAAAATCACCCAACCCGTGCGACCGCTCCCGCCGACGAAGCGGTTGTTGACGGGGCACTGGCCACCTTGCTGGTCCCTTAGGGGACGGGCCCAGAACTCCACCGAAAGAGGCTTGTCGGCCCCGGGATTGTTGCCCGCGGTCCAAGGCAGGGTGGTCGTCGATTTGCCGTTGCGATTGTGATAAGCCACCGATCCGTCGTTGCCTCCGGCCGAGATGGCGCCCGGAGCGGGGTGCCGCACTTCGGAGGTATGGCTGCCGTGGCCGATGGCGCGGGTCTCGCCAAAGTTCACCGCGATGTCGGGGCCCGGAGCCTCTTCGTCGAGATGCAGGTAAACGGCGGGTTTGTCTGCCTGGATGAGGCTGGAGTAGGAAACCGTCCGGTTGGCGTTGGTAGCGTTTTGATAGTGGGCGAGGATTTGCGCGGCGCTGAGCTTGGTCTGGTAAAAGGCGAATTCGTCCACGCCGCCGAAATAGGGGTTCAGGCTATTTCCAGCCGTGTTGTTGTAGTTGCCAATGGACAGGGCCGCATCGCCGAAGGTGGCGACGGCAGGATCATTGCCGCTGGTGTTGGCGACGTAGCCCGGTTGGGTGCCGTCGGTGCCGCCAGTCCAGGCCTTGGTGACAGCCTCTTTGCCGTCGATGTACATGGTGACGGTGGCGTCCACCACGCTCTTCGGATCATAGACCACCACGACGTGAGTCCACTTACCGAGCACGTAGGGCACACCGCTGAGAATATCGAGACCGGAGCTGCTGCCCGCGCCGCGGAACATACGGAAGTTCCAGCCGACGCCTTCGCCGCCGGCATAGTCGGCGTTGGGTTTGCGCTGGAAGAACACCCATCCCTGCCGGTCTACGCCGGAATACGCGTAACGATTGTTGATCGGGCATTGGCCGTTGGCGGTCTGGTCGCTGGTCGGATAGAACCACGCCTCGATGGTGAACGGTTTGTCGTTCTTGGGGTTCACTGCGGCGTTCCAGGGGATTTCAGTGCGGGACGTGAAATCGAAGAAGGCGGCCCGGCCAGAGTCGCCTAGGATCGCACCGGGCAGAGTATGCACCCGACCCAGGTTCTGGGATGCCGTGATTCCGGTGGCGAGGCCCGAGTTCAGGTTGTTGGTGCCGCGGACCGTGCTGTCGCCCAGGCGATAGTAGGCAGCGGGTCCGTCGGCAAGAATCGACTTCGCGTAGTCGGACGCCACTACCGCGGAGGGCAGGGCGGCGAGGCAAGCAGCAGCAATGCCCCAAATAGGAGTTCGGATGAGGTGTTTCATAAGGAACACCTTGGACTGTCCCAAACCCGGCTCCGATCCGGAAGCGTTTTGTCCCTCGGCATCGGATTGTTGCCCGATTGTTAAACAAGCGGGGTCAGGTTTTGAGCGAAAGGTTCACAGACGAGTGAATTTTTGGTCGCGATGTGGGTCTTCGTCTTCCTATGCTCGGAGATCCACCGAGTGCGCAGTCCGGGAGGGCCGATGGGTCGGTTCCTCCGGTGGCTGCATTCAGAACCCTATGAGATCCATAAGACTGGCCTTGTTATCACTGGCCCTATCCCTGGCGGTCAGCGCCCAAACTCTGCTCCAACTCCAGCCCGGCGATCATGTAGCGATCGTCGGTGGTGGCATTGCGGATCGGATGCAGCACACCGGTTATTTTGAGACGCTGGTCCATGACCGTTTTCCCGACCACCGACTGGTTTTCCGCAATTTGGCGGCGGCCGGTGACGAGGTAGCCAATCGGCACCGTTCCGAGAATTTCGGTTCTCCAGACGATTGGCTGACCCGGGCGAAGGCCGATGTGATCGTCGCTTTTTTTGGCTACAACGAGTCCTTCAAGGGGGCCGAGGGGTTGCCGAAGTTCAAGGCCGACCTAGATGCCTGGATCAAGCACGTGCGGGGTGGCAATTACTCCGGCAAGGGAGCACCGCGGGTGGCGCTTGTGTCACCGGCGGCCAACGAGAGGCATGTGGATATCAATTTCCCGGACCGCTCGGTCAATAATGCCAATTTGCGCCTCTACTCGGCCGCCATCGCCGAGGTGGCTAAAGACAACGGCGTTGCCTTTGCCAACCTCTTTGAACCGTCCCTGCAACTCATGACGGCCGCTGCGGCCAAGGGGCGTTCGCTGACAATTAACGGTTATCTTCTCAGTGAAGAAGGCGACAAGGCCCTGGCACCGGCGATCTTCAGCGGCCTGATCGGCGGCAAAGTGCCGACCGGCGACATGGAGAAGCTCCGCCGAGCGGTAAATGAAAAGAACATCCAGTGGCATCATCGCTACCGCACGGTCGATGGCTACAATGTGTATGGTGGTCGTTCGACGCTGGCCTATCAGCCAGGCAAGGGCGGCTTTGTCGGAGATCGCAATGCTCCCGCTCCTTACGTCTCCAATTATAAGGTCATGCAGGAGGAGATGTCCCAGCGCGATGTGCTGACGGCCAATCGCGATTTGCGGATCTGGGCGGTGGCGCGGGATGGCGACCTCAAGGTGGATGACTCGAACCTGCCGGCCGTGACATCGGTAGAGTCCAACAAACCCGGAGCCAACACCGACAAGAGCCAAGTCTATATCGATGGTCAGGAAGCCATTGGCCAGATGACGGTGCACTCGGGCATGCAGGTGAATCTCTTTGCCGACGAGAAACGCTTCCCCAATTTGGTGAACCCGGTCCAGATGGCTTGGGATACCCGGGGTCGTCTCTGGGTCGCCGTGTGGCCCAATTACCCGGAGCGCACACCGACCAGCAAGGTGGGTGACAAGTTGCTCATCTACGAGGACACCAACGGCGACGGCAAGGCCGACAAGGAAACGGTGTTCATGGATGACCTGAACTGCCCCACTGGCTTTCAGTTCTATAAGGACGGAATCTTGCTCATGCAGGCCCCGGATCTCTGGTGGATTCGCGATACCAACAATGACAGCAAGGCCGATACCAAGGAGCGCATCCTCATGGGTATGGATTCGGCCGATTCGCACCACACGGCCAACGCCATCTGCTTGGACCCGGGTGGCTCGATTTACTTGAGCGACGGCGTGTTCCACCGCACTCAGGTAGAGACGGGCGACGGTGCGCTGCGCAACACCGATGGTGCGATCTACCGCTTCGAGCCGCGCACCCATCGCTTTGAAACTTATGTGGCCTATGGCTTCGCCAACCCCCACGGGCGCGTATTCGATGCTTGGGGCAACGACTTCATCACCGACGCCACTGGCAACGCGAACTACTTTGGTCCGGCCTTCAGCGGTCGCATCGATTATCCGAACAAGCACTCCGGCATGAAGGAGTTCTGGAACCGTCCGTCACGTCCCTGCCCGGGCACCGGTATCCTGACCAGTCGCCACTTCCCCGAGGAGTTCCAGGGCAACTTCCTGAACCTGAACGTGATTTCCTTCCAAGGCGTGTTCCGCGTCAAGGTCACCGAGGACGGCTCGGGCTTGAAGGGTGAGACGCTCGAAAATCTGGTTTCTTCTACCGATCCAAACTTCCGCCCGATTTGCATTAGCACGGGCCCTGACGGCGCGATTTATTTCGCCGACTGGCATCAATCGATTATCGGTCACATGCAGCACCATTTGCGTGACCCGAACCGCGGCCACCAGTACGGGCGCGTTTATCGCATTACCTACAAGGGGCGTCCGCTCATGAAGCCCGCCAAGATCGAGGGCCAATCCATTGCCGCTCTCTTGGACTTGCTCAAGGAACCGGAGAACCAAACTCGCGAACTGGCTAAGATCGAGTTGGGCAAGCGCGACACGGCCAAGGTCATCGCGGGAGTGCGTCAGTGGGCAGCCGGTTTGGATTCCAAGGATCCGAACTACGAGCACCAAATGATGGAGGCTCTGTGGGTCCACCAGTGGCACAACGTGGTGGATGCCGAGCGCTTGACCCGGATGCTGAATTCACCGGAGGCCAACGCCCGCGCTGCTGCTGGCCGCGTCCTTTGCTACTGGCGTGACCGCGTTCCCAATGCTCTGGCGCTCTTCGCCAAGCTGGCCGATGACGAGAGCCCGCGCGTTCGCCTGGAGGCCGTCCGAGGTGCGAGCTTCTACCGCTCTGCCGAGGCCGCAGAAGTGGCTCTGGCCATTCTCAAGCGACCGCTGGATTACTACCTCGAATACACCCTCAAGGAAACCCTCCGGCAGTTGGAGCCTCAATGGCGTAAGGCGGTGGCTGATGGGCGTCCGCTGGCGCAGAACAATCCGGCTGGCTTGCAGTATTTGCTCAAGTCGCTCAGCACGGCAGAAATCCTGAAGCTGCCGCGGGTTGAGCCCGTGTTGGCCGATTTGTTGGGCCGCGCCGGGGTGCTGGATGCCGATCGGGGCGTGGCCCTCAATGAGCTGGCGACGCTGCGCAAGGTCTCCCGTTTGACACTGCTCTTGAGCTTGTTGGAGAAGACTGAAGCGCGCTCCGAAGAGGCTATTACTAGCTTGGCGCGCCTGTTGCCCGGCCAGCCGGTGGAAGAGTTGAAGGCGCAGCGGACGCGTTTGACCCAGTTGGGAGCCAAGAGCGCCAACGCGACCACCCGGGCTGCTACGTGGGCTTCATTGGCCCTCGTGGACGGTTCGTTTGATGCCCTCTGGCAAACGGCTTCCTCGAAGCCGGCGTCTCTGGCCGACCTCTTGGCGGGCATTCCTCTGGTGAGCGATCCGGACTTCCGGGCCAAGGCCTACGGTCTGGTCCGTCCGGTGGTCTCCGGTGAGTCGATGTTGGTGACCGACGCGTCCAAGAAGGGCGGAGCCCGCTACGTGCGCATTGAATTGCCTCGGCGCGGAACACTGACCCTGGCCGAAGTGGAAGTGTGGTCGGGCGGCCAGAATGTCGCTCGCCGTGGTAAGGCCAGCCAGTCTACGACGGGCAACTCCGGGGATGCTGCCCACGCCATTGATGGTAACAACGATGGATCATTCGGCTCCGGTTCCCAGACCCACTCGGCGGAGAATGACCGTAATCCCTGGTGGGAAGTGGACCTTGGCTCCGAGCAACCCGTGGAGGCTGTCTCGGTCTGGAATCGCACCGAGGGGGATCTTGGCCAACGCCTGAACGGGTTCAACCTGACCTTGCTGGACGCTGCTCGGCAGGAGGTCGGCTCGCAGAAGGCCGTGCCGGCCCCGGCCCGGAGTGTCCGCATTCCGATGTCTGTGGATGGTTCGGGGGGTCTGCGCCGCACCGCCATGCGTGCCTTGCTCAGCATGAATGAAAAACCCGAAGAGGTGTTCAATCTCTTCGCTCAATTGATCGCCAAGGGTGACAGTGTCCCTGCAGCCGCTCAGGGCTTGCGTCAATTGCCTAGGACAGCCTGGAACGCCTCCTCAGCAGGGACCGCGGCGACAGCCTTAGTTCGTTGGGCTGCTGCGGTCCCAACCGAATCCCGCACGGATATCGGCTATGTCGATGCGCTGCAAACGGCCTCGGATCTTGCGGGCCTGATGCCGGAGTCGGCGTCGGTGGCCTTGCGCGCCCAGCTCAAGCAACTGCGGGTGTCGGTGTTCGTGATCCGCACGGTGCGTGAGCAAATGCGCTACGACGTGCCGCGTCTGGTCGTTGAGGCGGGCAAGCCCTTCGAACTCGTCCTCGAGAACGACGACTTCATGCCCCACAACTTGGTGATCGTGAAGCCGGGAGCCCGTGAAGCGGTCGGTGCCGCGGCTGATGTGATGCAGCCGGGAGCTCTGGATCGCGAAGGACGTGCCTATGTGCCGGGGCTTCCGGCCGTGGTAGGTGCGACCCGCTTGGTAGAATCGGGCAACCGAACCACCCTAAAATTGACGGCACCCACGCAGGCGGGTGACTACGAGTATATTTGCACATTCCCGGGTCATTGGCCCGTGATGTGGGGACGTTTCGTAGTGACCACCGATGTGGACGACTACCTGGCCAAGCATCCGATCGCTCCGGCGGCCGGTGGGACTCACGCCCACGAAGAAGGGAAGTAATTCCTGTCGGTTTCTGAGGCCGGGAATCCTTGCGGGTTCCCGGCTTTTTGCTTTGTGTGTGCCCAGCCTAGCGCTGAGACTGCTATTCGGTGCTTAAGGTCGGGCGTTGTTCTATCAATGGATCCATGGCTTTGATTTTTCAGAAAACCAGTGAAATTCGCACCTCGGTGGAGGCGCTCTTCCGATTCCACCAAGACCCGGCCAACCTCGAACGCATCAATCCTCCGGGAGTCCGCGTGGCCAAACTCCGCTTGCCTAAGCACTGGAAGGCAGGCGCGAGGTTGGGGGTGACAGTGAAGATTCTGGGAATGATCTCCCAGGAGTGGGAGGTCTCTCTGGAGACGGTGTCGCCCCCGTGTCGCTTGGTGGATGTGGCCGTTCGCGGGCCTTATCCCCAATGGCGTCACATCCATGAGTTCCGGGAGGTGGGGCCTCGGCTGTCTTCGTTGACCGACCGGGTCGAATACCTTCCGCCGTGGGGACGATGCGGACTGTTGCTAGACCGTTGGATTTTCCGGCCCCAATTGGCACTGATGTTTGCTTGGAGGCATCGTCAAACGCGCCGTCTTTTGGAGCAGGCACTCGCGCCGAAAAAACCCTGAGGGAGGGGTTGGCTGGGCAGGACTGAAAACGGGAGTGTGCCGTTTTAGTCGGACTCCAGAGTGCCGGGTGTGGCTACTGGCTTAAGTTCGTTACTCGTTCCCTTCGGGGAAGCGGAAATTAACGTCGGTGAAGGTGGTGCCTTTGATGGTGATGCCGAAGACTTTCCCGGTGAAGTTGGTGGTGGTTTTCAACCATGCAGCGCGGGCCTCGAATTGGCTTGTATCCCCGTTTTTTTCTCCGGTTGCCACATTGGCCACCGGGAGTAGTTCTAGGGTTTGGGTCAGGTTAGAGACGGTCGTTTCGATGATCAGGTGGGGCGCAGGGATTCGGATGAACGATTCCATGTGTCCGTCGAGGATATAGCAGGTGAGCAGTCCGGCCTCTGCCGTGCGGACCAATTCCAGATGGAAGGCCTCTTTGCCCAGGACGATCGCAGTGCCGCCATGCGGGGCGCGATGTTCGTGCTTGTGGGCTCCTCCGTGGTCGGCTCCGGCCTTCTCATCCTTGCCTCCGCATCCTGTGAGGAAGGCAGACAAGGAGACGGCCAAGAGGGGGAGTGAAAATCGGGGGAATGGCGCGTAATTCATGGTGGGGGCAGAAGTGCTCAGAGCTTCGTAGTCCGTCTGCGATAGAATCGCGTGTTGGGCGGAGTGGCAAAGGAATCTTCCCAACGCACCGTGGCTCCGATCGGAGTGACGGAGGGCACCGGGGTCCACGGCCCCATTAGGGTTGCGGCCGACTCCAAGTCTACCCGGGCCTCGTTTAAGCGCTCGGTCACCACCGGGAGTTCAAAGACGAGGCTGGGTACGAAGCCGGAGCCTGGAGAGTACTTGAATAGGGGGCGGCTGGATCGATCGCGCGGGTTGGTTCCGCTGAGGAATTCCGCGATATTGGGTTCGCCATCCTGATCGGGGTCCGCCTCGGGTTGTGCCTCGTCGGTCGAAACGACTCCAGGCCACTGGGCCTGGACCCAGATCTGCCAGAGGGGCGGGGCTGGGGGAACGACCGGAAGTGGTTCCACAGCAAAGAGAACAGGGACGGATTCTCCCAGGAGAAAGGTCTCGGAACCCAATGTGCGAGCGCTGGGTTGGAAGACTAATTCGTAGAGTCCGGCCGTGGTGAACCCGAGGTTGTAATGGTCGTGCCCATTAATGAGCGGTTCGATCCGGTCATTGGCATCCAGGCCGTCCGTCGAATTGATGCGAAGAGTCACTCCGCCCACAGAATCGGCCTGCCAGAGAAACACAGAACCGGGCCCGTGGACTTCCTTCAATTGCAACCGTAGCCGTCCATCGAAGAGATCTCTGGGAAATCCTTCTGATGAAAAGCCTAAGAATAAGAGGGCTGGATCCTGACTTTGGGGAAGGACCCAGAGTGAGGATCCTTCGGGGCCGAACGTCTCGAAACCCGCCGGGATGGCCAGCTTGGCTTGTTCTGAGACCACGAGCACCGTGTTGGTGGCTGGGTAGTTAATGCCACGATCTCCGTCGCGAATTTGAACGGTGATCGGCGTTTCGGCATCGGCCCGGAACACCAGGCGGATATCGACGTGCTGTCGGGTGAAAGCAATGCGGTTGGTCAGTGATGACTGGGCAGTGTCCGAAGCCCAGGCCCAGGGTGCCGCCAAGAGACAGGCCCAGTAGGCGGCCTGGCAGACTGCCTGGCGCCGGGGCCATAAGGAGGGATTGCAAAAGAGGGGCATGGATATGGAACCCATCGGGCAGGAAATTGTAGCCGGCGATTTCGAGGAATCCAGCGACGGAGATCAATCGGGGGGGCGCGCGATGTTTTCGCCCCGATCTACGCGAGCTTTCAAGAGCGTGGCCGAGACGGAGGAAACGTGGCCACAGGCCATGAGTTGGTTGGCACGACCGCCATCATGTCGGGGCGAAGCCGGCCCATTGCCATGTCGGTCGGGTTGAATATCCGCCAAGACCGCGTCCCAGCCGCCTTGGACCCAATTCCTGGAATGGGTGTGGTCGCTGGATAGGCTGGGTTCTTTGTCGGTAGCCACCTCGAAGAGGGTGATCGTATCGGTCGGATTCTTCAGGGTGTCCATCCGCCGGAACGATTCGGTGACCCCACCGAAGGGGCTGATCAGATCCACCATCACGTATTCGTTGGGGATATAGCTGGCCGCTTGGTTGGTGAGGCGAGCCTTGCGCAGGGGATCTGAGGGACAGGCCCGGATGGCATCCACATTTCCCACGTAAGGTCGCAGTGTGAAGATCCAGGACCGATTGGTGGCAGAAGTTCCGTGAGTCGTTTCCGGGAAGTATCCGCCGTGGTCATCGGCGTACATTTGAATTGCTAGCCCCAGTTGGTGCAGTCCCGACATGCAGGAAGCGGCCCGCGCCTTCGACTGCGCCTTGGCCAAGGCAGGCAATAGCAACCCCGCCAAGACCGCGATGATGGCAATGACCACCAACAGTTCGATCAGCGTGAAAGCTCGGCGCGCGTTCTGGGACCTCAAGAGTTGCAAACCATTTGCAATTAATCAGCCCTCCGTCCCCATTGCAAACAAAAACCCCACGGACCTGCTCAACCTATCAATAGAGTGACAGGTTCAAAGTTAGGATAAGGCCAGGTCACCCTGCCGTCTTCGCAATAGAGTGACAGGTTCAAAGTTTAGCCGGAACGGTTGAGGGCGGGGTGTTCGGGCTTCCGGTGGGGGCTGGGGATGGTTAGTTTGGGCGGGGTTCCCCGTGGGTCGGGGATTCTAGACGCGTTCCATGAGCCAACTTCCTTCACCCTCCCGCCGTTTCATCACCACCGCTGAGGCCCTCAAAGAGGATTTCAAGGGGCGTACCAATTACTGGTTGTGTCGGCCTGAGATTGCCGATGCCAAGGACCTTCAGTTGTGTCGGGCGGTGTTGCCGGCCGGGGAAGGCCATCCGTTCCATACCCATCCTGAGTTGGAGGAAATTATTTACGTGTTGGAGGGCCAGGTGGAGCAGTGGGTGGAGACCGAGAAACGCATGCTCCAACCCGGCGAGGTAGCTCATATTCCAGCCGGGGTGGTGCATGCCACCTTCAATCCCACCGATGCCGATGCGGTGATCTTGGCTATCCTGTCGCCGGCCAAATCGCAGGGACCGTTCATGGTTGATGTCAGTGGTGAGGAACCGTGGAAGTCGCTGCGAACGAAGGCCTAATCTGGAACCCATCCGTTGGAGGGGGGTGCTGGCCGGATCTCCTTCAGCAAGAGCGTGGTTGCTCGCTCGTTACCAGCCTCAGCCCGGCCTGATCTTCGCTGTCGCCTAGTCCAGCGAACCAAGCATCTACGCCATCGCTTTACTCTCCGGTGAAATCGCTCCGTTTAGCAGGGGCTAGTTTCGAGGTGGATTCGGGGCGGTGGGCGAAGAGCTAAGGGGTTGCTCAAAAACCCGGACGCTTCGATGTCGTGGCGCCAAGAGCGGATGTCGTCGAGGGACTTCTGGAGGTCGAGTCTCTGGTGGACGGTGGGGTAGCGTTGGAGGTTGGTCGCGGCCAGATCGAAAAGAGCCACCGCCGGTCGGAGGCGGCCTTTCTGTAGGTGGACGAACGCGCCCGCCCATTGGATCAAGCCCTTGTAGAAGGCGTAGTTTTCACCGGTCTTGCCTCCGGCCAGCCAGAGTTCTTCGAGCACATCATGGGCTTCGAAGTAGAATCCCCGGTTGAAGCAGTGGAAGAAACCGGCGTAGTGCCGGGGCAGTCCGTGCGGGCCCGAGTCGTCGGGCAGGTCGGCCAGCAGTTCGGCAATGCGGGGGCTTTTATGGCTCACGGTTAAAATTTAGGGGGCGACGGTCAGGGGACCGTTGAACCGGGTCAGTGAGAGGACCTCGGTCCGGGCATGATGCGGGCCGTGCCGGACTCCGCGGGGGCTTTGCAGGATTGAACCCGGGCCATAGGTTTGATCGTCCTCCACCCATTCCCCCGAAATTACGCAAACCCACTCATCGGCAGCCGGATGACTGTGGGCGGGCACGGTGATGCCCGAGTGGAATTTGCGCAGAACAGTCACGCCTCCGTTTTCTGGATTCCGCTCGAGGATCGCCAATTCAACTCCGGGATACGGGCCCGGAATCCAGGTCATTGTTTCGAGAGTTTGAGCGTTAGGGAACATGCCGGGGCACTTTGGAGTCCTTTGACAGGAGTGCCAAGCGCAGGCCTAGCAGATTTCTTTCGGTTGATCTGCCTCCCGGTCCCACGCGATGAATCTTCTCGGCTCGATGCTTTCCAAGAAGGCCGTCCAGACCGACGCTGTCTTATCCAGTTGAGCCTCGGATGAATCCGGTCCCGAAGAAGTCCATTCCACGATTCAGTGAGTCGCTGACCCGCCGGCGCCGATCCGCTTGGTTGGATGTCTGGGCGGCTCGTGGCATCACCCTGGTGGCGGCCGGGGTCGGGTCGGCCACGGTTCTGGTGTTCCTTTTTATTTGCGTCGAGGCCTGGCCGGCGCTGGTGGGACAGGTTGCTGAGGGGCCCACGAATACGGAGATCGCGTCGGGTGACTTGGATCGGGTTCCCAATAAATCCCTGCAGCGCTTTTTGGGGCTGAGTCCGTCGGAGTTTGCTTCCAAGACCCCGGAACAACTTCGACTGCTGGCGGAGGTTCGCGCAGAAACCTTGGCCGAGGAACGTGGAGAGGAACAGGGGCAGGGAGGGGCTTCCGTCCATCCCACCCACTGGAGGCAACTGATTCTGCCTTACGCCTGGAAGGGGTACGAAACCCCGGTGTACCTCTGGCAACCTTCCGGAGCGGGACCCCGTTTCAACCTGATTCCGCTGTGGTGGGGAACCTTCAAGGTAACCGTGATTGCTTTGGTGGTGGGTGTGCCTCTGGCGATGGCAGCAGCTCTCTATGTGTCTCAAGTCGCCACCGTTCGATGGCGCCTGTGGCTCAAGCCGATCATCGAACTCATTGCTGGGATTCCGACTGTAGTGATGGGTTTTCTTGCCCTGGGGATTTTGGCTCCGGTCTTCCAGCGGGTCGTCGGAGTTCCGTTCCTGCTCAATGGGATGTTGGCTGGGGTGGCGGTGGGTGTGGCCATCGTGCCGGTGATTTTTTCACTGGCTGAGGACGCTCTGAGTGCGGTGCCACGAGATTGGGTCCGGGGAGCGTTGGCTCTGGGAGCCACTCCGTGGGAAGCGGTTCGCCGTGTGGTATTACCGGCGGCGGCCCCCGGTATCAGCGCCGCGGTGTTGCTGGGTGCGGCTCAAGCCTTGGGAGAAACGATGATCGTGATGATGGTCAGCGGCAATGCGCCGACCCTTGGATGGAGCGTATGGGATCCGGTTCGGACCGTGCCGGTGACGTTGGCAATCGAATTGGGCGAGGCGGCACGGGGCGGACCTCACTACCGAGTGCTGTTCCTGATGGGGTTCTTGTTGTTGGTTCTGAGTGTGGTGCTTCAGGGGTTGGCCCGGGGCATCCGCACTCGACAGGCCCGATTCCGAGGGGAGGCAATAGCATGATCCGACGAATCCCTGCGTGGTTGTTTCCTCGCCTGACCGGCGCTGTCGCTTGGGCACTGGCCGGTTTGGTGTTGAGCCTCATTCTGGGGATTTCCTTGATGGCTTGGCCTCATCTGTCGTGGGCGGCGTGGGTTGGCTCAGAGAATGGTGCTTCGAATCCCTTGGATCCTCGGAGTGTCCACCTGGTACCGCTTTTGGTCGGGACGGCTGCGCGAACTTTTCTGATGTCTTTTGCCGTAATTCCCATGGGCATCCTCACGGCCGTATACTTGGCTGAGTACGCGCCGTCGGGATCCCGGACTGCCCGGATGCTGCGATGGCTCATCCAGGTATTGGCCGGTGTTCCCAGCGTGATCTTTGGACTGTTCGGCCTCGGGTTCTTCGTCGGCGTCGTGGGCGGAGGGTTGGATCGTTGGACGGGCGATCTCGCATCCCCTGTTTGGGGGCGTCCGGCCTTGTTGTGGGCCTCACTCACCATGGCGTTGATGACCTTGCCGGTGGTGGTCGTGGCCACCGAGGAAGCCTTGCGCTCGGTGTCTCAGAATCTCCGGGTCGCGGCCATCGCATTGGGTGCCACTCGCCTGCAAGTGTTGCTACGAATCCTCCTGCCCAATGCTCTGCCAGGAATGGCGACCGGAGTGATTCTGGCCATTGGACGGGCATCCGGAGAGGTCGTGCCGCTGCTCTTCACCGGAGCCGCAGTCGCCACTCAGGGTTCGCTGGCCTTGAATGAGCGCTTCATGGACTTGGCCTACCAGGTCTTTGTCTTGTCCACGCAGTCCCCCGACCCTCGGGCCAGCCGCCCCCTGTTGCTGGCCAGCGTCTGGGCTCTCGTCTTCCTGTCCCTAATGTTGAATGCTGGCGCAGCGATCCTCCGATTCCGGGCCACCCCGGCGGCGCGAGATCGCCTTTGACACCGTGACCTCCGAGGCTCTCCAGAACCCTGTTTGCATCGAAATCCAGAGCCTGTCCCTCTGGTATGGACCGACCCAAGCTCTGCGGTCGGTGTCGCTGATTGTCCCGGAGCGGCAGGTCACCGCGCTCATCGGACCGAGTGGTTGCGGAAAGTCTTCCTTGTTGCGATGCCTTAACCGGATGAATGACCTCATCCCTGGGGTTCGTGTGAGCGGGGGCTGCCGGGTGGGCGGAGTGGATGTTCAGGATCCCCAGGTGGACGTGACACAGCTCCGTCGGCGGGTAGGGATGATTTTTCAGAAATCCAACCCGTTCCCGCAGTCAGTCTTCGACAACGTAGCCTTCGGTCTACGGATCGGCGGATGTTCGGGTTCTGAGTTGGAGGGACGGGTCGCATCGGCGCTGCGGCGCGTAGCGTTGTGGGATGAAGTCCGGGACCGCCTAGGTGAGAACGCGCTCCGGCTTTCCGGGGGGCAGCAGCAACGCTTGTGCATCGCGCGGGCGGTGGCCGTCGAACCGGAGGTGCTGCTCATGGATGAACCGGCCGGTGCTCTGGACCCGGTCTCGGTGGGTCGGATCGAGGATCTCATTCGCGAACTGCGCGAGGACTACACCATCCTCATGGTGACTCATCACATGCAGCAGGCCGCGCGTTTGTCTGACCAGACGGCCTTTCTCCATCAGGGTGAGCTGGTTGAGGTGGACCGGACTAATCGGATTTTTTCCCAGCCCCGAGACCCTCGCACCGAAGACTATGTGACAGGTCGCTTTAGTTGAGAGGTTCGATCCGTGATGCGAATCGTCGAATCCAGAGTTTCCAAAAGAGACTTCCCTCGGCCCAATACTCTCCAGTGACATCGTTGGAGGCAGAGATCACACAGCTCAAGGACCAGTTGCTCCGCATGGCAGGGATGACGGAAAGCCTGGTCGTCCGCGCCGTCCGGGCCCTTGTAGATCGGGACGATGACTTGGCTCGCAGTGTGACCGCCGGGGACGAGCCGTTGGACGAGTTGGAGAAAGCGTTGGATGCCGCATCGATTGTGCTGCTGACCAAGGCGCCGTTGGCGGGACAGCTGCGCCTGATCACGGTGGTGATTAAGATCACCGGAGATTTGGAGCGCATCGGCGATGAATCCACCACCATTGCGCGACGCGCTCTGGAGTTAGGTCGCGAGCCGCAGCTCAAGCCCTATCAGGACATTCTAAAGATGTCCCACATGGCCACCGAGATGTTGAGGGACGCCCTGAACGCCTTCGTGCATGGCGACACCGTCAAGGCCCGAGCGGTGATTCCGCGCGACAAAGCCGTCGATGCGTTGAACCGGTCGCTGCATCAGGAGTTGACCCAGTTCATGATTCAGGATCCCTCGAATATCGGTCGATGCCTGCACCTCATGACCGTTAGCAAAGCCCTCGAGAGGATCGCTGATCACGCCAAGAACATCGCCGAAGAGGCGGTGTACCTCTATGAAGCACGGGATATTCGGCATGCCGCATTCGCGGGGCCTTTGGATCTCTGAGCTTCTACTGAACGGCTTCATGGGATCGGGGGTTCTTGCGGGATCTTCTTCCGCTAGAGCTGGGTCGATCGCTCGTTACGGACCTCAGCAGGGTTTGCACCTCGCTCACGCCGAGTATTTCCAAAGAATGTATCCGGCAATCACTCCTCTCCCAACCGCAGCGTTCCTTCTGGGCCGGTTCTGGAGTGGGCTATCTGTGCGCGGTAGCCAGTGCGGTGTCCAATGCCTTGGGTGATTCCTTGCAAAGGAATCCTGCATCGTTGACCCCGATGATTCCTTTCCCTAAACTTTAGATGCTGTCATCGGAATGCAGGCCCTGACATGAGTTCTGTCGGGGCTTTTTGCTGTTCACGGTGGGCGTTTATCCATGGCAAACGTGATTCTCGTCGGCGCTCAATGGGGCGACGAAGGCAAAGGCAAGATCATCGACGTCCTCACCGAGCAATCGGAAGTGGTCGTCCGCACTCAGGGTGGCAATAACGCAGGCCATACGGTCTTCGTGGGCAAGGACAAGTACGTCTTGCACCTGATCCCTAGCGGGATCCTCCGCTCGAACAAAGTGTGCGTGATCGGCAATGGCGTGGTCATGGATCCCGTGGGGCTGGTTAAAGAACTTGATGGGCTGGCCAAGCTGGGTGTTTCGGTGACGCCCGCCAATTTCCGCATCTCCGAGACCGCGCACGTGGTTTTCCCGTGGCACCGCGAACTCGACGGCGCCCGTGAGGCCCAGAAGGGGGACAACAAAATCGGCACCACCAAGCGCGGCATCGGCCCAACCTACGGCGACAAGGTGGCCCGTGTGGGATTCCGTGTGTTGGATTTGGTAAATGGGGAGCGTTTCCCCGCCAAGCTGCGCGAGCGGTTGGATGAGAACAATGTGCTCATCCAGTCTCTCGGAGGTACCCCGCTCAATTACGATCAGGTGCTTGCCGAGTACACGGCCGCGGCCGATCGGTTGCGCCCGTTCGTCACCAACACGGTGGTGTTTCTCCATGAGGTGTCCCAACGGGCCGGCAACATCCTCTTCGAGGGAGCCCAGGGCACCTTCCTAGACATTGACCACGGCACCTATCCTTTCGTGACGTCGTCGAACACGACTTCGGGCGGTGCTTGCACGGGTTCCGGGGTTCCTCCGAATCGGATGGACAAGGTGATCGGCGTGCTCAAGGCCTACACCACCCGCGTGGGTGGTGGACCGTTGCCGACCGAGAGCGCTGAGGTGAGCGATCTCCTGCACGGCATGGGGCGCGAGTTTGGTTCCACGACCGGCCGAGCCCGTCGTTGCGGATGGTTTGATGCCGTGGCCACCCGCCACGCGACCATGGTCAACGGCATCGACGAGCTGGCCATTACCAACATTGATGGTCTGGATTCTCTGAAGACACTGCAGGTCTGCGTTGCCTACCGGGCTGACGGTCAGACCCTGCGCCATTTTCCGGCCGACCATGAGGTGCTGGCCCGGTGTGAGCCGGTGTACGAAACCTTTCCTGGCTGGCAGACCTCGACCGAGGACATCACCCGTTGGGAAGACCTTCCGGTGAACTGCCGCAATTACCTGCTGGCCATTTCCCAGATGACGGGGGCTCGCCTAACCATCGCCAGCGTGGGTCCCGCCCGGGCGCAGACCATGTTCCTTTGAGGTTGCCTGTGAGCGCCGAGCCCAAGCTTTCCGCGGCGGCACAGGTCAATTTGCCGACCCATGTCGCCGTTATCATGGATGGCAATGGGCGGTGGGCCAAGCAACGTGGGTTGCCGCGGGTCGAAGGGCATCGCAATGGCGTGGAATCGGTCCGAACCATTGTCCGTGCCGCCGCTGAAGTCGGCATCAAGTACCTGACGCTCTACGCGTTCTCGGTTGAGAACTGGAACCGGCCGAAGGATGAGGTGGATACGCTCATGAAGTATCTGGCTCGCTTCCTGAAGAACGAGATTGGAGAACTCAATCGCAACAACGTCCGATTGGAGGCCATTGGGCAAATTTGGCGTCTTCCTGAGGCCGTTCAAGAGCAGTTGGCCAAGACCCGGGCCGCCTTGGCCAAGAACAATGGTTTGACGCTGATTCTGGCCTTGAGCTACGGCGGGCGGACCGAGTTGATCGAAGCCACGCGAGCCATCGCCGAAAAGGTGAAAACGGGAACCCTCGATCCGGCGGAAATCAATGAGCGCGTCATCTCTGAGCACCTCTATACCCGCCATTGGCCCGATCCCGATTTAATGATCCGCACCAGCGGCGAGATGCGCATTAGCAACTTCTTGTTGTGGCAGTTGAGCTATGCGGAGTTCGTCATCACCCAGACTTTGTGGCCGGAGTTTCGCAAAGCCCACCTGTGCGAGGCTTTGGAAGAATACGCCCGACGGCACCGCCGTTTTGGCAGTGTGTGAGACTTGGCAGTGTTTGAGCCCTCCCAGTTGGGCTGAAAATTACCGTCTAGTGCGATCGGGCCTGGGACATCGTAGCAGCAGCGGTCGTGCATCCTGAGGGTTGGATTTGCGCGGGTACCCGTTGTTGTCGATGAGGAGCCAGACGTTGTCGGCATCCACGCTGAGTCCTTCGAAGAACCCGTACGGCAGCAAGTGCTGGTAGGCGTACTTGGGGTCCATTTCGATCGGAAAATAACTGAAGGAAAGCCGCACCGCGTGGGTGTGTGGGTTGATGCAGAGCACCCGCCGGTGTTCACGGCACAAAGCCCAGAGTTCCCCGTCGAACCAGCACAGGTCGGTGTAGTGGATGTCGTCACCAGAGGCTCCGGGGGGGCGGGGCTGGAAATCGCCCACCACCTGAAGTGTCTTGCGGTCGATTTCAAGGATGCGTCCGGTGTCCCGTTCGTTGGCCACGTAGAGAAAGCGGTCGCCGGCCGCCACACCTTCGAAGGAGGCGTTCCGGTCGGTCTTGCTGAACCATCGGGAAGCCGGAGACCAGTCAATGGGCAGACGCTCGAGCGGTTTACCGGGGGCCGATTGCTTGAGTATCCAGCGCGAATGTTCCTCGCTCAGATAGAGGGCCCCGGTGCTGTCGATGCCGATCCCCTCGACATCCCATGGCAAGTCTCGACCGGGTGTCAGGGGTTCAAACAGAGAAGGGGACAGGCCTGCGTAGGAAACCAGGACGGCTTCGGTGCCAGAGCTAGGGAACTGAATTTCGAAGAGTCCGGTTTCTTTGTCGTTGACAGTGAGCATTCGACCGTCGAGCAGGCGGACCAGGGCCGATGCATCAAAACGCCCGCCGGGCGGGGTGAGGGTCCAGGATTGAGCCACCGAGAGGGGCTGGGTTCGGGTGGTGGAGCCGACCGGGTTTTTTGCCGAGGAGCAGCCCGTCCAGAGGCTGGCCAGGAGGCCGATCAAAGTGAGGATCCGTTTCAACGGGGAGACATTAGTTGAGGCGGGGGTGAAAAGCAGGAGGAAAACCGTTTTACAGGCCGCCGATCCTCAGTACGGTTTGGCTGTTAGGTCAACAATCCGTAACATGACGCACTCCTTACCCTCGTCTGGCCTGCAACTGGGCATTCTCCAGCGTTCGTCGCTGTATCGAGAATTTCTTGCCGAGAAGGATGAAATCCTGAAGCACAAGTGGATTGAGTCGGAGAAAGTGGGTTACGATATCGGGTTCGAGGCGGCCTTGGTGGATTGGATCACCAAGCACCGTGCCAGTTGGCGACGCTCCCGGACTTCGGGAACCCTTACCTGAATTGCTCGCCTGTGTCTGCAAGCCTCTGTGGAGTATCTAGCGGCTAGGTTTGTGTCCCTCTTCGATCATGAATTCCATGCTTCTCGATTCGGCGGCCCTTCAGCGAACGCTGACGCGCATGGCCCATGAGATTGCCGAGGCCAATCCGGATGCCGGATCGTTGGTGCTGGTGGGTATCCAACGGGGCGGGGTGCCGGTGGCCCGTCGATTGGCCGCTGAATTGGCCCAGGTGTTTGGGCGAACTGTCCCGTGCGGCACGATCGATGTGACCTTCTACCGCGACGATCTCAACCAACGGACTGCGCCGGCGGTGCATCCGACCGAGATCCCGGGCGATATTCAGGGCAAGACGGTGGTGTTGGTGGATGATGTCTTCTTCACTGGGCGAACGGTGCGTGCGGCGATGGATGCGCTTCATGAGTTTGGGCGTCCGAGTCGGGTGCAGTTGGCGGTGGTGATTGATCGGGGGCATCGACAACTCCCGATCCGTCCGGATGTGGTCGGCAAGAAAGTGGCTACTTCATTGCGGCAGTCCGTGCTGGTTCGTTGCTCCACTGGGGGCGAAGAAGACGGTGTTTTTGTGCGCGAAACTCTGGCATCTTCGGCCGTCCAACCTGCGTCATGATCTGGAACCGTAAACACTTGCTCGACCTTCAGAGCCTTTCCGCTGAAGAAATCATTCACTTGCTGGATACGGCTCGTGAGTTCAAGGCCGTGGGACAGCGTTCTATCAAGAAGGTGCCGGCGCTGCGCGGTAAGACGGTGGTGAACTTGTTCGTCGAGCCCAGTACCCGTACGCGCATTAGTTTTGAATTGGCTGCGCTGCGCTTGAGCGCCGATGTGATTAATTTTTCGGCGGAAGCCAGCTCTCTGAGGAAGGGGGAGACGCTCAAGGATACGGCCCGGAACTTGGAGGCCCTGAATGCCGACATCATCATTTTGCGGCATGGGGCGAGTGGGGCGCCTCACTTTTTGGCGCGGTTTTTGGGGGCCCATGTCTTAAATGCGGGGGACGGTGCTCATGAGCATCCGACTCAGGGGCTTTTGGATATTTTTACGATCCGAGAAAAGAAGGGGCGGATTGCTGGGCTGAATGTGACGATTCTGGGGGATATCCTCTACAGTCGGGTGGCGCGTTCGAACATTTGGGCGCTGACAAAGTTGGGTGCGAACGTGACTTTGTGTGGTCCGCCGACGTTGGTGCCGAAGTTGTTTGAGTCGTTTGCTCCGAATGTCCGGGTGACGTGGAATATCGATGAGGCGCTGCGGGACGCCGATGTGATCAATTTGCTGCGCATCCAGCATGAGAGGCAGAAGGCGTCGATGTTCCCGAGCACGGGTGAGTATGCGGCGTTGTTCGGGCTGAACACGGATCGTATGGCCAAGGTGAAGCCGGATGCGTTGATTATGCATCCTGGGCCGATCAATCGGGGGGTGGAGATTGCGAGCAGTATCGCGGATGGGCCTCAGTCGGTGATTCTGGAGCAGGTGACCAATGGGTTGGCGGTGCGCATGGCGGCGTTGTATTTGGTCAATGGGGGGGCGTCGCTTCAGGTGGCGGCTTGAGGGGTTCGGAGTTCTGGTCGGTCTGCGGTGGGGCGCCGCGGAATCGATCCTGCGCTCGCAGGTAAGCTCGGGGGAGGATCAGCCATTGCGCTGACGCGCAGGTTTTTTTGTGGATCGCTTCCAATGCTCGCTCCGGACCGATCCCGCTGCTGCTTCGATGAGGTGCGATGCCAGTGGGGGAAGGTGAAGGGGACTCTGATCCATCAAGCGGCTTAGATCTCGGATGGAGATGCGGGGAACGAGTTGTCGGTGGGGCGCTGCTGCTGGGTGATCCATATTGGGGACTTAAATTTCGGATGGAGATGCGGGGGGGGCGGGTTGTCGGTGGGGCGCTGCTGCTTCGATGAGGTGCGATGCCATTAGGGCAAGGTGAAGGGGACTCTAATCCATCTTTGGGGGCTTAAATTTCGGATGCAGATGCGGGGGACGAGTTATCGGTGGGGCGCTGCGGGATTGATCGTGCGGGTGCCTGGGTTAGGGCGGCCATTAATGCAAATGCAGATGTGGCTTGGCCGGAGGCGATTCCGGGTTCAGCCTATTGGCCTAATTCCATGAAGACCTTCGCACGTCTCTTTCTATTCTTGTCCGCTCTGTGGCTCCAAGCCGCAGCTCCCGCCATCGACTTCGACGGTTCTTGGACCATGGCCGAGTTGGAGACGGAGCAGGGGCCTCTGCCGGAGGAAACTCGCAAGGCGCTGATGGCGACCTTTTCTGGGAGCAAGTATTCGATGGAGGTGGGCGGTCAGATGTTGGCTAAGGGTAAGTTTGCCATGGATTATACCACGACCCCTTCGGTGATGACGGTGACGGAAGAGGAAGGTAAGAACGTCGGCCAGGTTGTGCGGGCCATTGTGGAGAAGACCGCGACCGGATGGCGGGCCTGCTATGCGTTGGATTCGTCCGACTTGCCCAAGGCCTTTAAGGTGGGTGATGGCGGTGGCGTTCTACTGGCTCGCTATGAGCGCAAGGCGGGTTCCCGTCCGCGTCCGCTCCGTGCGTTGCTCATTACGGGTGGATGCTGCCACGAGTACGACGCTCAGGCGGTGACGCTGATGCAGGGGATTTCTAAGCGGGCTAATGTGGAGTTCACGCTGGTGCGCGACAAGGGGGCCGATGGGACTCAGCATAAGGTGAGCGCTTACCAGACGGCGGATTGGGCGGCCAATTATGACGTGGTGCTGCACAATGAGTGCTATGCGGATGAGAAGGATGCCAATTGGCTGGAGCGCATTGTGGCTCCGCACCGTGCCGGTACTCCGGCGGTGGTCATTCACTGCGCGATGCATTGCTACCGGGCTCCGACGAATGAGTGGTTCCGTTTTGTGGGCGTGACGAGTCGCTCGCACGGGTCGCACTTCGCTTATCCGATGACCAATGTGAAGCCCGAGCATCCGGTGATGAAGGGTTTCCCGGCCGTGTGGCAGACGCCCAAGGAGGAGTTGTATATCATCGAGAAGGTGGAGAAGGAGGCGACTCCGCTGGCCGTGGGCTATAGCCCGGAGACGAAGAAGGGCGAGGCCAATGTCTGGGTGCATCAGTACGGCAAGGCCCGGGTGTTTGGTACGACGATGGGGCATTACAATCACACCATGTCGGATCCGGTGTACTTGGATTTGATTACCCGCGGTACGTTGTGGGCGACCGGCCGGTTGCAGGAAGACGGGACTCCTGTCGCTGGATACGGTGCTCAGCAGTAATGGGTTCTCCGCCGGTGCGACAGTTTGCCCGATTCATTGAGTCGTGTTGTCGCGGTTTGGCGCGGTTTTTTTCAGAGTTCGGGCCGGACTTGGGGTGAATGCCCCTTTCCGGCGCGTTTCGTTTCCATGGCCAGTGCCGACGGGGTGGCACGATCGATGCAGTAAGGCTCAAGCATGACGCTCGATAAGTGGACTCAAAAGGCTCAGCAGGCCCTTCAAGCTGCCCAAACCGCGGCGCAAGAACGTTCCCATGCGGCCTTCGATAGTGAGCATTTGGCTTTGGCCCTCGTGACTCAATCCGACGGAATCGTTCCTCCCTTATTGGAAAAAGCCGGTGTGGAGGTGAGTCGATTGGTTTTAGAGTTGGAAGCGGAATTGGGACGTCGACCGACAGTGCAGGGTGGGGCCGATGTTTATCCGTCCACGGATTTGCAAGCGGCTCTCAAGGCGGCGCTGGCCGAGGCCAAGTCTCTCAAGGATGAGTATGTTTCCACTGAACACCTTTTTCTGGGGTTGCTGGAGAAGGGCGGCGACAGCGTTCGTCGCATCACCGATCGGTTGGGTCTCAAGCGCGATGCGGTGCTCAAGGCGCTGAGCGCGGTGCGGGGCAATCAGCGTGTCTCCGATGCGAATCCGGAGGAAAAGTTTCAGACCTTGGAGAAGTACGGCAAGGACCTGACGGCCTTGGCCCGCAAGGGCAAGATAGACCCGGTGATCGGCCGGGATGATGAGATCCGGCGGGTGATGCAAGTGCTGACGCGGCGCACTAAGAACAATCCGGTGCTTATCGGTGAACCCGGCGTGGGCAAGACGGCCATCGTCGAGGGCTTGGCCAAGCGAATCGTGGATGGCGATGTGCCCGAGTCTCTCAAGAACCGTCGGATCATCGCTCTCGATATCGGCTCGATGATCGCTGGTGCGAAATATCGCGGGGAGTTCGAAGAGCGTCTCAAGGCCTTCCTCAAGGAAGTCACCGCGGCCGAGGGTCGGATCATCCTCTTCATCGACGAGTTGCATACCATTGTGGGGGCCGGTGCTTCTGAGGGCGCTGCTGATGCGGCCAATATGCTCAAGCCTCAGTTGGCTCGCGGCGAACTGCGTTGCGTCGGGGCCACCACGTTGGACGAATACCGCAAGCACATCGAAAAAGATGCGGCATTGGAGCGGCGTTTTCAGCCCGTGCAGGTGCCGGAGCCCTCGGTGGAGAACACCATCGCCATCTTGCGTGGCCTTAAGGAGCGCTATGAGACCCATCACGGGGTGCGCATTCAGGACAGCGCGCTGGTGGCCGCTGCGGCCTTGTCGTACCGCTACATCAGCGACCGGTTCTTACCCGACAAGGCGGTGGATTTGGTGGACGAGTCGGCCTCGCGGTTGAAGATGGAACTCGATTCCAAGCCGACCGAGTTGGATCGGTTGGATCGCCAAATTCTGCAGTACCAAATCGAGCGCACATCGCTGGCCAAGGAGAAGGATGAGGCCAGTCGCGAGCGCCTGCAAAAGCTCGAATCCGAACTGGCCAATTTGAAGGAGAAGTCCGGGGCGTTGTCGGCCCAATGGCAAAATGAGAAGGCCGTCATTCATGCGGTGAGCCTTCTCCAAAGTCAGTTGGAGGAAGCCCGTCAGGAATTGGATCAAGCGCGTCGCAAGGGGGATCTCAATAAGGCGGCGGAAATCCAGTACGGGCGCATCCCCGGCTTGGAGCAGAAATTGTCCGCGGTGGAAAAGCAGGCACCGAAAGAAGGTGCTCCCGCCGCGCTGCTGCGCCAGGAGGTGACCGAGGAAGACATCGCCAAGGTGGTGGCGGCGTGGACGGGCATCCCGGTGCAGCGAATGCTGGAGGGTGAGCGGGCCAAGCTGGTGCGCATGGAGGAGCGCTTGGCCGCCCGGGTGGTGGGGCAATCGGAAGCGGTGAAGGCGGTGGCCGATGCCGTGCGTCGGGCCCGTTCAGGCTTGGGCGACCCGGGGCGTCCGATCGGGTCGTTCATCTTTTTGGGTCCCACTGGCGTCGGCAAGACCGAGCTGGCGCGGGCCTTGGCCGAGTTTCTGTTTGATGACGATCAGGCGATGGTGCGCATCGATATGTCCGAGTACATGGAGAAGCACGCGGTGGCCCGATTGGTGGGCGCGCCTCCCGGATACGTCGGGTACGAAGAAGGCGGGCAATTGAGCGAGGCGGTGCGCCGTCGGCCTTATTCGGTGGTGCTCTTCGATGAGATCGAGAAGGCGCACCATGACGTGTTCAATTTGCTGTTGCAGGTGCTGGACGACGGGCGACTGACCGACGGACAGGGGCGCACCGTGGACTTCAAGAACACGGTAGTGATCCTGACCTCCAACATCGGGTCATCGATTATCCAGGAGTACTTCCTGGATGCGAAGAATTCGCCGGCGGCCCGTCAGTCTATGGAGGACAAGGTGCTGGGCGAATTGCGTCGTCATTTCCGGCCGGAGTTCCTGAACCGGGTAGACGACACCATCCTCTTCCACAGCCTCGACGAGTCTCATCTGGGACGCATCGTGGACATTCAGTTGGATCAGGTGATCCGGCGGGTGGCAGCACAGCATATCCATTTGAGGGTCAATGACTTGGCTCGCAAGCGCCTCGCCGAAGAAGGCTACGATCCGCAGTTTGGAGCCCGTCCGCTCAAGCGGGCGATCCAGGACTTAATGCTCAATCCGTTGGCCCAGCGGCTCTTGGCTGGCGACTTCAAACCGCGCGACACGGTGAGTGTCTCGGTCACTGCTGCCGGCGATCTGGAGTTCACCGCCAGCGAGGCGGGGCAGGGCTGAATCCTAGTCCGCTGAGAATTAGGAACAGGGACCGGGTTCTTGGAATTAGGATTAGTTCGGTTTAGGGGGCTGCCCTCGGAACAGTTGTTCTTGGGGCAGGCCGGTGAGGCGCTGGATGCCGTTCATCAGGCGGAAGAGCGCCCACATCATCATGCCCGTGCTGGGGATGACGATGACCGGCCAACTCAGCCAGTTCATCCGGCCCAGTTGCTCGTTCCATTCCGGTGAATTGGGAACGGCCTTCAACAGCCAGATCGCGAGAAAGAAATTGAGGGCTGAGCTGAGGAAAAACGACAGCGACAGCAGCCAAGAGGCCTCGCGCAGCAACCGCTCGAACGACGCCTCGGCATTCCGATGACGCAACTCCTCGGCAACCTTGGCTGTGTCCATCAACTGATCGTTGTAGAGTAGGGTTTTCACCAGCGGGGTCTTGGATCGCAGGGTGAGCGGAATGCTCAAGCCGATGAGAAGGGGAATGGCCGCCTCCTTGATCGCGAACCACAAGGCCGTGGCCTGCCACCATCCGAAGTGACTGCCAAGGGACATTCCGCCCGTGGCCAGCGTGCCGGCGATGCCTAGGGTGGAGAACATGTTCCATTGGCGGCGCTTCATCCAGTCCCAGAGCCCGTAGCCCAGCGGCAGGGCTAGGGCTGCCACGAGTGCCCACAGAGGACCGAGCCGCTGCGTTTGGCTCAGCTTGGAAAGAACGAGGCCCGGCAGGATGACGTTGCAGGCGAGGTTGAGGAGCAGGCTCTCCTTCGCGGGAGCCGCGGTTCGGGGGGCGGCGGTCATGTGGGGTTCGGTGGCGGGCATCGCGTGGCCTCAGAACCTGTCGTCACCGCGTCCGAAAATCCAGCAGAGGATGTTTGGTGACATTTGGGATGTGCTTGGCGTGCGGGTGGGAGATCAGGTTTCATGCACGCATGTTGTGGCAATCGTTGCGGTGGGCGGTGGGTCTCGCATGGGCGCTGGTTCCGCTGGCGGGTTCGGCGGCGGATGCCGATGCGGCGCTGCGGGCTTTTTACCAGCGGCGCCTAGACACGTCGTTCCGGTTGGAGCCGACCACGGCCACGCTGCTGGGCGATCACCGATTTGATGACCAATTGGAGGACGTCTCGAAGGCCTCCCGGGCCCGATGGGTCGCAGAGACACGCGCCACGCTGAAGGCGCTGCCCAAGGCGGTGGAGTATCGGGCCCTGAGCCGGGACAGTCAGATTGATTTCGAGATCTTCCGCCACGATCTCCAAGCGTCGCTGTGGCTCAACGACAACACCCGTCCCTTCGAGGAGGATCCTCGGGTGTACGGCAGCTACGTGAGCGATAGCGTCTACTCGCTGCTGGCCCAATCCACGCGGCCGAAGGAGGAGAATATTCGAAATGCCCTCGCACGGATGCGCAAGATCCCCGCCATTCTGGACGAGGCCGAACGCACGTTGAGCCATCCGCCCCGGTCCATTCTTGAGACGGCGATCCGGCAGAACAAGGGGGCCATTGCGTTCTACGAGTCGGAGGTCTTGGAACTGGCCGGCGAAACACCGCAACGGGCCGAACTTAAGACGGCGGCCATGTCGGTCGCAGCCCGATTAAAGCGGTATCAGGAGTTTCTCGAAAAAGACCTCATGCCCCGGGCGACGGGCCAGTGGCGGTTGGGCCGGAAGCGCTTCGCTCAGAAACTCGAATGGGTGCTCGATGCCGGAGTGGGCGCCGATCAGGTGCTGGCCGACGCAGAATCAGAATTCTCCCGCGTGAACGGCGAGTTGCGGGTCATCTCCCGGCAGTTGTGGAGCCGCTATTTCCCGAAGCAGGCGTTGCCGCCGGATGACGCCGAAGGACGGCGAATGCTGGTGGCGCGGGTGATCCAGGCCGTGAGCCAGGAACACGGTGCGGCCGAGTCTCTGGTCTCCGACGCACGGGCCTCGGTGGATCGCATCAAGAGTTTCATTCGCGATCGGGACATCTTGCGATTGCCGGATCCGGACCGCTGTCAGGTTATCGAAATGCCTGAGTTCAAGCGCGGCAATTCATTGGCCTACATGGAGTCGGCCCCTCCGCTGGATCCGGCGGCCGTGAGTTTTTATGCGGTCAGCCCGCCGCTGGCCGACTGGGGGCCCGATCGGGTGCGGAGTTTCTTGGAGGAATACAACGAGCACATGCTCCAGATCTTGACGATCCATGAGGCCTACCCGGGGCATTATGTGCAGTTGGAATATGCCAATCGATCTACCTCGCCCATTCGGCGCGTGCTGCAATCGGGGGCCTTTGTCGAGGGGTGGGCGGTGTACACCGAGCAAATGATGCTCGATCAAGGCTATGCCGACGGGGACCTGCGGGTGCGCTTGATGCAGCTCAAGTTCTACTTGCGGGCTGTGGTGAATGCGATCCTGGACCACCGGCTTCATTGCAGCGGCATGACTGACGAGGCTGCTATGAAGTTGATGGTAGAGGGTGCCTTTCAGTCTGAGGGAGAGGCTCGCCTCAAGCTCATTCGCGCCAAGCAGACCAGTACCCAGCTGAGCACCTATTTCGTGGGGCGGATGGCCCACTATCGGCTCAGGCAGCAAATCGAGCGGGAGTTGGGTGATCGGTTCGAACTGGGGCGTTATCATGAGGCCGTGATCTCGCACGGATCGGTGCCGACCAAATACCTCCTGGAATTGGTACGAGCCCGATTGAAAGAGGCTCGTTGAAGGAGTGTGAGAATTGTTGCATGGAAGGAGGCGATTGTTGCCTGAAAGGAGGCGATTGTTGCCTGAAAGGAGGCGAGGAGGGGCTTCTGAAAGTCCCCTCGATTCCTTCTTCGGTTCTGCACCCTTCGCTCCGCTCCACTGAAACGGTTTAATGGGATCGGTTGCGCCGCCGGCATTGTCTTCAGCAAGAGCTTGGTTGTTGGCTCGTTGCGGACCGCCCACGGGCCAACTCCTGGCTCTCAGTTCGCTTCGCGGACGAATCCGCGAAGATATCACGTTCCTTCGAACTCTATCGCTCCGGCTCAGCGCATCAGGAGGACCACTCGGGAGTGGGCAAAGATCACGTCGGGATCGCGTTGCAGTGCTTCAAAGTAGCTGCGGGGAAAGCCATGGCCCTCCTCCGAGGCGACTAGCAGTCGGCGGGTTTGTGTGAGCAGGTCCTGAGCTTCGTTGGGTGAGAGGGGAATGCGCCGATCTAAAGCCTCGTCGATGGTGACGATGAGCCGAGAGAGCGGCAGCAACCAGGCAAACCAAGGGTCACTCGAGAGCAGTTTCAGGAAGTGATTCGGGGAAGAAATTGGCCCCATGGCGACTTCGTAGCCGACCCGTTCGGAATCGACGAGGGTCTTGTGAAGTTCCAGCAAAGCCTCCCGGACTTTCTGAAGTTGGGGATGGGGTTGGAGACGCGACACGAATTAGGGTCTCTCGAAAACTCCGGACAGGCAAATCAGAGGCTTATCTCAATGACTCCGGCAAATAAGTGCTCGCTCGGAGGCCGCCCCAGAGCTTCCGAATTCTGCGGCCAGTGCTGGGGATGGGTTTCCCAAAGACAATCCTTGGGGTTGGCGAGGCTTTGGATGTGTTTTTGCTGTCTGTGCGGATCGAGTTTCCGATGCCAATAGCCCTGAGGTTGAGATAGGGTTTTGGTCTTCCGATGAAGTTTGTTTCAACGTTATGGATCCTCGCGCTGTGTGCGGGGTTGGGATGTTCACAGGAGGCTTCCGTCTCGGGTGCGCCCAAGGCACCGGTACCCATTCCGGTGACAGTGGCCCCGGTGGTGATCCAGCCGGTGGACCGAACCCTGCCCATCGTCGGCACGCTCTACGCCAAAGATTCGGCCCTGGTTTCTGCGGAGGTGGAGGGCAAGGTGGAGCGCACGCTCGTCGAGTTCGGAGACCAGGTGAAGGCAGGTCAGGAGTTGGCTAGGATTGACACCGATTCCTACACGGCGTTGGCCCATCAGGCCGAGGCACGGGTGGAGCAATCGAGGGCCCTGGCACATGGGGCCGAACAGGAACTTCATCGACAACAAGCACTCATCAAAACCGGTATCGCCGCTCCGGCAGATTTGGATGGAGCCGAGGCTCAAGCCGACCAGACTCGCGCTGCGTTGAAGGCGGCGGAGGCGACCCTAGCCGTGGCCCAGTTGAATGTCGACCGGAGCCGGATTCGCGCCCCGTTTGATGCGGCTGTGGCCGATCGGATCGCTTCGGCCGGCGACTTTGTGCGCCCCGGTTCGCCGATGTTCCGCATGGTTAATGATGGTGTCCTGAAGTTCATCGCCCAGGCCCCGGAGAGCTTCGGTCCCCAGGTGGTGCGCGATTTGCCCGTGGTGTTTTCCGTGGATGCCTACCCTGGTCGGCGCTTTGAAGGTCGGGTGTTTTTAATCAGCCCTCAGGTGAATCTCACTACCCGGATGTTTGATTTCGGTGCCTTGGTTCCCAATGCCGAACGCCTGCTCAAGGCGGGCACTTTTGCTCGGGGTGAATTGGTTCTGGAGCGGGCCGTTCCGACCCGTTTGGTCCCAGTGGTTTCAGTGCTTTCCTCGTCGGGAGTTTCTCGGGTGTTCCTCGTGAAGGGAGGAGCAGCCCAATCGCGGGTGGTGAAGACGGGCCGGGTCTTGGGTGATCGGTTTGAGATTGTGTCGGGCCTTTCCGAGGGAGAATCGGTCGTCACCAGCGGTCACTTAAAATTGGCCGACGGCATGGTGGTGAAGGTTCGGCGATGAGCGGTTCAACGGGTATCGACGGGACTGCTCGTCCACAACCGAAAGAACAGGTCCCGGGTGGCGGGCTGGCCGATATCTGCATCCGGCGGCCGGTTCTTGCTACGATGCTCAACCTCTTGTTGATCGTTGTGGGGTGGTTTGCTTACCGCGAATTGGGGGTCGAGCAAATTCCCAATGTGGAGCTCCCCATTATCACTGTCAGCACCACCTTGCGGGGTGCCTCGCCCGAGGAGATCGAGACGGGCATCACTCAGCCGATGGAGGAGATTATCAACACCGTGGAAGGCATTGAGGAACTGAGTTCCTCCAGCCAGGAAGGGGTGTCTTCGATCACGGCGCGGTTCTTCTTGGAGCGTAATCGAGACCTGGCCGCCCAGGACGTCCGAGACAAGGTAAACTCGATCCTCTCGCGACTCCCCCCAGGGACGGAGATGCCCATTGTGGACAAGTTCGAGGTGGACGCGATCCCGGTTTTCTCGGTGGCAGTCAGCTCGCCCCAGGACCTCAAGGAATTGACCTTTCTGGTGGGCCGGCGTCTCAAGGAGAACTTGGAAACCGTGCAGGATGTTGGGGCGATTCAATTGATCGGATCGCGGGTGCGGGCGGTGCAGGTGGCCGTGGACCCCGATCGCCTCCGCCAGTTCGGCCTCGATATCGGCGATGTCCGCAAGGCCTTGATGGAGCAGAACGTGGAAATCCCGGGTGGCCGGGTACAGCAATCCGGCCGCGAGTGGGTGCTGAGAACTCTGGGCCGGATGGAGTCAGTAGCTTCCTTCGAGCGCCTCATCATCGCCGATCCGGGTGGACAACCCATTTACCTCGGTCAGGTGGCCAAGATTACCGATGACATCGAGGAACCTCGGACTTTGTCCCGGCTGAATGGCACCAACTCGATCACCTTGGTGGTTCGCAAGCAGAGCGGATCCAACACCGTTCGGCTGATCGACGCTCTGATGGCTCGGATGGCCGAGTTGAAATCGGTGCTCCCGCCGGATGTCACGTTGACGGTCATCCGCGATCAGTCGCGCTTTATTCGGCGTAATTTGGGTGAGGTTTCCTTCCACCTGGTCTTGGGCATGGGGCTGGTGGCCCTGACGGTCTTTGTGTTCATGCATGACTGGCGCAGCACCGTCATCGCGAGCATCGCCATACCGACCTCCATTATTGCGACCTTCGCTCTCATGCGGGTGATGGGGTATACCATTAACAATTCCACCATGCTCGCGCTCACCTTCGCCGTCGGCGTGGTGATCGATGATGCGATCGTGGTTTTGGAAAACATCTATCGGACCATGGAAGAGCATGGGTTGGGCCCGCTGGAGGCGGCCCGTCAGGGCACCCGCGAGATCTCGTTGGCGGTGCTGGCGACCACGTTGTCGCTGGTGGTTATCTTTCTGCCGCTGGCCTTCATGAAGGGCCGCACGGGCATGTTCTTTAGCAGTTACGGGGTGACGGTGGCCTTCGCCATTCTCGTATCGCTCTTCGTGAGTTTTACCCTCACGCCGATGCTTGCGGCCCGCTTTTTGCGCAGATCTCGCGACGAGGCCGATCGCCTGAAGAAAGCCCACGGCGGGCCTTGGATGATGTGGATCGGCCACCAGTACTTGGTCGTGCTTCGGTGGAGCTTGCGCCACCGGTGGGTGATTATGTCGTTGAGCCTGGCTTGCGTGGTCTCCATCTGGCCGCTGCTCAAGGCCAGTCGGTTCACCTTCGTTCCTATGGACGACTCCAGTGAGTTCGAGGTCAACCTCACGCTTCCAGAAGGCAGTGGCATGGAACAGGCGGCCACACTGACCGCTGAGGTGGAGGTTCAGCTCAAGGCCCTCCGCATCGAAAACCAGGTGGCCATCACCGATACCTTGGTCACGGTGGGACCGGTCAGCGGCCGGGTGGGCAAGGGTGAGGGAGATGTGACTCAAGCCAATATCTACTGTCGCCTCCCGGAGTTAGGCGGGCTGATTGAGCAACTGCGGGGTAAGTCTCGCCGCTGGGGGCAATTGGAGGCGATGACCAAGGCCCGTGGTGTGGTGGCGCGGTATCCGGATGTGCGCTCCTCTGTGGGGGCTATTTCTCCTCTGGGCGGTGGTGGCGGACGCAATGCGGAGTTGTCTTTCAACTTGGTGGGCCCCGACTTGGAACGCTTGACGGCCTACTCCGAGGTGCTGGTCAAGGAGTTGCGCCAAAACCCGGGCCTAGCTGATGTCGACACAACCCTGTCCAACCGAAAGCCCGAGCTGCAAGTCCACATCGATCGGGATAAGGCCAGCCAGTTTGGTCTGCACATCACCGACATTGCGGCCACGCTGCGAACCTTGGTGGGCGGCGAAATCATCGGGGTGTTTAAGGAGAAGGATGAACAGTACGACGTTTGGCTGCGAGCGGATGCCGCCCATCGAGGGACCGTCGAGGCGTTGCAGCAGGTGTTCGTGCGCACTCGTCCTAGCAGCGCTTCGGGGGGCCGGCCCGAGATGGTGCCCTTGGGCAATTTCGTTCGCTTTGAAGAAGCCCGTGGCCCCAATCAAATTGGCCGTTTCCAGCGTCAGCGCCGCGTGACCTTGGTGGCCAATCTGGGGACTTATTCGCTGAGCGAGGCAATGCAAGAGGTCGAGCGGGTGGTGGCCCAGATGGATCTACCGCCGGAATACCATATGATTGTGGTGGGGCGTGCCAAGCAGTTGAGGGAGACCTTGATCAATTTCCTGATGGCCTTCGTGGTGGCGGTCATCTTCATGTACATGGTGTTGGCGGCCCAGTTTGAGCACTTCATTTATCCCATCTCGATCTTGTTGGCTGTGCCGTTGTCGTTGCCGTTCGCGTTGGCGTGGATGGTCTTCATTAATGAAGAGCTCAATATTTATGCCATTTTCGGACTTTTCATGCTCGTGGGCATCGTGAAGAAGAACGGCATCATGCAAATCGACTACACCCGAGTGCTTCGTGAGCGAGGGATGCCTCGGGATGAGGCCATCCTCGAGGCCAATCGAGTTCGCTTGCGCCCTATTTTGATGACCACCTTGTTGCTGGTGGCATCGATGATTCCTATCGCGCTGGGCGTGGGTCCGGGGGCGGCGGGGCGGGCCTCGATGGCCAGGGTCATCATCGGCGGGCAAATGCTCTGTCTGTTGTTGACGCTCCTGGTCACGCCGGTTAGCTATGCGATCTTCGACGACTGGGGGCGCCGGTTGCTGCGGCGCGGGCCTGGTGGCTCTTAAGAGCGGCGGTTTAAGCGCATCCGGCCTAACGATTGAGAACGAAGTTCTCGGGTGGATGGTGCTTCGAATCGCCAACAATCAGGACGAAGCCACCTTGATTGCCGATTTGAAAATGGCCGATGCCACGGGCCAGTCCGCCTTGGAAAGCCTGGAGCATCCCCGTTGGCTGGCTGCGCATTGGAAATCCCTTCTGCCAAAACTCTTGCGGAAGGCTCGGCAGACGGATGCTCTGTTCGAGAAGCGGTTTCTGGGTCGCGCCACCTGACTGTTCGGTATCGATTTTTCTGAAGATTTCTCGGGTAGGAATCGCATCCGCCCGAAAACACCCTTCCAAAACGGCCCTGTCTCGCGCAATTTTGCGGCCCTGGCTATGTTTACTGGTACTTTCACGGCATTGGTCACCCCGTTTCGCGATGGAGAATTGGACGAAGCGGCCTTTGAGAAATTGGTCCGCTCCCAAATCAAGGGCGGGGTGGATGGGATCGTTCCCATGGGAACCACCGGTGAGTCTCCGACACTGGATTATGACGAACACCTGAAAGTGATCGAGTTGGCCGTGAAGTTTTCGGGTGGCAAGTTGCCGGTGTTGGCCGGCACGGGTGGCAATTCCACTCAAGAGGCTATCTTCTTGACCCAAGAGGCCGAGAAGCTCGGTGTGGATGGTTCACTCCAGGTGGCCCCTTACTACAACAAGCCCACGCAGGAAGGCGTGTATCAGCACTTCGCCGCCATCGCCCGGTCCACCCGGTTGCCCATTTTGCTTTACAGTATTCCCGGTCGTTGCGGCATCGAGATCGGTGTCGACACCGTCCAGCGCTTGGCCTCGGAGTTTAAGAATATCGTCGGTATCAAGGAGGCTGGAGGTTCTTGCGACCGCGTCAGCCAATTGCGGGCGGTCTGCGGACCGAAGTTCGAGATCGTCAGCGGCGACGATTCCCTGACGCTGCCCTTCATGAGCGTCGGTGCTCAGGGCGTCATTAGCGTGGCCTCAAATGTGGCGCCGCGCGAGGTGTCCAAGATGGTCCGCGCGTTTGCGGCCGGGGATGCCAAGGGGGCGCTGAAGTTGCACACCCGCTTGTTCCCACTCTTCAAGAACCTTTTCGTCGAGACCAATCCGTCGCCGTGCAAGACCGCGTTGGCGTTGAAGGGGATGATGGGCGAAGAGGTCCGCCTGCCTCTGGTGCCCTCGTCGACCGCCACGCGCGAGTTGATCCGCAAGACCTTGACCGAGGCAAACCTGCTCTGAGCCCCGGGATCGGCAGCGGCCCAGGGTCACTTTGACCTGTGGGTTGCTCCCGATCTGGACCTGTTTCAACGTGCCCTCCCGATGATCATCGCCCCCTCTCTATTGGCCTCGGATTTCGGTCGCTTCGCCCATGAGGCGGCGCGTGTCCAACGTTCGAGTGCGGAGTGGTTGCATTTGGACATCATGGACGGGCACTTCGTTCCGAACATCTCCTTCGGGCCTGAGGTGGCCAAGGCGGTCCGCAAGGTGTTTCGGCGGCACCTCGACGTTCACCTGATGTGCTCGAAGCCGGAGATCTTGCTCGAGCCTTTTGTGAAGGCCGGGGCCGATTCCATGACCATCCACGTGGAGTTGGGCGACTTGGTCAATCCGCTCCTGTGGCGCATTCGTTCGATGGGCAAGCAGGTGGGGTTGGCCGTCAATCCGCCGACGAACATTGATGCGGTGAAGCCCTACTTGGTCCAGGTGGACCTGGTGCTGGTGATGACGGTGAATCCCGGATTTGGCGGGCAGTCATTCATCGAAGAGTGCGTCCCCAAAATCCAGCGGCTCGAGGCCTGGCGTCGGGAAATGGGCCTCAAGTTCCGCATTCAAGTCGATGGTGGCATTAACGACATCACCGGCCGTGAATGTGCCCGAGCGGGTGCCAATGTCTTCGTGGCCGGCACGCATCTCTTCGGCAAACGCAATATGGGTCAAGCGGTTCAGCGCTTGCGGGAGCGGTTGATTCCGGCCGCCCAAGAATTGCTCTGAATCGGTGGACGGTCCGAGTTCTTGGCCGGGGTTTGGGCTCGGTCTTAGGGGCCGGTGTTCGGTCCGGTCTTCGGTCCGGTGTTTGGTTCGGTCTTGGAACCCTCCTTCTGTGAAATGATTCCTTCCCTCTTGGCCATGGTGCTTTTCGCCGTTTCATCGGTGAGCGCCCGTCGATCGGTGGGCATCTTCGGACCCGCAACGGCGAATTTCTTCCGGCAAATCCTCGCCGTCCTGCTGTTGGTGGCATTTGTCCTCATAATGGGCTCCGGATTCTCCGGTCCGTCCCTGTCCTGGTTTTTGTGGAGTGGCGTGGTGGGCTATGGCCTCGGGGATGCCGGGGTTTTTCTGGCATTGCCCCGGTTGGGGTCTCGGCTGACCTCCCTCATGACCCAATGCCTCGCGGCTCCGATCGGGGCGCTTCTGGAATGGGCCTGGCGCGGGCAGGTGCCAACCGGTGTGCAACTCGTGGCGGGTTGCACGATCTTATCGGGCGTGTTCTTGGCATTGGCGCCACAGCGCGGCACTGCCTGGGCGGGCGTGGAGTGGAAATCCGGTGTGTGGTTTGGACTGCTGGCTGCACTCGGACAATCGGGTGGGGCGGTCCTGAGCCGACAGGGGTTCGAATTGGCGAGGCTGGCTGGAGAGCAAGCGCACCCCATGACGGTGACCCTCCAGCGGGCCTTGGCCGGTTTGGTGGTGGGTGGACTCTGGTACGGAGCGGCCCGTCTCCGGTCTGGTCCGGTTCCCTTGCGCCCGGCACTCTTAAAGGGGCGCGGATGGCTTCTGGCCAACGCCTTGGCCGGTCCGACGTTGGGGGTGGCGTGCTACCAGTGGGCGTTGGCCCGGCACCCGGTTTCCCAGGTGCTGCCGGTGGTTGCCATGGTGCCGCTGGCCGTCATTCCGCTGGCCTATTGGTTGGAACAAGAGCGGCCCACCCGACGATCCCTCATTGGAGGTGTGCTCGCGGTGGCGGGCGTGGTCGGATTGGCGCGCTATTCGTGATGAATAGGGAGTTGTTTTTTTTGAGGCTCCGCGATCAGGCCCTCTTCAACCTCGATGAGGACCTACCGGAGCAGTAGGCGTTGATGACAAAAACACCGCTAAATCAAATTCTAAAATCGTTCCCTGACCCTTTCCCGTTCCTAGTCATGGAACCGAACCTGCGTGCGTACCGCCCAACCTACGCGGTCACCCTGTAGGCTGGGTCCCCCGACCCGGCGTCCCCCTTGTCGGAGCATCGGTCATCGGTGGCGAAAGCGCCGCTGAACCCAATTCGGAAATTGTTCCGTTACCCTGTTTCCTGCAGACGCCAGGTGAGGGGACCGGGCCTACGTGCGTGTCTTTTTGGCGTTTCGAAATCTGGGAAATGAACCTAGCCTCGTAGCGTGGCGGAGACCTTTCCATTGGATCCCTTGGCATTGGGCTTTCTGGCCGATTTGGGGGCGGTGCGGGTCGCCTCTGACTACACGGTTCGTAATTACCGACAGACGTTGGAGGAACTCAGCCAGTGGCATCGAGGTATCGCCGGCGGGGCGACTCCAGACTGGCCGCGACTGACACGGGATCATTTCCGCCAATACCTGCGGTGGTTGGGCCGAAAACAAATGGGTCGAGCGTCGGTGCGCCTTCGGTTGAGTGCGCTGCGCACCTTCTACCGGTACTTGTTGCGGCAGAAGGTGGTCACTGAGCAACCAGTTCGGGGTCTCCGCGTGCCGAAGGAGGAACGTCGATTGCCTCGATTTCTGTCGGTGCCCGACATGGAGCGGTTATTGCAGGCTCCTTTAGAGGAACTCCGCCGCCTGCAATCCGCGGCCGAGGCGGGGTCAGTTCCCGATCCGACGGAGTGGTTGAGGGATGCGGCGGTCCTTGAATTAATTTATTCGGCGGGCCTGCGGGTCAGCGAAGTTTGCGGGTTGCGGGTCGATCAAGTGGACCTCGACGGCCAGACGCTCCATGTCCTCGGCAAGGGGCGCAAGGAACGGGTGATTCCCTTCGGCGGTCCGGCGCTGGCCGCGTTAGAGGCCTATTGGCGATGGATCAATCCCCAGCAAAAGCCCTCAGATCCCGTGTTTCAGGGGCGCGGCGGGGTTCCGTTGAGCCACATCCGAGTCCAGAGCCGCCTGAAGCGGTATTTGGCCCAGGCCGGGTTGGACCCCGCGCTGACTCCCCACAAACTGCGTCACAGTTTCGCGACGCACCTCTTGGAAGACGGGGCTGACCTGCGGGCTGTCCAAGAGTTGCTGGGACATAAAAACCTCAAGACGACCGAGGTCTATACCCATGTCACCGTGGAACGTTTGAAAGCCGTCTATGCCGCGGCCCATCCCCGAGCCTGAGCCTGAGTGGGTCGAAAAATTTCCCGGCCAAGCCGGAACGATTCAATTGGATCGGTCGTGCTGGCTGCGTCTTCTTCCGCAAGAGCTTCGTTGTTCGCTCGTTACGGGCCTACAATCGGCCCGCGCCTCGCTCTCGCCTCGTCTTGCGAAAGAATCCGCCACGCCATCCCTTTCCTCCCAACTGAATCGTTCCGGCCGAGAGGTTTTGGAAAGGCTGTGAAAATCGGGCGTATCCTGAAGAACTTTTGACGTACGTGGCTTCGGTGACCAGATTAGCGGTGTCGGGCGCAAAGCTGCGCCGGCACTTTTGAGACCATGAGCGAAGAATCCCTCAACAACTTTACCCCTCGCGCCCAGCAGGTTCTCGCCCTGGCGCGCAAGGAGGCCGATCGCTTCAACCACAACTTCGTTGGCACCGAACATCTGCTACTTGGGCTAATCAAGCTGGGGCAAGGTGTTGCGGTTAATGTTCTTCAAAAGATGGGGCTGGATCTTGATACGGTTCGCCAAGAGGTGGAGAAGGAAGTCCGGGGCGGCGGGGAGGCCAAGTCGGGCGGCAACATTCCTTATACGCCGCGGGTGAAGAAGGTCTTGGCTCTGGCTGCCAAAGAAGCCAAAGCATTGAACCATACCTATGTGGGCACCGAGCACATCTTGCTGGGTCTCCTGCGTGAGGGTGATGGCGTGGCGGCTAAGGTGTTGCGGAACCTAGAGGTCGACATCGAGCAATGCCGCCAAGAAATTCTTAAGGAGCTGGACCCTCAGTTCCAGGCTGGCGACGAAGAAGGTGGCGAAAAGGAGTCCTCTCCCGAAACCGTTGAGGCTGGTAAGAGTCCGACCCGCGGCGACAAGAACAAGGATCAGAAAACACCCGCCCTCAAGGCCTTTGGTCGCGACCTGACCGAGATCGCCAAGAAGGGCGATATGGATCCGGTGATTGGCCGCAGCAACGAGATCGAGCGGGTCATCCAGATCCTCTGTCGCCGCACCAAGAACAACCCGGTGCTACTGGGTGAGGCCGGCGTGGGTAAAACAGCCATCGTGGAGGGGTTGGCCCAAGAAATTGCCAAGGGCAATGTGCCCGAGTTGTTGGCCGCCAAGCGGGTGATCACTTTGGATCTCGCGTTGATGGTGGCGGGCACCAAGTACCGAGGCCAATTCGAGGAGCGGATTAAGGCCGTGATGGACGAGATCAAGAAGGCCAAGAACGTCATCCTGTTCATCGATGAGCTGCACACCATCGTGGGGGCCGGTTCGGCCGAGGGAACCATGGATGCCTCGAATATTTTCAAGCCGGCTCTCAGCCGCGGAGAGCTGCAAATCGTGGGTGCCACGACGCTGACGGAGTATCGCAAGTACATCGAAAAGGACTCCGCTCTCGAGCGCCGTTTCCAAACGGTCAAGGTGGAACAGCCGTCGGTCGAAGACGCAATTGCCATCCTGACCGGTCTCAAGTCCAAGTACGAAGACCACCACAAGGCCGAGTTCACCTCCGATGCCGTGGAAGCATGCGTGAAGCTTTCCGACCGTTACATCACGGCTCGATTCCTGCCGGATAAGGCCATCGACGTGCTCGATGAGGCCGGCTCCAAGGCACGAATCGGAGCAATGCAGCGGCCGCCCAATATCAAGGAGATCGAGGCTGAGATCGAGTCGCTGCGGCAGAAGAAAGAACAGGCCATCAAGGATCAAGACTTCGAGGGAGCGGCCCAGTTGCGTGATCATGAGAAATCGGCCAAGGAACGCCTCGAGAAGACGCTGGCCGACTGGAAGACTGCCAAGGACGAAAAACGGGTGGTGGTCACCGAAGATGACATCCTTCAAGTGGTGGCTAAGTGGACGGGCATTCCCCTCAAGCGGATGGGCCAATCCGACATGCAGAAGCTCTTGGCCATTGAGGACGAGTTGGCCAAATTGGTCGTCGGTCAGAAAGATGCTGTTGCAGCGCTGGCCAAGGCACTGCGTCGCGCCCGAACCGACCTTAAGGATCCTAAGCGCCCGATCGGCTGCTTCGCTCTGCTGGGCCCGACCGGCGTCGGAAAGACACTGTTGGCTCGCACGTTGGCCGAGCAGATGTTCGGCAGCAATCAGGCCCTCATCCAACTCGACATGTCTGAGTACATGGAGAAGTTCACCGTGAGCCGTCTTATTGGTTCGCCGCCAGGCTATGTGGGTTATGAAGAAGGCGGCCAGCTGACCGAGAAGGTGCGCCGTCAGCCCTATTCGGTGGTCTTGTTCGATGAAATCGAAAAGGCCCATCCGGACGTGACCAACATGCTCCTGCAAATTCTGGAAGAGGGCAAACTGACCGACTCCCTGGGGCGCGTGGTCGATTTCCGCAACACGATCGTCCTGCTGACCTCAAACGTGGGATCCGAGGCGTTGCGCAAGCAGGGCAGCATGGGCTTTTCGAAGTCCAGCGACGATGCGAGCTATGAGACCATGCGGGTTCGGGTGTTGGACGAGGCCAAGAAGTTCTTCCGGCCTGAGTTTCTCAACCGTTTGGATGACATCGTGGTCTTCCGCTCCTTGGGCAAGCCCGAGCTCAACATCATTCTCGATCTGGAGATCACCAAGGTGTTGGAGCGGATCCGTCGCAAGAACGTTACGGTCATTCTCGACGACAAGGCTCGGGAATTCCTCATCGAGAAGGGCTTTGATCCGCAGTACGGCGCTCGCCCAATGCGTCGCGCCATCGAGAAGCATCTTGAGGATCCTCTCGCCGATGAAATCCTGCGTGGGACATTGATGGATGGGCAGCCCGTCACGGTGACCGCCGACACGGAGAAGCTGATCTTTAAACAGCGAAGCGAGGCGCCCGAGGGGGCGTTGAGTTCTTAGGCGACCGAGTCAGGAGGGGAATCTCCAACTACTTCTTGAGGGTCCACAGTGCCCCTCCCGGTGAGTTTTCGCTGGGAGGGCTGGCAATGAGGAGGCCAGCGAGATACTTTCACAGTCACAGGAATCCTACGTGCCGGCACACCTCATCCATCAACGGTTCCGCTCCTTCATCACCCAGCTTGGAGAGGTGTCCCAATTGCTGATGGAGTCCATCGCCTCTTTTCATCATCAGCGGCCGTCTTGGAAGGATTTTCTCTACCAACTCCATTTCATCGGGGTGAAGAGCCAGAGTGTGGTGATTACCACGGGAGCGGCCACGGGAATGGTGCTTTGCGCCCAGACATTCCTGCAGTTCCACAAGGTGAAGATGGACACTGCGACGGGCGCGGTGGTCAGCATTGGCATGAGCAGCGAGTTGGGGCCGGTGCTCGCCGCCTTAATGCTCACCGGTCGGGTGGGAGCCTCCATGACCGCCGAGTTGGGCACTATGAAGGTGACTGAGCAGATCGACGCCCTCCGGACTCTCGCAGCGCACCCGGTAGACACGCTGGTGATGCCGCGCTTCTTGGCGCTTCTGGCCTCGGCCCCGTTGCTGACCGCAGAGTCTGTGGTGGTGGGCATCGTCTCCAGTTGGTGGGTGGGGGTGAATTTGCTCGGCATCGACAGTGCGTACTACTTGGTGAACATGACCCGGTACACCGATCCCCCGGACGTGCTGACAGGTTTGATCAAATCCTTTGTTTTCGGCGCCATTATCGCGGTGGTCAGTTGCCACAAGGGACTGACTTGCCAAGGAGGAGCCGAAGGGGTCGGAAAGGCCACGACCGAGGCGGTGGTGGCCGCGAGCATTAGCATCCTGATCGTTAACTTCTTCCTCACGCTGTTCCTGTCGCGCGTGTTCTACTCCTAACTTGAATCCATGATCGAGGTTCGAGACGTCACCAAGAAATTCGGGAACCAAACGGTTCTCCAAGGGGTGTCCTTGGACATCCAACGCGGTGAGGCGGTCGTCATTATCGGCCGTAGCGGTGGCGGCAAGAGTATCTTGCTCAAGCACCTCATTGGATTGCTCCAGCCAGATTCCGGAACCATTCGGGTGGATGGTGAGGACATCACGACGATGAACGAACGCAGCCTCCTTCGGGTGCGACGGAAATACGGGATGCTCTTCCAGATGGCGGCCCTCTTCGATTCGCTGACCGTCGAAGAGAACGTGGGGTTTGTGCTTCGCCGGCAGGGTCTGGAGTCGGAGACCGAGATCCGTCGCCGAATCGATGAGGCCCTAGACATGGTGGAATTGCCGGGGATTGGTAACAAGATGCCCAGCGAACTCTCCGGCGGCATGCGCAAGCGGGTTGGTTTGGCCCGGGCGATCGTTTACCGGCCGGAAATCGTGCTCTACGACGAACCCACCACCGGCTTAGACCCGATCGCCGCCGACAACATTGATCGACTCATCCGCCGGGTTTGGGAAACCCTTCACGTCACCAGCATCGCTGTGACCCATGACATGAAGAGCGCCCGCACGATTAGCAATAGGATCCTCATGCTCCATGAGGGGCGGATCTATTCCGAGGGACCGACTTCGCAAATCTTGGAATCGACGGATCCAGTGATTTATCGATTCGTCAACGGCATCTCGACGCCACAAAAATCTGAATGAGTGAGTTCATGGAACGAAAATCCCCCGCAGCACAGGTCGGCTTCTTTGTCCTGATCGGACTCGTGCTGATCGCCGCATTGCTTATCCACTTCAGCAAGGGAGCCTCCTTTTGGCGTTCCGGCCGAACGATCATGATTTCCGCCGGCAATGTCGGTGGGTTGGTCGCGGGCGCACCGGTCAACATGTCCGGTGTCCGCGTTGGCTCCGTCGAGGACATATCGCTTTCTGCCGACGGCCGGAGGGTGTCCATCCAGTGCCGCATCGAAAAACCAGTGACCATCTTTGGTGACGCCCGCTTCGAGATTGAGCAGAGCGGGTTCCTGGGTGATCAGTTTGTTGCGATCATTCCCACGAAAAATGCGGCTCCGGCGCTTCAGGACGGGGCCGTCGTGACCGCCGTGGATCCCTTCAATTTGCAGGAGGCGGCCCGCAGTGCCGTGGGGCTCATGACTCGACTGGACCAAGTGGTCGAGCGGGTGGATCGCATGATTCTCTCGGCGTCGACCCTCAAAGACGTGACCAACACGCTAGCCAACCTGCGGCGGACTTCCGAGCGGTTGGATCGCACGCTGGGCGAGGTGGAGTTGCTGGTTTCCTCCGAGAAACCCGCCCTTGCGGCGACGGTGAGCAATCTTCAGGCATTCTCGGCGACCCTGACTCCGCTGGCAGGGCAAGTTGGAGCCCTGGCGGCCCGGGCCGACTCGCTATTGGTGCGTGCTGACACTTTGGTTGCCACCAATGAGACCACGTTGCGCGAAGCATTGGGCGGATTTCGAGATGCCTCTTTGGCGGTGCGCGACTTGACGCAGGACCTTCAGGCGGGGCGTGGAGCCGTCGGGGCTTTGCTCAAGGACCCCAAGCTCCAGTCCGAATTGGGGGCCACGCTGATCAACCTCAATACCGTGTCGAGCAACCTCGCCAACAACGGTCTTTTCTGGAAACCCCGTCGCGTGCAACCGCTGACCAATACCACAGGCTATCCGGGTCGCGGCCCGTTTCGCTGAACTAGGCCGATTCCGTGGGCGATAGGCCGACGATCTTTCTTTCCGCGTACTTAGGGCCGGGCCGATTGACAGTCGTGGGCGGGCCTTAGACCTTCGTTCTATGGAATTGGTCACGCTGTCCCGAGTCTTTATTTTGGTCGAGGCAGACCTCATGGCGACCCGATTAGAATCCGCCGGGTTTACCCCATTCATCCACGGGGTTGCTGCGGCCCTCAGTAGCGATGGCTACTCCATGGGTGCGGGGGGGATTCAAGTGAAGGTACCCGCCGACCAAGTGGAATCCGCGCTTCAGTTCTTGGCGGAAGTTCCGGAGACCGACGCGTGGGGCGAGCAGTTCCGGGCCGTGTACGATCGGGCCCTGTCGGCATTCCGTTCGGGGCGCTCTTCACCAGCGACCTTGTGTGATCCGGCCGATACCGCCTTCTTGTTGAACGGCGGATGCTCCGTTCAGGAACTCTACGATTTCGTTGAGGACGCTGTAGATTATGGCGAGCCCGATTTGGAAACGGTCCTCGATGTTCAGAGGATCCGGAGGGATTACTTTTTGGGAGTTCTGCGGGGAGAATGGACAGGGCAGGTGGTGCCCATGTCGGCGTTGCCGCTCAAGACCGATGCCGTAGACGGAATTGCTTGGTTGCCCCGTTTGATCGTCAAGGCGCGGCTTAAGCTGCGCGGAGAAATACCACCGGATCTTATGTACGGGTGCGGAGGCGACCGGCCTTTTCTTCGGCGCATGGGACTCACGCTTTCAGGATTTCTGGAACTGGTGCGCGACTGCGGAGACGATGATTTAGCAATCGTCGAGGCGGTGAAACGTTCCCGGGATGCTGCCACTCGCTGAGGACGCCGGAGAGGTCCATATAGAGAACAGCCTCAGATAGGGTTGGTGGTCTGGGAAGAGCACCGCACTGAGGAATCCTGCAATCACCGCCGTGCCAACGGCATCCTTCCGGATTAGTTCAGCACGAACGAGGCGTCTTTGGTCTCCAGACGAATCTTGTCAGGGATGTGGTTGGGGTCGATGCGCACCAAGACGCGATGTGTGCCGGCGGCTAGGGCTACTGAGCCATTCACCTTCGATCCGTCCACCCACAGCTCAGCGCCCTGAGCGGCGGTCAGTTGGAACCGGACGGTGCCCGGCTGGGCCAGCTGGATTTCGGTCACCGCCAGCACGGCGATTTTTGAGGACCAAATGTTGGCCTTGGTTGCGCCCTCCATGAGGGTCCGCGTCAGGTCTCCATTGACCCGGGAGAGCACCTCGGTCCAGCGCTTGTCCTCGAGGGGTTTTTTCCACATCCAGTCGGATTGGCCATTCTGCTGGTCGGTGTGGACGATGTTGGCCAAGCGCCATTTGCGGGCTACGCCACCCTTGCTGGCATCGAATTCACCGGGTTTGCCGAGTTGGGAGAGGAACGCTACCAGATCGAGCTGCTCGGCTTCATTGAGCGAGTCGAGGAGGCCGGCCGGCATCAATGAGGCGGAGGCTTGATTGCGGGACTCTAGGTTTGATTTGGCGATGACGATGTCCTGGTTGGCCGTGCCGCGCAGGACTAGCTCGCTCGCCGACTCTCGGACCACGGTTCCGGACAGGGTCTGCCCATCCTTGGTCTCCACGATCACGCCATGGTAACCCTCTTTGATTTTGGCATTGGGCATTAGCAGCGATTCCACCAAGTAATCGGGCTGTGCGCTGGCCCCGATGGAGGTCATGTCTGGACCGACCCGTCCACCCGCACCGCCAATGGCGTGGCAGGTGATGCAGGCCAGGTCGGATCGGCGGTAGACGAGCTCACCGCGTTGCGGGTTGCCGCTGGCCGCTGCCCGGGTGGCCATTTCGCGGATGAGTTGGTCGGTGAAGGCTTGGGTGTCGGCGGACAAACCGGCCCCCTTGGCGAGAGTCAGCACCAATTCCATGTCACTGCGACCGCCTTCGCGTGCCACCCGCATGCCGGTACGGGCTGCCGCGGCCGGGATTCCCGAAGCGGGCAAGAGGGCTACCAGGCGTTTTCCAGAACCCTTAATTGCCAGCAATGAACGCCAGAACTCCTGGGCGATTTGTTCCTGATCCAACCCCTGGATGGCGGAGACCAGAGCGGGCCCGGCCCCACCGAGGTCCAGCGCAGCCCAAGTCAAAACCGCACGGCGTCGGGTCGCAGAATCTTTGTCTTCCGCCAGTTGCTTCAGGAGAGGCAGGCTTCCGGCTCCTTGGAGACGAAGGACTTCGAAGACCGTGGTCCGGACTTGTTCGGACGGGTCATTGGCTAGGCGGGTCAAGGATTGGACCGGAGGCGGAGTCTTCCAGTCGCCGGTTAGGCGCAACGTGGCCGCACGGACGGAGTCGTTCGAAGATTCGAGTAATCCCAAAATCCCCGTGGCATCGCCCTCGGGCCGCACCTTGCGGGTTCGGGCCGCCTCGCCCAGCGAGGTCAGTGCGCGTGCCGTGGCAGCATCATCAAATCCACCCGAGACGGTCTGCCGCAGCAGCGCTCCCAATTCTTTGGGGGCACCGGCCTGACCAATGAGCTCAATCCAGGGGCCGGAGCCGTCCCGCGGGAGGCGGCGCTCTTGGATGACGCGCCCCAAGACTCGGCTCGCCTGTTCGGCTCGGATGGCCTTCAGGGCGAAGGCCAATTGTTTTTCGCGCCCCTCGGATTTCCAGGCACCCGATTCCAAGGCAGCGATCCATGGCTCGGAGAGTTCGTTGATCGTCAACCAGAGGGCGTAGTCCAGGGTGGGATCCATGGGCTGTTCCAGTGCGCTCAGAGCCAACTCGGCAGATCGGGCTCCCGGAATCTTGGCCAGGGCACGAAGGGCCTCCAGACGGACCCGTGGGTGGGTGTCTTGGACCAGCTTCGAGAGGGTTTCAAGCCGTTGAGCCGCGTCGCTGGCGGTGTCGGCCTTGGAAGCGACCGGGACAAGCAGCAGCGCACTGGCGAGGACGAGTCTGCGGAACATGATGGAACCATCGACCGGGAAGGCCCCCTCCTTCAAGTGTCCGATCATCAAAATTAGCGATCGTCCGCTCCTCCGAGCTCAAGTTCCCGATTCGCTCGCCGGCTTTCGGCCCTGCTTAAGGGGTCTCCCGGATCAATGCTCTCAATTCGATGCCCGTGCCATTGGCCGGGTTGAAGCCCCACACACGGATTGTGCGCAGCTCGGGAAACCGTGCGCTCAGGTGAGCGAAGGACTTTCCGTCGGGCAGAACACAAAGTCGGGATCCGGGTCGGGCCAGAAACTCCCGTGCGGCCGCCTCGTCTTTTAGGTGCTGGATCCAGGGCCCACCCTTGGGTCGCAGGTACCAGTAGAGGCTGGGTTCCTGGAATTCCAGGGTCGCCAGTTCGGTCTTGGGGCTGATCCAGCGCCGGCATTCTTCGGCGAGGCGAGGCACCGGCAGCAGGCGGGAAAACAGTCCCAGGCCCGGCAAGGCCACTAGTAACAGGAGGACTAAGGTACCGACTGTCAGCCTCTGGAACAGCCGCCAAGTCGGTGGACTGCTGGCAATGGCCTTGCCCAACCAGAGCGCGATGAGAGGAAAAGCCGGCAGGGTATAATGCGGGAGCTTGGTACGGATTAGGGTGAAGACCACAAACACTCCGGCGATGCCCGCCAAGAGGTATCGGTCGATGGGTGATGGGGGAGTGGCCGTTCGAGCGCGCCAAACTAAGGTTACCAGCCAAGGAGACCAGGGAAGAAATCCCACCAGCAACGTCAGCCCGTAGAAGGGCAAACTGCACAGATAGCCGAACAATCCCTTCAACCCATGACCTTCCAATACCCCGACAGACCGAGCAACGACGTGCTTGCCGATGCCCACCTGTAAATATTCGCCCCGAGTCGCCAACAGGGCTGGAATGCCCCAAATGGCCACAAGCCCCAGGGTCAGTACTCCGCCAAACCACCAGAGTCTGGGTTGCCGCCAAGGGCTGGCAGGATCGGACGGCGAAGACAGTCGTCCACAGGCCAAGAGAATGGCCGGCAGGCCCGCCAGCCAAGCCACGGGCCCCTTGGCGAGAAATCCTAGGGCCAATGAGGTGAAGAAAACCCAGAACCATCCGGCAACGGCTCGTCTCCGACCGCGGGCCTGATGCAGTTCCCACCCGGACCAGCTCGACAAGGTGAAGAAAAACACCATTACCATGTCCGCGACGGCGAGGTGGGCATGGACAAAGGCTTGGGGGCAGGCGACCCAGAGAATCCCGGCCATCATTCCGGCACAGTCTCCGGCGAGGCGTCGTCCCCAGAGGGCGAGCAAACCGGTGGTCAGTGTGGCACAGAGGATGGAGGGCAGTCGTACCGCCATTTCGGAGGCCCCTAAAAGAGAGATGCTTCCAGCCTGGAGCCAGTAGATCAGGGGTGGTTTGTCGAAGCGGTACTCGCCATTCAAATGGGGCACCACCCAGTTGCCCGTTTCGAGCATCTCCCGGGAGGCTTCTGCAAAACGAGGTTCATCCCGGTCCATCAGAGGCAACGACCAAGATCCGGCGCCGAAACAACTCAGAGCCAACGCGAGCAGGACCACCCAGCTCCAAGCGGGCAGTTGACCGTGTTCTCTCGGGGACCCGATTGAGCCTTCCATCGCTTCCGAGGCTGGCAAATTCGAGGGTCAGCGGAAAGCTGAAGGGTGCTGTGAGTTGGGATTGGGTTAGCTGAGAGTTAATCCACTGCTTCAAGGGCCAGCCAGACGGGGACGGTGGATGTTTCAGGATTGTTGCGTTCAAGTCCGAGGTGGTTTTGTCAGTGTTTCAGGGTGTCTTCAACGCACCCATTCGCCCCGCGTCCAAGTAAAACGGCCGACTTCGTCGCAGGGGCCGCTGCCGGACACTCACACATTATCGGGTATTGGCTTCTTGGCTGGGCATTGATCGGTTTACCGTTTTTGGGCCTATTGTTTTGGACCGATGACTGGTTGCGATCGCAACGGTTGGCCTTGAGCGGGAAGGGATGGAAACTCTTGGCGATGACCATCAGCGGTTCGGCCAATGGATTTTTTCTGATCCCCGCGGTGGTGGGATTGGGTGTGTGGTTGAAACGTAGCTCGCAACGCAGGGCTGCCAGGGTCCTGGGGGCGATGTTGCTGGCCGGCCTCGTATCAGGCGTCGCAGGCACGGGACTGCGGTCGATCATCGGCAGGACCCGACCGGAGGTGTCGGTGGAGCAGGGGTGGTTCGGTCCACGCAAGGATGGACGTTGGATTATCGGACGCCATGCCTACGCATCGTTTCCCTCCGGGCATGCTTCCATAGCGGCAGGTTTTGGTTTCATGGCCTTTGTCTGGGGCGCTCGGGCTGGAGGGCTGGGCCTGGTCTTCGCACTCGCCGTGGCATGGTCCCGGTTCCATCTGGGCGCCCATCGGGCTTCGGACGTATGGGCTGGCCTGCTCGTTGGAGCTCTGAGCGTCTCCCTTTTATGGCCATCATGCTGGGATTGGGTCCATCGGGGGAAGCGCCCCAGTTGGTGGCCCTGGAGTGGGTGGGTGGTGGGAGAAATTTCTCACAACACCCCGGTCGACTCTCGACAGGGCTGAACTCGACGCCCGTGGGGCTCGAGGTGATGTCACTGTGTTTGGATGGGTTCTAATTCATGACCTAGAGACTGTAAGAGAACCCAGCGTTTCTTCCTGATTCGTAGACGAGATCTAAAGTTTGTCCCGGCAATGGGCGATAAACAAGAATGGTCAGGTCCGAGGCTCCTTTTCATGGGCGACTCGCGATCACGGCTTGTATGCGCCATGCAAATTCAAACCGTTCACAATCGTATCCTGATACTAACTGTTTCCGCCGTAATCGTACCTGTTCTAATAGTTTCAGTTCGAGGGCTGTTGGGAGAGGGGATCGGTAAGTATTCTAGCTGGTGGATTGCGGCCGTTGCCGCAGCGTCGATGGGCGCTTTGGGTTCCCTGACCCGAACGGCCTTGTTCGACTTTGAGAAACAGCCTGCCCAAGAGTTTGAAGAGTCCCAAGGCAAGGCGATGGAGGAGGCCTTTCGGGCAGTAGCGACAGCTGAGAAGAAATGCAAGGATCTCGAGTCCCAGAACGAACGCATCCAAGATCGAGCTGTTTTTCTCCAGGGAAAGATCCGCGATTTGGAGGAGGAGGTAATTGCTAAAACTGAGCCAAAACCGCTGGGGATTCTCGATGGATTGCGGTCGATGATCAGCAAGGCGGGTGAGCGCGTGACCACCACACTCACGGGAGGGGCTCAGTTGGAAGTTGGTTTGGCATTGTCTAAGGAAGAAGTCGATGGGGTGCAGTCCATGCTCGATTCCTTGGGGCGCAAACTGTCCCGTCCTCAGGTTGAAGAAATGATGGAGGCCAACACTGGCGAATATTCTACCCGAATGCTGTTGGTTGAGGACGATCAGACCAGCCGTCGTCTCATAAGGGCCCTGCTGCCCAAAGAACTTAAAGTGTCCATGACCGAGGCCGAAGACGGTCAGGCGGCGTTGAGCATGATGGAGAAGCCCCCGTACCCGGATATCATTGTCTGTGACGTGTTGATGCCCAACATGGATGGATTGGAGTTCATTGCCCGCCTTCGCGCCCTTCCGCGATTCTCCAATATCCCGGTGGTCATGATCTCGGCCAATGCGTTCAAGGACAACGTTGCCAAGGCGGCCGCGCTCAAGGTTACTCGTTTTTTGAGCAAACCCTTGGAGCGGAAAGACTTGAGCGACGCCATCGAGGCCGCCCTGAAGGAGGTCAGTAGCAAGGGGTCGGCACTCTTCGAGGCTCAGCAACGCCTGTGCCTCGATGACAAGGCCTACTTCGAGTTGTCGACGGGTTTCTCGCGTGCCATCGGCGAGTCCATCACCTTTGTGCGTTCTTCGATTAGCCGGGATCGATGGCAGGCTGCGGCCCTACGCGTCAACGCCCTCAGAGGATCCATCCAGATGGTGGGCGACGAGCGTCTCTCGGTGGTCATTACGCGGCTTGAAGCTCAGTTGAGGCTGGCTGACATCACCGGCGTTACCATTGAGCTCGAGACGCTCGAGCAGGAAAACGAGCGCTTCATGCGCACTTTGGTCCACCTCTACACTGCAGAACAAAAACCCGCTTCCGAGGGAGCCAATTCTGTCATGGCTGTAAAAACTCCGAACTGATGCCCGTTCAGCGCGCGCGCCCTGGGGTTCTGGCGCCGGAGGTCAGGCATTCACCTGGTTGAATTCAAAGCCCACATGAGGTGTGTCCGATTTTGGCAGCACAGACATAAGGCTGAGTGCCATCAGGAACTGTCGCTGTGCAAAGCCTTCTTCCTCAAACGCAGTACTGGCCGTAGCCTCCGCGAGTGATTTCGTTGGCCGATACTTCCGCAGGACAGGAACCCACCGATTGGGTGGAGCCTGTTCGGGAGATCTTTTCCCAAAGCGGACTGCTTTCCCGGGCCAGCAACTTTGAGTATCGCCCTGAGCAACAGCAAATGGCCATGGCCGTCGCCTCGGCACTTCAGAACCGACAGCATTTGCTTGTGGAGGCCGGTACCGGTGTTGGTAAAAGTTTTGCATACCTGATTCCGGCAATTCTTTTTGCCGTTGGGCGCAAGAAGAAGGCGGTGATCTCCACCCACACTATTAATTTGCAGGAGCAGTTGGTGGAGAAAGACCTGCCCGTCCTGAAGCAGGTGCTCCCGGTGGATTTCAGTTTTGCGATGCTGAAGGGGCGCTCGAATTACTTGTGCACCCGTCGCCTGCGCAAGGCCATGCAGCAATGTGATTCGCTCTTTACCTCACCGGAAGCGGCTGAGTTGCGTCGGATCGAAGAGTGGAGTCGCACCACCCAAGATGGTTCGCTGAGTGACTTCTCGGTGGAACCCGATCCCAAGGTCTGGGAGCACGTCTGCTCTGAGCGCGGGTTGTGCACTCCCAAGAAATGTGGTTTCCAGAGTGATCAGGCCAAGTTGGGGCCGGTCTGTTTCTTTCAGCGGGCCCGCCAGAAGATTCTCGGGGCCGATGTGTTGGTGCTTAACCATACCCTGTTCTTCACCTTGCTCAACGGAGTCGAGTCCGATCCCGAGGGCGGTGTCCTTTTCAAGAACGACTTCGTGATCTTCGACGAGGCCCATACCGTCGAATCGGTGGCCGCGCGGCATATCGGTGTCAGTGTGAGCAGCGGTCAGGTTCGCTACGCGCTTCAACGTCTTTGGAACCCGCGAACCGAGAAGGGGCTTTTGTCCTCCTTGCGTTCGGCATCCAACGTTCGATTGGTGGCCGATGTGCTCAAGGAGACCGACGACTTTTTTGTGCGGGTGGAGGACTCCTGCCAGGAGTTGGCCCGATCGGCGACCCCGTCGGACTCGGATCGGCCTACGCCCAGTGAACAGCCCTCCCGGGTCTGGAAAGAGTTACGGATCCGCAGGCCAGACCTTGTCCAAGACAGCCTGACCCTGCCGCTGCAGCGCTTGCGCGAGCAGATCCATGAGCTCATCCAGACCTCCGAAGACAAGGAGACGGGCGAGGAGTTGATGGAATGCAACCGTCGCTTGGCAGACCTCAAGGTGGCCGTCTCCACTTTTCTGAGTCAGACGGCCGAGGATCATGTCTATTGGGTGGAGCGCACCGGGAAGACTCAGAAGAATCTTTCGTTGAATGCGGCTCCGGTCGTGGTGGCCGACTTTTTGCGTCAACGGCTTTTTGAATCGGGAACTTCCGTGATCCTGACCAGCGCCACCCTCGGAACGACAGGGCCTTCCGGAGCGGCGGCCGCCCCTTCGATTCCGCTGCCACGGTCCCCGATGTCTGCGGCGTACCCCGCTGGCTCCGCGCTTCCCAGAGCGGGATCAATTGCGGCGCTCCGCTATGTGGCCGGAAGGGTAGGAGGTGAAGACGCCCAGGGGCTTCAGGTGGGTTCGCCGTTTGATTATCCCCGTCAAATGACGCTCTTCGTCGCCGGCAAGATGCCCGATCCCCGGGAAGCGGGTTACGAGGATGCGCTGGTTCATTGGATCGAGCATTTTATTACTCGGACCCATGGCAAGGCCTTCGTGTTGTTCACGAGTCACCGATTGATGCTCCAGGTCGCGGGGCGGATGGAGTCGTTCTTTGGCCGACTGGGGCTCGAGTGCTACGTGCAGAACACCGGAATGCCTCGATCGACCATGTTGGAAAAATTTCGAGAAAACCGAGATTCGGTTCTCTTTGGAACCGACAGCTTTTGGCAGGGGGTGGACGTGCCGGGTGATGCTCTGAGCAATGTCATTATTACCCGGTTGCCCTTTGCCGTGCCGGACCACCCGTTGGTGGAAGCCCGGATCGAGCAAATCGAAGCCGAGGGCGGCAACGCCTTCAGCGCCTTCAGCCTTCCGGAGGCCATTCTCAAGTTCCGGCAGGGTGTCGGCCGGCTCATCCGAACCAAGACCGACACCGGGATCGTGGTGATTTTGGACAATCGCGTGCTGACCAAACGCTACGGCAAGGCGTTTCTGGAGTCTGTTCCCCCGTGCCCGATGGAGATTGTTTGAAAGGCTCAGCCCGGATCCATTGTTGGTTTCTTCCCGTGAACCCACGGTTCAATGCTTCCCTCGCGCCTCTCGGCTTCGGTAGGTTGGGGCCGTGCATTTCCGCAAGGTGACGTTGGTGGGCGTGGGCTTGCTGGGCGGTTCGCTCGGTATGGCGCTTCGGCGCCGTGGCCTGGCGGATGAGGTCCAGGGCTTCGTCCGGCGGGCTTCCTCGGTGGCCGAGTGCCTGGCTCTGGGCGTGGTGGACCGGTGTTCGCGCAATCTGGCCGAGGCCGTGGTGGGTGCCGACCTGGTGGTCTTGTGTTCTCCGGTCGGGCAGAGTCCCGGGTTGTTCCGAGAAATGTCCCGGCACTTGTCACCCGATTGTCTGGTGACGGATGTGGGCAGCGTGAAATCCGACCTGGTGGCCGAGATTGAGCCGTTGGCCCAGGGGGCTGGCGTTCGATTTGTCGGCAGTCATCCGATGGCCGGGGCCGAGAAGAGTGGTCCGGCCCATGCCCGGGCTGACCTGTTCGAGGGAGCTGTCTGCGTGGTGACTCCTACGACGGCGAGCGCCCCCTCCGCCGTGCTCGCCATCCGATCCTTGTGGGAGGCGGTGGGCTCGCGGGTGCTACAAATGAATCCGGTGCTCCACGACGATTTGGTGGCCCGCTGCAGTCACCTGCCGCATGTGGTGGCCGCTGAGTTGGCCAACTACGTCCTCAGCCCGGTCCACCCGAAGGAACAATCCGATTTGTGCGCGGGCGGATTTCGCGACACCACTCGGATTGCCTCCGGGTCTCCAGAAATGTGGAGAGACATCGCCTTAGCCAACCGGCGTCACCTCTCCCGAGTGCTGGGAGTCTTCATCGAGGATTTGTCTGAATTCCGACTGGCTCTGGACGCGGGTGACGAGAAATCCATCGAAGATTTCTTCCGCCAGGCCAAATCCCGAAGAGATCTCCGCTTTCCCGATCCCGAGCCCTAGAAAACCGCCTGAGCCGATGCTGCTGCCCGACCTCATTGAGATCGTTCCTCCACCTTCTCCCGGCTTCGTGTCCATCACGGTACCGGGATCCAAGAGCATTACCAATCGTGCTCTTATCTTGGCGGCCTTGTCGTCCGGCACGGTCACGCTGACCGGTGCCTTGTGGAGCGAAGACACGCAAGTCATGACCGAGTGCCTGCGTCAGTTGGGATTTGCCGTGGGTGTGGCCCAAGACCTCGCCGAGGAGGCTAATCGCGTGATTCAGGTGGAAGGGTTGGCGGGTCGGATCCCAAGGGCCGGCACGGAGTCCTCACCCTTAGAATTATATGTGGGCAATGCCGGGACGGCGGCCCGTTTTCTGGCGGCCATGGTGTGCTTGGGAGAGGGGTGCTACCGGTTGTCAGGTGTGCCACGAATGCATGAGCGCCCCCAGGCGGCCTTGCTTCAGGCTCTTCGCTCGTTGGGATATCGGGTGGACGCGCCCGGAGACCGTCTGCCTGCCGTGATCCACGGATCCGGTCCTCGGTCTGGGTCGTGCCGGGTCAGCGTGGCGGAGAGTTCGCAATTCGCTTCGGCCCTCCTGCTTCCGGGGAAGGTGGCGGGTTGGGAAGTGCAGATCGCCGACGCCAATCCGGATGAGTTGCCGTATGTCGAAATGACCCGTCGACTGGTCGAGTCCTTCCCGCACTCCGGCGGCAATTTCCAGGTGGAGCCAGACGCCTCTAGCGGCAGTTACTTTTGGGGAGCAGCCCGCCTGATGGGCAAAAACCGAGTCGAAGTGGCCCGTTGGCCCAGTTCGGGATGGCAGATCGATGCACGGTATCCCGACTTCCTCGATCTGCCGGCCGAGGTTTCGCGCGAGAGCGATCTGGGAGACAGCATCATGACGGCCATCACGCTGGCTTCCTTAGAAAACCATCCGGTCCGCTTCACCGACTTGGGGCGTTTACGCCTGCAGGAATGCGAGCGGGTCCAGGCGCTGCGCACCGAATTAATTAAGTGCGGTGCCAGCGTGACCGAGTCCGGTGACAGCCTGCTAATCCGCCCCTCAATCCTGCACGGGGCCGAGATTGAAACCTACGACGACCACCGCATGGCCATGTGCTTTGCCATGCTGGGGCTGAGGATTTCTGGCATGCGATTGCGCAACCCTCGCTGCGTCCGCAAGACCTTCCCCAATTTCTTCCGCAAACTGGCCGGGTCGCCCCCCTTTGGTCTTGGGGCGATCATTCTTGATGCCACCACCGGTCGAGTGCTCCCCCTGAACGAACTCAACGCTGAATGAAGACCAAGACACTCAAGCTCCCCCAAGTCATTGCGGTCGACGGTCCCAGCGCGTCGGGCAAGGGGACCTTGTCCCGTCGGATGGCCCGCGAATTGGCCTATATCTATGTCGATTCGGGAGCCATGTACCGGACGCTGGCTTGGTATTGCCTGCAGCGGCAAATCCGACTCGAAAAACCCATGACCGACGCCGATGAAAAGGCCGTCGTTCGTCAGCTTCGCAGCTGGAAATGGGAGCTCCGCGTGATCGACGCTCAGGCATGGATCCATGTCGACGGGTATTTCCCGGCGACCGAGATTCGCACCGATGTCGTCGAGAAGGCGGTCCCGGTCGTCGCACAAATCGGCAAGGTTCGGGACTGGATGGTGGCCCGACAGCGGGACTGTGCCGCCCTCGGGCCGCTGGTCATGGAGGGACGCGATATTGGCACCGAGGTGTTCCCGTTGGCCCCGGTGAAATTCTTTCTCGAGGCCGATGCCGCAGAGCGTCAGCGCCGGATTACCGACCGTGGGGGATCCACCGACGGAGCCTGGCGCGATAGCATGGACATCCATCGCAAGAAAGGGGCACTAATCCCGGCCCTCGATTCCGTCCGCATCAATAACACCGGACAAACCCCGGACGAGACCTTTGCCGTGCTTATGGGCCATGTCCGCGAGCGCCTCGGGTCCCGTTTGGAGAATCCGAAGCAGGAATGATCTGATGGCTCCGACCCCTCGAAAGATGCGGATCGGGTGGCTGCTTAAGCTGCTGTTGGGATGGGTCTGGATTAGCTCCTGGGTCGCCGAGGCCGCGGGCAATGAGGTGTTGGTCATCTACAATGCTCAGATGCCTGCCTCCGAGGCCGTCGCCCGGCATTATGCCCGGCGGAGGTCGGTTCCGGATTCCCAACTTTTGGGCCTTCGCCTTTCCGAATCGGGGACTATTTCCCGTGCGGACTACATTTCAGGGATCCAGGAACCGGTCCGCAGGCATCTCGTGGAAAAAGGATTGGCGGAGTGGGTGCCCGATTCCAGTTTGCCGCCGCAGGGTCGCAAGGCAACGGCCCGGAATCGCCTGCGTCTCATCCGCTCGGAGATTCGCTACCTGCTTCTGTGCTACGGGGTGCCGTGGTATATTCCTCACGACTCGTCGATGCGCAGTGAAACAGGGGGCATCCCTGCCCAATTTTTGCGCAATGACGCCTCGGTGGATGATGAGTTGGCCTTGCTGCCTCGGTTGGGTTTTAACGACCCGATTGCGACCTCCCCCAATCCTGTGGTCGGAGCCACCAATGCGGCCCAGATCCACCCCACGAATGGCGTCTTCATGGTGACGCGATTGGATGGGCCCACGCCGGAGATCGCTCGGGGCCTGGTGGACAAGGCGCTGGAGGCCGAGTCTCGGGGATTGTGGGGGCACGCCTACATTGACCTGCGAGCCATTACCAATGGGCCCTATTGGTCGGGCGACCGGATGATTACCAATGCAGCGGTGGCCGCCAAACGGCTTGGATTCGAGACCTTCGTCGACAATCAACCCGCGAGCTTGGGAGTCGGGTATCCTCTCAGTCAGGTGGCCCTCTATGTGGGTTGGTACGACAGTGGGGTGACTGGACCGTTCTACCGGGCCAGCGTCGAATTCCTCCCTGGAGCCTTCGCCTACCACTTGCATTCCTTTAGCGCGGCCAACCTTAGATCGGCCTCCGAAAACTGGGTGGGCCCGCTCCTAGCCCGCGGAGCCACCGCCACCATGGGTTGTGTGGCTGAGCCTTATTTGGAGTTCACCCCCAATCCGGCCATGTTCCTGGAACGTTGGGGATACGTCGGGATGACCCTGGGCGAAGCGGCAACCGCCGCACACCCGGTGCTGTCGTGGCAGACGGTGGTGGTGGGCGATCCGTTGTACCGGCCCTTCGGTCGCCTGCTGGCCGACGACGGCAAACGCCTGGACGATGCCAATGATCCGCGGACTGCCTACGCGCTGGTCCGCAACGCCAACTTCCAACTCATGGCGGGCCGCCCGGTGGAAGCAGTGCGCGACCAGCTCGAGGGACAACGCTGGGCCACCAATCATGCCGTCGTGGCCGAGAAAATAGGACGTCTGTACTGGTCGAGCATCCGGGTTCGCAGGGCTTTGGAGTGGTATGACACGGCCCTAGGTCTGACCAACGCCACACCGATGCAGCGCCGACGCCTGCTGCTGGACAGCATCGAGGCCCATCGAGTCCTCGGGCAACCGGCCGAGGCGTACCGATGTCTAGAACAGCTCATTGTCACGTCGCCTCCGGATGTAGACATCCAGGAGCTACGCATCCGTCAATTGCAGTTCGCCCGCGACATGCGGGATGTGGAAAAAATCACCTCCGTTTCCAATGAAGTTCAGCGCCTGGGTGGGAAGCGGTGATTCATTTGCAGGTCTCTCGTTGCTATGACCCCTGAAGCCCTACGACACCTCGCTGAATCGGATCTCGTAATGGGTCGCCTTATCCAAAAAATCGGTGCCTGCACCTTGAATCCGGAGCCTCAGCGAACTCCGTTCGAGTCGCTGGTCCGGGCTGTGGCCCACCAGCAGCTGCATGGCAAGGCGGCTGAAAGTATTTTGGGACGGTTTTTGGCTCGATTCCCCGGCCGCCGATTTCCTCGGCCCGAAGACTTGGAGTCGGTCACTGATGGAGACTTGCGATCCTTCGGCTTCTCGGGCTCTAAGGCGGCCGCCATCCGAGATATCGCCGCCAAGGCCATCGATGGCACCGTGCCCACTTCGCGGAAAATTCGAGCTCTTTCTGACGAGCAGATCGTCGATCGACTGAGCGCCTGTCGCGGGGTCGGGCGGTGGACCGTCGAGATGCTGCTCATCTTCAAGTTGGGGCGGCCGGACGTTTTGCCGGTCGACGACTTCGGCGTTCGGGAGGGGTTCCGTGTGACCTATGGGCACGAGGTTCAACCTCGGCCGAAGGAGTTGTTGGCCTTCGGTGAACGCTGGCGTCCGTTTCGAACGACCGCGGCCTGGTACTTATGGCGGGCTGCCGATGCCGCGAAGCTCGTAGCCAAGGTTTCGAAACTTTAAATGGCTGGTTCGGAAGGGAATCTACCTTCCGCCAGGGCTCTCACGGCTTAGGGACTTTGGGATAATTCTTCACGAGGGCCAGGGCGGTCTCGCGGAGGATGGTCACCAACTCGGGCGGACTGAGCACGGTGGCTTGGGCCCCCCAACCCAAAATCCATCGGCTAATTTCCTCAAGGCTTCCCAGCCGGAGATGGAGCTCAACCCCTCGGTCGGGGAGTTCAGTCAGCGTCTGCGAGGGATGCCACCGTTTCTCGCGAATGTAGTCGGCTACGGCCCGCGTGAAGCAGATGCGGACTTCGAAGTCTCCGGTGCGTGAGTACACGCCGAAGCTGTCGCTCAAATGCCGTTCTAGTGCGAATTTTGCGGGGCGCTGGAAGGTCTTTCCGGTGGGTTCCGCTTCGGCAATCCGAGAAGGCACAAACGTCCGGATGGCCTTTCGAAGATGGTCGTGCGCGAAGAGATACCAGTCTCCGTTCACATTGCCGATGTGGTAGGGATCTACGGTGCGCTCCTCGAGGGCCGCCCCGGGCTTGCGGTAGGTCAGGCGGAGTGTCTTGCCGGCGGCGGCGGCCTGGGCCAGCCGATCAATGATTCCGAGGTCCACGTTGGGCTCGGCGGTGGTTCGGAAGGAAATGGTCTGCGTCCATTCGGCTAGATTCAGAGAGACGGTGTCGGGCAGCGAACGCTCGAGTTTCTTAAAAGCGGTTAGGAGGCGTTTTTCAAAAGGGGTGCCGCGGTATTGCTGAAGCGCCTTCTCAGCGACCACCAACGCGAAGAGCTCTCCCTCCGTGATTTGTAGGGTCGGAAATGAATCCACCGGTTCGGTGTAGTAGAATCCATAACGCTGAGCACTGTAGTCGATAGGCAAACCCATCCGATCGCGCATGAAATCGATATCCCGCTGGATGGTCTTGGTACTCACCTCAAACTCGCGGCTGAGGAACGAAGCATTGGGATGCTTGCCCGATGCGATGGCGGTGTGGATGCGCATCATCCGCTCCAACGGCGGTCGGGACATGGGCATCTCGCGCACGCTCTTCTTCATTTACAAATACTGTTCTCAGACGGCAGGAATGCCAACTCCGGACCAGCCATGGTTCGATCGCGGAACGCGCAGTTCGTCGCGCTTTGCGCTTTTGTCCCGAGGCACCCCAGTCTTCCAATTCACCCCATGAGGGATCCGGAGTCCAAAACGGTAATCGGTATCGAATGTGGCGGCACTCGCACCGTGGCCTTGGCGGCGGTGGTGGGAGGCAGAGCGTCGTTGGCACGGATTGAATCCGGACCGGCTAATTTGCGGCTGACTTCGGACTTGGATTTACAGTCCCACTTTGACTCCCTGAAATCCCGTCTGCCGGAACCAGTGGCCATCGGCATCGGCATGGCTGGAGTGAGGACCGAAGAAGATCGGCAACGGTTGCGCGCCTGCGTGGCGAGGGTCTGGCCGTCCGTGCCGGTCCGCGTTGATCATGACCTTGTGAGCGCGCTCGAGGCAGCCTCCTTGGATGCCACAAATTCGGTGGATGCACGGGTGATCCTCTTGAGCGGCACGGGTTCGTGCTGCTTTGGCCGGAATCGACGGGGAGTGACGGCCAAGGCCGGCGGATGGGGACACCAGTTGGGAGATCAGGGCAGCGGTTTTGCCATCGCTTACGCCGGATTGCGTGAGGCCATCCGTCAGCTCGAACAGACCGGCCGTATCGGTGCCCTCGGTCGCCGACTTCTCAAGGCTTCTGGCCTCAAAGACCCCGAAGCCTGGGTGGGCTGGATGCAGTCGGCTTCCAAGCGTGAGGTCGCCGCTTTGGCACCGGAGGTGTTCGCGGCGGCGGCCCATGGCGACCCGAGAGCCCACCAGGTCATTGAGCGGTGCCTCGGCGAGTTGCTCGAGTTGGCCTTGGTTTGTGCGGCACGACTGGACCGGACGGGCAAGGCGCGGGTGGAATTTGTGTTGGCGGGCAGTGTCTTCTTGCGTCAGCCGCGATGGCTCCCCCACATCGAGAGCGTTCTTCGGGCGGTGCGACCCCAGTCCGTGATCCGATTCTTGGAACGGGAATCGGCCTGGGGTGCGGTGGTCCTCGCCGAGCAGGCCTTGGCCTCAGGGGACAGCTCTCAGGTGCCCACAGTCCTAGCCCCGGGTGTGGCGGTCCCTCCATCGGTCCCGCGTCCTGAATCGACGGGTGTTTCCCCGACGGAGCAGCGGAACCCGCGTTCCCGGCATCTTGACCGGATGCCTGTCAGCAAGGCCATCGACTTAATGTTGTCTGAAGACTCACAGGTCCCCGAGATCATCGGCCGGCACCGGGTGGCCTTGGCACGATTAATCTGCCTTGCCGAGGCTGCCATCCGCAGCGGAGGGCGGCTGATTTATCTGGGCGCCGGCACCAGCGGCCGCCTCGGAGTCTTGGACGCCAGCGAATGTCCGCCCACCTTTCGGACTCCGCCCGAGTGGGTCCAGGGCCTCATGGCTGGGGGCGAGAAGGCCTTGCACACTTCGGTGGAAGGCGCTGAAGACGACGCTGGGGCAGGGTATGAAGCCCTTCGTCTCCGTCAGGTTTCCTCAAAGGATGTGGTGGTGGGCATCGCAGCTTCTGGAAGGACCCCTTATGTCTGGGGAGGATTGGCCGCCGCCCGTGAAGCTGGAGCCCGGACCGCCTTGCTCTGCTTTAATCCGAACCTGAAATTTGCCCGAAGCCTCCGGCCGGATGTTGTTCTGGCCATCGACGTCGGCCCTGAGGTGCTCACAGGGTCGACCCGACTTAAGGCCGGCACCGCCACTAAGCTCGTCCTGAACATCCTCAGCACCCTCACCATGGTTCGCCTCGGCAAGGTCGAAGAAAACCTGATGATCGACCTCAACCCCTCCAACGTGAAATTGCGCGATCGGGCTCTCCGCATCGTCCAAGAATTGACCCACGTCGCCCCTGAAGTCGCCCGGACCGCCCTGGAAGTCTCCGGTTGGCAGGTCCAGGCCGCCGTTCAGACCCTCCGCCAAACGCGTTCCCACCGTTGACCCCTCAGAAGTCTGTCCCCTCGTGGGTCAATCATCGTCTGTTCAGCGGGTCCGAATTCCGGGGAAGTGACTAAAAAATCACCCAGCGCTCAGATCGCATTTGCCAATCGATCGCCAGGGTGTTGTTTCTAGGGGTCTACTGTTTTTTTGGGGCAACGCAATGAATCCCACGGTCATGCATGGTTTGGCGATCGGGCTGCTGGTCAGCTTCGGTATGGTGATCGGCATCGCCATTGTCTTCGCCACGTTGTACCGGCGTCACCTTCGGGCACTGCGGCTGACTCAGCGCTGGATGGATCCACTCACGCCCCTCGTCGGTTCCAGCAGATCTGTGCTGACCCTGCCGCTGCCCAACCGCTGGTTGGCTATCCGCAGCTCCAACACCGTGTTTCTTCGCGAGATGCTGCACATCGAGCCTGGCGAGGGTTCCCCATGGTCCGAGGCTCTGGTGCGGTTTCGCGAACGGGTGATATTCATTTCGCCGCCCTGGCGCGGTTGGTCACTGGTGGTCGGTGCGGCCATCCCGGACCCCGCCGCTGATATCGATCAACTCTACCGGTTTCTCTCTCGCCTGAGCCGAGAGGTTGGCGAAGTTCAGTTTTTCTCCGCGGATCGCGTTCTCAATCACCATGCTTGGGCTTGGCTCCGGGAGGGCAACGTGGTTCGAGCTTATGCCTGGGCCGGTGAGACCTTGTGGAGTCAGGGGGACTGGACCTTGGACGAACGCCTCCTGGGCCTCACCTGCCACGATTATGGGGAAGCCGTCGAAGGCCCCGGTATTTGCGGAGGTCCCTCCGAACAGCAGAATGCCGAGAGAGTGGCGTTGCTGGCGCGTCGTTGGAGCCTAGATCCGGCCGAGGCCAGCGCTTACTTTCTTGCTCTGGAGGCCTCCTCCCGCGTTCGCCGCGAGGGTCCCGACGCCGCCGATGGACCGAGCCTCTGATCTCAGGATGAGAGCCCGCCGGACCCGAGCCGTTCTCGGGGCTTGAAGGCGAGTCATTCCCGGTTGAGACTGACTTAGGCGGTTTACCCAAACCCGCCTCCTTAGCCCATGAACTGTTCCATTGGACTGAATCCATCCAACCCCACCGAACTCCATCGGCACATCAACCTGAAACTGGCCGAGTTAGGCATGACAGGCGTTCCGTTGTTCGGTGAAACTCAGGCGGTGGACTCACAGCTCGAGAGCTTCATCGCTCAGGGCCGCGAGAAGGACCGACTGCTTTGCCGTCATGCCAGTCCGGTGGACCGCAGGATTAACAACTTCATCCACGACTATTTGTCCGACACGGCCGTCCCCCGGGAATTGCCTCGGAACACCTTCGTCTTGGATCAGTATGGCCTGGCCCGGATCTTGTCCCTGCCGCCCGACAAAGACGAAGTCGCCTCGCCGATGCTGCACAGCTATCGGTTGCGCAACGGGATTCTTCACAATCCGAAGTCGGACCGGCGCACTACCTCCGGCATCTTCCATGTCACCGAGGGAGGGTTACCCATTCCCGATGACAAGAAGGGTGTCCCCAAAACGGTTTTTGCCGACCTTCTGGCCCGCGCGCTTCATCCTCCTGAGGAACTTCTGCAACTGCCGTTCACGGCGTCGGGGCCCACGCCGGCCCCGTGCATGGTCTCTCTGCTCATTCGCCCGGTCATCTGCCCGGAGGTTCCGGGCGTGATGCCTCGCAAGAGCATGGAAATTCGTTTCTTCGTCCCCGGATCGCTGGTGGCCAACCTCGATTTCGTCGAGAGCATCTTCGGCAATGCCGGCGACCCGTTGCTCCCAGAAAATGACGCATCCCTCGATGCCGAGCATTGGAGCGGACACACCGGATGCGTGATCTTGGCTCCGCACCTCAATGGACTCACAAAGAAGGAAGTGGGACTTCCGCATCGGGACGAGGCCAGCGAGCGTCAGCGTCGAGACGGCATGTGTTGGAGCGACGCGCGGGAGCTCTATAATGACGGGAACGCCTTCAAACTGACCGCGCGGGATGCCTCCGGGGTGATCGTGACACTCATCTCGGACAACTACTTCGGTTACTGCAAAAAGGAGGTCAAAACCCAAATTAGTTTTGCGGCCAACCTCTTCGGACTGGTCGAGGAGGAGCACGCCGGCGGAGCGTTGGTCTTCGCTAATCACGATCTAGGCAGCGAATACGACGCCCAACATCATGGTGCAAATTCCCCGTACAGTTTCTCGGAAGTCACCCGGTTAATTCCGGATGCACTGAATCTTCAGCCCGAAGGTCATGCCGTGGACCGGCAATTTCCAATGGTGGTCTACGTCCCTGAGAATGCCCGCTTCGAAATCGAGTCCCTGACGGTTCGCTGGGATGAGGCCGGCAAAACTCAGTCGATCCGACTCCGGCAGGACCATCACTACCTGATGCCCAGCGGATTTCGGGTCCATCTGGAGCCGCCGGCCATTGCAGCGCGGGCTTGGCGTCTGGTCGGAACACGCCCGGAGGGCACCCTGTGTCACAAGCCCTGCACGGTCTCTGGCGGCGGCAAGAGCGAGATCTCCAAGCCCATCACCGACGCCATCCTCTTCGGCTCGGTCTTCGTCGCAGACCTGGCACAAGATTTCGACCGAGTGGCTATTGTCGTGGCTCGCGACTTTTCCCAACGGTTTCGCGATCCCGCCCGCAATGGCGTGGACCAGCGGCCCATTCTCAATCCGAGTCGAACTCTCGGTTCTGTCATCAAGCTGCTGACACCGAGCGAAGATTTTTCCAACGAACACAATGCCTGGATCAGTTCCGTGCCACCGCACATCCGGGAATTGGTGCTCGTTGTGAAACGCTTTTGGCAACCCTCTTGGGGAGAGGACTGGCGCTCGCAGTTCAGCGTCGATGTCATCAACGGCACTCCTGCCAATGAGCTGCGGCTGGGGCGCAAGCGATTGGTGACCCAATTCCTTCGGGTGGGTTATGACGACGATGGAGCCTGGCGGACTTTTGGTCTTCGGAAGGATTATCTTCCGGCCTTCAAGCTTCAGATGGAGGACGACATTACGGCCAGTGTGACCGTGCCGCGCAGCCAATTGCCAGGCCTAGACCCGCAGAGCGTTTATCCGTCGCTCAAATTCGTTCAGAACAGTGAGTTTCGACTTTTCCAGCGGCCGGACGACGCCATTCATCGCGGGTATGACAAGGCCGCTGAAGCAGACTTTGCTGGCGGCGGATGCTTCTTCAGCAACTACGAACCCATCTCACGCAAGCAGGCCAGAGAGTTGGTCGATGATGCCATCGGACTGAACCAATACACTGCGCCCATGCGGGCGCTGATCGAAGCGGCCGCGGCCTCAGAGCCGGGCGATGGTTCTCCCGAATGGATTGTCGTCACTTCTCATCCTCGATTAGTGGATGGCAAACCCTCGAAGAACCCTCGGTATCTTCAGACGCGTCCCGATCTCCTCGATAACCTGGGGCGTCATCTGACGACCATGTCGGCTCGATTGGCACGTCGCTTGGCGACCGATCGTCCGGTGTACACGCCGGTGCATGCGGTCTTGGCTGGTCGTCGGAACAACCCGGCGGAACCTGGAGTGCGTCCGCTGGCGTGCTATGGGCCCATCCACCATATGGAGTTGCCAGAGGCATTCATGGAGTTCATCTCCAGCATGACTGGCAAGTCCCCGTCGACGACCGGGGCCGGCAGCGAGGGAGCCTTGACCAAGGGGCCGTTTAACGCCCTGCCGCCCATTTACGATCTTAATGCGGCCTTCGTGAGTTTGGCTGTCTCCGAGAATCCGGTTTTCTTGACGAGTGCCGGATATCTCGGGCCTAAAACCCGCGTGGATCATGATGTCAGCCTGCTTGTGCCGGAGGTCTGGTGTCGGATGGGCGTCACGGAGCGGGATCCGGCTTTCCTCATCGCCAATGGCTATCTGGAGCGCGTGTCGGACTTCACCCACGAGGGGCGGACCGTCCCGGCCAGTCGCCTGGGGTGGCGAGTCACGCTGAAGTTCGTGAACGACTTCCTGGGGCGTGTTTTTAACCATCCTCACGCCGTCTTGGTCGAGAGCATGTTGCGACCTGAGAGGCAGGATGCGGGGCAATATGCCGATTCGGTAGACAACATCGCGGCGACTCATCGACGAGTGGCACAGCATTACTTCGACGACGGTTCCATTCACCAGGCCGTGCCACCACTCCAGGCTCTTCTTCACATTATGCGTGATGGAGCCAGCGAAGGACTTCGCCTCGAGGATCCGGCCTTCCGAGCGATGTTCAATCGGGAGAGTGTCCTCGTGAGTCCTTGGTACCGCGCCCGGTTGGAGATGCGGCGCGAGTTGGAAGTGCGTCACTGGAACACCATTGTCACCTCTATCGATCGGTTGATCAGCCGCACGGAGTATGCGCAGGAAGCGGAGCGACTGGGTTTACACGAACGGCGGTCCTACGCCCGTGTGATGCTGGAGCGCAGTCGCTCCGAACAGCGCGTCGGAGAACTGACCGGGACAATCGGAGCCGAACCGGCGGTTTATCGGTAACACCGACTCTTGCGGGAAGTTCGTCTCGGGTTTAGGCGGTGGCGTTGGTTCTCACGCCACTGCCTCAATCAGCCGTTCTGGGCCACCAACTCTAGGGTGTTTCTGGGCCCTCGATGCTAGGCCAAGATATTCCGCACCACTTGCCCGTGGACATCGGTGAGGCGGAAATCGCGGCCGGCATTGTGGAATGTCAGCTTCTCATGGTCGAAGCCGAGGCAGTGCAGGATCGTGGCTTGGAGGTCATGCACATGGACCGGATTTTCAACCACGTGGAATCCCAAGTCGTCGGTGGCCCCATGGCTCATGCCGGCCCGGATGCCTCCACCGGCCATCCAGACACTGTAGGCTTGCGGGTGATGATCCCGCCCCTGGCTCCGGCCCAGAGCCGGGTTGGATTCGACCATCGGAGTGCGACCAAACTCACCACCCCAGATCACCAGGGTGTCGTCCAACAATCCCCGCTGCTTCAGATCGAGCACCAACGCAGCGCTGGCCTGGTCGGTGATCGCTGCATTGCTGCGGACATTGCCGACCACGTCGGAGTGGGCGTCCCAGCCTTCGTGGTACAAGTTCACGAAGCGGACTCCGCGCTCGATCATTCGCCGGGCCAGCAGACACGCTCGGGCGAAGGAGGGCTTGGCTGGGTCGCACCCGTACATCTTCAAGGTCTCCGGGGATTCCCCGCGCAAGTCCATGAGTTCTGGGGCTGAAGTCTGGAGCCGGAACGCCATTTCGTAGGAGGCGATTCGGGTGGCGATTTCCGGGTCCCCCACGGTGCCCAATCGCTTTTGGTTTAAATCGGCGACGAGGTCGAGCGTGTCGCGCTGGAGACGGGTGTCGATGCCGGCTGGGTTGTCGACGTTCAGGATGGGTGGGCCTTGGTTGCGCAGGCGCACTCCGGTGTGGACCGTCGGAAGGAACCCGCTGGACCAGAGAGCCGCCCCTCCGCTCAGGCCGCCCCCGGTGCTCATGACGACGAAGGCAGGTAAATTCTGGGACTCGGACCCGAGACCGTAAAGCACCCAGGATCCTAGGCTCGGGCGGCCGGGTTGGGAGAATCCGGTGTTAAAGAAAATCTGCGCTGGAGCGTGGTTGAATTGGTCGGTGCGTACCGAACGAATCAGGCAGATGTCATCGACGATCTTCCCCAGATGCGGGAGGACCTCCGAGATTTCGGTTCCGGATTGGCCGTGACGGGCGAACTTAAAGCGGGGGCCCAGCACGGCGGCATCGGGCCGGATGAAGGCGTAGCGCTGACCGCCGATGACCGAGGGCGGTAGCGGGCGCCCCTCTAGCTTCGCTAACTCCGGTTTGAAATCGAAGAGTTCTAGCTGACTGGGAGCCCCACCCATGAAGAGGTGGATGACCCGCTTGGCCCGGCCGGGAAAATGCGGGGATTTTGCCGTCGTGGCCGGGGTGCCTGCCAGAGGCGAGGCCGAGAGAGAGTTGCCCCAGCGATCTGTCAGCAATCCGGCCAAGGCGATCTTGCCCAAGCCCACGCCGCAGTCTTTGAAGAAATGCCGTCGGCTGACGTGATGCGGGTGAAGGTTCAAAGGATTCATGGGAGGGTGGGGATGAGTTTTCAGCCCTTGGTGATCATTTCATCGAGGTTGAACAGGGCCCGTGATAGGGCCGACCAGGCGGCGCGTTCCTCAATGGAAGAACCCTCACCGGGTCCGGCCACCGCGGCCGCATCCAACTCGTGAGCCTGGAAACGCTGGAGTTGGGTTTTCCAGAAAGTTTCGAGGGCATGAAGCTCGGTTTCAGTCGGAGGGCGAGTCATGCAGCGTTGAAATGCGTTCTGGATGCGTTGGGAAACCGTTCCCGATTGCCGGGCTAGGTCTCGACCCATGGCTTGTGAGACCTCAATGAAGAAGACGTCATTGAGCAGAGTGAGCGCCTGCAGGGGGGTGTTGGAGGTCTCGCGCCGGGCGATGCAGGATTCACCGGTGGGGGCATCGAAGGTGTTGAACAGGGCAAAGGGAGCCGTCCGCTTGGCGAAGGTGTAGAGGCTGCGACGGTAGCGGTTCTGGCCCTCGCTGGTTGGCCAAGACGATCCGCCCCATGCGGCCTCCATGACCCCGGAAGGCTGGGGCGGGTACACCCCAGGTCCGCCCATGGCGTCCGAGAGTAGCCCGCTGGCCTTGAGAGCGGCATCGCGAATGACCTCCGCATCCAGGCGAACGGAGGGTCCGCGGGAGAGCCAGCGATTGTCCGGGTCGCGGGCCAGTGAGTCCGGCCGGGTTCGCGAGGACTGCCGGTAGGTGGCGCTCAGGGCGATTTGCTTGTGAAGTCGCTTGAGAGACCAACCGTTTCGCATGAAATCCATGGCCAACCAATCGAGCAGCTCAGGATGGCTGGGGCTGTCTCCTTGATAGCCGAAGTCCTCTGAGGTTCGAACCAAACCCTTGCCGAAGAAGGCCTGCCACTGGCGATTGACGGTGACTCGCGCCGTCAGGGGATTGTTGGTGGACACGAGCCACCGTGCCAGGCCGAGGCGGTTGCGGGGTAACTCGGTCGGAAACGGGGAGACGACCGAGAGGACACCGGGTTCCACGCGTTCGGCGGGCTGAAGGTATTCGCCGCGTCGGTGGAGGAAGGTGGGGCGAGGGTTCTCCGGTGGGCGCTCCTGCAAGACCAGGGTGGTTTTCGGAGTGAGGGGTTGTCGCAGTTGGGCGATGCGTTTCTGCGACTCGGCCAGTTCTGGAGTGGTCAAGAGGAAGTGACGGCGGAGTCGGGCTCTCTGAGATTCGGCCAGCGAGGCGTCCGGCGCGATGAGCAAGGGTTCTAGTTCTGCGGGGAGATCCCGCGCGGAGGCTCCACCCGGGTGGGTGGTGACCGAAATCCGGAAACGCCCCAGAGAACAGGCGTAGTGCCGCCCAAAGAGCAGGGAAAGCTTGAGGTCAGCATTGCCCAAGATCGGCGCCTCGGGAATAAAGACCGCCTCATGCCGCTGGCCCTCGCGACCCGCGGTGGACCAGCCGGTTTGCGGGTCGCCATCGACAGCCAACGCCGCCGTGGCCTCATTCCCGAAGGCGTTCTTTCCGAAACTTTGCGAGGAGGACTTCCAGCGGACGGGCTGGCCGCCTGCGCTGAGGCTCAGTTCGCCCAGAAAGAAATCGCCCTTTGGACCTTCATAATAGGCCAGGCCCGGCCCGTTCTTGGGCAGTCGCGGATCGGGCAGAACTTCCAATCGGACGGCGGTGATGGGTTCGGGCGGCGCGGTGAAAGCGAGTTGGTAGGTGTCACTCTTGCTGATGTCGCCGCTGGCAAAGACCGAGGCGTCTTCTTGGACGGTGAGCAGCGGGAGGTTGGAGGTCGCGGCCGTCGGACGCAGGGGAGTCCAACGGATGGCCGTCTCGCGCGCTTTGCTGAACCATTTTTGGAATGCAGCCTCTGCGGCGGCCTTGCGCCGTTCCGCCAGGGGGCGCGGATCGGAGGTCGGTCGGCCCAAGCGAATCCGGGGACGGCCGATGAGGTGTTGAGCGGCCTGCTGGTGTTCCAGAGTAATTTCGAAGCGGATGCCCGATGGAAAGTCGACCTCCTTCTGAAACTGGACACTGAGGTGGTGTTCCCGGTTGAGTCGGTCGCCCCCCACGTCGACAGCCCAACCGGTCTGGAGTTGGTCATCAATAGCATTGGCCGCCGGAAAGCCCGACTGCTCTACGTCGGATTGGGCATGGGCAAGAGCGATCTTTTGAACCTGATCCGGGGCATCCAGCGGCGCGGCCGAAACCCGCAGTTCACTCAGGACGAAGTTTCCATGAGCCACGCGTCCGGGCCCTTTTTTGGGGAGAGCTTCGTCGAGCAGGGTTTCCAAGCGGAGTCGGTCGATGTGGGTGTCCCGCGTGGTCACGACGAGAGTGAGGGTGTCTGTGTCTGGCGGCGTCCCGGTGAAGAGAGCTGATTGATCTTTGAGAGCGCTCACGGGCGATCCCTTCAGGGACCGGGCCTCGGTCAGGGTGGGAGTGAACCACACGGTTTCTTCGATCGGAAACCGCTCTGCCAGGGTTGCTGTCAGGGCTTCTGCTTCGGCCAATCGAGCCTGATGCCGCGCCTCTTCAGACGGCTCCACGAGGTCCATGTCCGGTTCGTCGGCATTGTTCAGGAAGGCCATCAACTGATAATACTCCCGGTGCGGGATAGGGTCGTATTTGTGAGTGTGGCATTGGGCACACCCGACGGTGAGCCCCAACCACGTGGTGCCAGTGGTGGCTACCCGATCGGTCATGGCATGGAAGCGGAACTCCAGCGGATCGATCCCGCCCTCTTCATTGAGCATGGTGTTCCGGTGGAATCCGGTGGCGATGCGCTGGTCCGGCGTGGCATTGGGTAGGAGATCCCCCGCGAGTTGTTCTAGGGTGAACTGGTCGAAGGGCATGTCGGCATTGAGAGAGCGAATTACCCAATCGCGCCAAGGCCAGATGCTTCGGGTGCGATCCTTTTCGTACCCGTTGGTGTCGGCGTAGCGGGCCAGATCCATCCAGCGTCGGCCCCAACGTTCACCGTATCGAGGGGCAGCCAAGAGCTGATCCACCCAGTGTTCGTAGCCTGCGTCGCTGGGGTCTTTCAAGAAGGCCTCTACTTCGGCGGGGGTGGGAGGCAGGCCTGTTAGGTCGAGCGAAACGCGACGTGCCAGGGCGTGTAGATCGGCCGCTTCGGCAGGAGCAACCCCGCGTTCTTGCAATCGTTGGAGCACGAATTGATCGATCGCGTTGCGTGCCCACGAGGTGTTATCGACCTGGGGAGGTGTTACAAATTTGGGTCGCTGGAAGGCCCAGTGGGGGACGTACTCGGCACCGGCGGCGATCCAAGCCTCCAGGGTCTTCTTTTCTGTTTCCGTCAGGGGATGCCGGGTGCTCGGCGGTGGCATTATCTCGTCCGGATCCCGGGAATGAATCCGAGTTACGAGCTCGCTGGAATGGGGTTTGCCGGGGACCAGTGCCACCGCTCCAGATTTGGCGGGTTGGAGGGCCGCATCGCGGACATCAAGACGCAGGTTGCTCTTGCGCGACAGGTCGTCGGGTCCGTGGCATTTGAAGCAATGCTGGGAGAGGATCGGTCGGACCTCGGTGGAAAAATCAGGGCCGCCCGTTGGGCTTGCTGCCAGGTTAAGACACAGGCTCAGAGCCAGTGCGGCCCGCGCAATCCACCCACAGAGGGATCCCGGTTTTGACAGTCGGCGATGTTCCACGGCTCTTCAGACGATGGAACCCCTTGCAAAAGTCAGACCAGCAGAAAGTTTCGTGTCCCTCTCAAAAACAAGCCTGAGCCAGAACGACGGATCCCATTGAATCGTTCCAGCGAAGTTCTGTTCATGGGCACGCCTGTCTGGCGGTGCGATGCATCGGTGGAGGTGCTTTGACCCGGGCTGGAGAGTTGGTGCAAGGTGAACCCATGCGTGTGATTCGTGTCATGTCCGTGCTCTTTGCACTCGGGTGGACGGCCTGGTCCGCCTCGATCCCAGACTTTGTCCGATTGGCTCAAGATCGGCACGGGGCAGCCGGTGAGAGTGCGGCCCGCTTTCTGGCTGAACACATGACCGAGAGCGACCGATTGAATCTCAGCAACGAGTTCCTGCTAGAGAATCTCGATTTGGCCTTGCGGGCCCGAAAGGAATTTCCCTGGGCCACCCAGGTGCCCGAGGCCGTATTTTTGAATGACGTATTGCCGTACGCAGTTTTCGACGAACCCCGGGACCCATGGCGCGCCGAGTTGTTGGCCTTGTCGCGGGACCTTGTGAAGGACGCTCATTCGGCCAGCGAAGCGGCCCAGGCCCTCAACCGACAGCTCTTCAAGTTGGTCAACATTCACTTCAACACCGGACGCAAGCGCCCCAATCAAAGCCTGAAGGAATCCAAGGCCCTCAGCAAAGCGACGTGCACCGGTTTGTCCATCATTCTCGTCGAAGCGTGTCGGTCGGTGGGCATTCCGGCCCGGGCCGTGGGAACCCCGATGTGGACCAATGAGCGGGGAAACCATACGTGGGTGGAGATTTGGGACGGCGACTGGCATTTCGCCGGGGCTGACGAGTATGACGCCGGCGGATTGGATCGGGGATGGTTTGTGGGAGACGCCTCAAAGGCCCGGGCCAACGAACCTCGCCATTCCATTTATGCCACCTCTTGGAAGCGCGAGGGGTCGTCCTTTCCGATGGTGTGGGCCCGCAACAGCACGGACGTTGCAGCAGTCAACGTCACCGCGCGGTATGCCAAGGCCGATGCTGCGCCGGTCGAGATCGCCGCGCTCGGAGTCCGCTTGTGGGACCGTTCCGGCGGAACTCGACTCTCGGCCAAGGTGTGCGTGCTCGACGGGGTGCGGCGATCGTGCGCTCTGGCCGACACCAAGTCCGGCACAGCCGACCTGAACGACATGCCCCGCTTCAGTCTGGCTCCGGGAGCGCAAGGTTGGCTTCGCTTCACCGTCGGCACCGAGGTGAGGGAGATGCCTTTTGGTCCTCTGGCTTTAGGAGAATCGACAGTCGACGCCCGCTGGCCCGAGTTGATCCCCGCCTCGGCGACCGTGGACGCGATGCGTGAATGGCTGGATTTGCCGTCCAACCGGCGTCCGGCGGAGGCTCAGGTGTTGTCCCAGGCGCTGTCGAAGACCGAGGCCGAGCGCGTGCTGCCCATGGTGGCAGCCGACCGCATGGCAGAATTGGTGGCCGAGCGGACTCCCGAGCTCGAAAAAAAGGAGTTGGTGCTCGAGGGCAAAACACTCCGGTGGTTAGAGAAGGAGTTTGGCAAGGCACCGGCCGGTCAGCGAAGCCTGTGGATTTCCATGCACGGGGGCGGTGGGGCACCCAAGGCGGTGAATGACCAACAGTGGCAGAACCAGATTCGCCTGTACGAGCCCAGCGAGGGATTCTACATCGCTCCTCGGGCTCCCACGGATTCTTGGAATTTGTGGCATGAGGGACACATCGATCCGATGTTCCAGCGCCTCATCGACGACTATGTCGCGGTGCGGGGGGTGAGTCCGGATCGGGTTTATTTGATGGGTTATTCAGCTGGCGGTGACGGCGTCTGGCAGTTGGCCCCCCGTATGGCCGATCGGTTTGCGGCTGCCTCCATGATGGCTGGGCATCCCAATGAGGCATCGCTTCTGGGACTTCGAAATTTGCCCTTCGCTATCTTTATGGGTGGCAACGATGCGGCCTACAACCGCAACCGTATCGCCGCTGAACGTGGGGCTGAACTCGACCGGCTCGCCCGCGAGGATTCCGGCGGGTACATCCATCAGGTGAAGATCTACGAGGGATTGGGCCATTGGATGAATCGTAAGGATGCCGAATCAGTTCCCTGGATGGCGGGTTTTGTTCGCAATGCCTGGCCCAAAAAAATCGTCTGGCAGCAAGACGATGTGGTCCAACGCCGCTTCTATTGGCTCCAAGTACCTGCCGAAATTACCCTTCAGGAGCGCGCCAAGATTGTGGCCTGGGTGCAGGGACAAGAGATTCAGTTGGAGGGACAAGTTCCGGCCAGCTTCCGCCTGCGTTTGTCGGATCGGTTGCTCGATCTGGATCGCCCAGTGCGGGTGGTCGCCAACGGTAAGGAGTGGTTTTCTGGCAAGGTCACCCGACAGGCTCGAGTGTTTCTTGCCTCACTCGAAGAACGGGCTGACCCGGTCTCCGCCGCGAGCGCTTGGGTGGATATGAAGTGAGGTGGAAGCCCCACTGCCACCTACACCTGCGGGCAATAGACACGGGGCAGGCGGGCCCGGAAACCCGCCAGCACGTCGTAGGTGACTGTGCCGCTCAGGCGGGCTAGTTCCTGGACCGTGATGCAATCGGTGCCTTGCATGCCGAGCAGGACCGTTTCGTCACCCATTTGCGCCTCGGGGACATCGGCGAGATCGATCATTAGAGCATCCATGGTGACACCGCCCACAATGGGGACTCGGCGTCCATGCAGGAGGACCTGCCCTTGATTGCGGAGTCGCGGATAGCCGTCGCCGTACCCGACTGAAAGGACGCCGATACGGCTTGGGCGTTGGGCCTGCCAGCGCATGCCATAGCCCACCGTGTCGCCGATTTCGAGTTCCTGGATAGCGGTGAGTCGGGCTCGCAAGGACAATACGGGAAGGACGCCCTCCAGACGGCGGCAGACTTCTGACGGATAGACCCCCTGGGCCAACAGGCCGACGCGGACGCGGTTGAAATGAGCGTCCGGCAGATCGAGTACGCCGCCAGAATTGCAGTGGTGGATCCAGCGCGGTCGGATGTCCTGGGCCGACAGGCACTTCAGTACCCTTTCAAATCGCTGGGACTGGGTGCGGGCGAAGCCTTTGTCGAGTTCGTCGCTTTGGGCGAAGTGGCTGAGAGCTCCTCGAAACTCCAACCCGGGCAACGCGCCCAGTTGTGGTCCCCATGAATCCACGCTCCTCCACGAAAACCCAAACCGGTTCATGCCGGTGTTGACCTTGAGGTGGATGGGCACCGATCGCCCTCGGGTTCGGCCGGCCCTCGAGAAGGCCTCGGCCATTTCCACGGAACCGAAACAGGGTTCGAGGTCCAGTTCCAGCACGTGCGGCACCTCGTCGGCGAGGCGTTCCCCCAGCAGCAGAATCGGGGCGGTAATACCCGCATCCCGGAGTTCCTGGGCTTCTCCGAGGGTGAAGACTGCTAGAGAATCGGCGTGTCCCTCGAGCGCCACCCGGGCGGCCTCGACGGCACCGAGTCCATAGGCGTTGTCCTTGGCTACAAACATCAAGCTCACCGAAGCCGGGACTTCGCGGCGGAGGATCTCCCAGTTGCGGGCCAACTGGTCGAGGTCAACCTGGACCCAGGCGGAACGGGGGCGACAAACGGTGGGCTTCATGGATTGCCGGGCGGCCAGAGCGATTGGCCCACATCGGTTCGGTAGTAGCTGCCAAGAGATCGAATTTTGCGGATGTCGCTGTAGGCGTTGCGGATGGCTTCGTCCATGGATCCGGCCAGGGCCGTGATGTCCGCGATGCGGTGTCCAGTCGCCTCGAGTCCGCTCAGCGGTGATTCGGCCACTTCTTGCCACCAGACATCACCCTGAAAGGCCCCGTCGACCGTCACCGGCACCCGTGGTCCAGTGAGTTGGGTAAAGGGATAACCGTAGCCCGCCAGAGTCAGGTTGCACCCGAATTCGCGGCCGCTCCGCCAACGCGGACTCAAGGGCAACCCCAGAGCGCAGCGACCGAAGGTGTCCAGCGGGTTAGCCAGCATGGCGGCGATCATTGGACCGCTGGTGACGCCCAATCGCACATTGTACTCGAGTACATGCCAGCGCTCTTTATGGCGGATGGCGGTCACTTGCACGGGCCCGCGGAATCCGACCTCGCGGAACCACGGGCGCAGGGGTTCCAGGAGTTCCTTGGCAAGGCCGTAGCGGTCGGTGGGATCGCGCTCCACGAGGCCACCCAGCGGGGCGCCGGCGACGATGCCGAGGTTCCCGTCAAAGGCCCGCTTGTATTCTTGGTTGGTGACCAACGAGTAGATTTCACCGTCGCTCACCAGCGCGATATGCCCGGCTTCGCGTCGTCCTAGGTATTCTTGGAGAAAAATCCCCTCGGCGTCATCGATCCGAGGCAACCAGGCCAGGGTGTCTTCTGGTGTTTCGCACACGATGGTGTGGATGGGGCTGGTGGGGGAACACAGGGGGTTCTTGACCACGAATGGACGGCCCTCCCGCCGCACCAGAGCCTCGGCTTCCGCCCGCGTGGGAATGAGGTGCGAGCGCGGGAATGGGATGCCGGTGTGGCGACAGAGCTCCCGGGCGAAATCGCGCTCCCGCTCCAAGCGCAAACCTTCGCCAGTCGGGCAGAGTATGGGAATCCCCAGGTCGAGGAGTTCTGCGGTCCATGGGCGGAGCGCCCATTCCAGCGACATGGGAATGAGGTAGTCGGGTCGCCGTTCACGGAATCCTGGGCAGGGGTTGGGCACCTCGACGCTAGAAACGCAGGGGCCTTCCTGAAGGGGTCCATAATGCGCGTAGTCCCGGGTCAGGTAGGCTGTGACCTCGGCACCGTCTCCGCGGAGGTGGCGCATGAGTGCCTGGGTGAATGCCCCGACTCCCAGCAGGGCTACCCGTTTGAATGTCAGTTCGCTTGCATCCATGCCATCGATCAAGGCCGTCAACGGTTCGGCTCAAGGCCCCGGTTGAAAAGCAGGAAGATGCCCCGACGCACACTTTTCATTCTTCGCTAGATCCCGAGTGAGTTGACGGACCGGTGGAACGCCGCGTCGGGGGACCCAGCCTCTAGGGTGACGCTGTGGGTTGGGTGGTGCGTTGTAGGCCCGGTGCCTTCACCGGGCGGTCTGTGGGTTCCGTATCCTCACCGGGTGTTTGTGGGAGGTGTCCTCACCGGGTGACGCTGCGTTTACGGGTTGAGCGGGAACGCCGCGTCGGGGGACCCAGCCTACAAGGTGAGCTCGTTTGACGGACCGCCTTCGACTGATAGCGGCATAGTGATTGTGGAACCTCTGCCGCCATCAAAAAATACCGCATGCCTCCAAGTCGAAGGTTCAATCCTCAATCTGCCCAATGGTTGGCGGAGGATTTGTTGCCTGAGACGACCGTGGGCTAAGACGCCAGGGTTTGGCGGGGTAAATCCGAGCCAATGACATTTCTCAAATCGAAGCCCACGTCTATCTTGGAACTGGATCAGGGTCGCGATTTGTTTCGGAGCGCAAGAACCCGGATGGCCTCAACCAAGTCCTCAAAACCCCTCAGGGCGACTGGGGTCCCAAAGAGGCAGCTGTACAAAATAGTCCCGATAGTACCCTCGGTCTCTAGCCAGTAATCGGTCGGCAAGCACCTGCGCATGAGCCGCGATAAGAAAGTCTGGAACCACGCGGCCTCGCTTGCCTCCTCTCTTGAGAAACGACCGATAGATTTCCCCTGCCAGTATGGCCACATGCTCGGTCTCAGGCGTAAAATTGAGATTTCAATCGGCCAGGAAACGGCGCGCTTCCCCTTGAGGCAGGACAGGAACCAACTCGGCAAGAGCTACCGCCGAAACAACCAGTTGCCCTTGAGCTGCCGCTAATTGAAGAGCGGCCATGGAAGCAGACCCGTGCTGCGCGTCATCGAGCAGAACGTCCAAAAGAACCGACGTGTCAACCGCGGTCACCATCGCGAGTATAACGAAGGTAGTCGTCGCCGGTGGTACCGACGGGGAGATGACCACGGCCGCGCCACCTCTCGAAAGGATTCGCCTCCGACCGCTTCCAAGCGATGAGCATTTCCCCTTCGGTTTGCACCTCCAAAGTCTGGCCGGCCTTCAAGCCAAGCAACTCACAAGTTTCCTTTGGCAGGACAAGCACTCCATCGGGTTGCACGGTAGCGGTCATTTCTAGGATTAATGTAACCCCGTCACCTCGTCGCGCCAGATGAATTCCTCGCTCACCTAACCGGTCCCGAGAAGCCGGATTTAATTACCTGTGGCAGTTTGGCATCGACACGGAGAAGCACCGGACCGAGCCAGGAAGAATCGCCTCTCAGGCCGATTTTTTCGCCAAGGACAGTGATTTCAAGGTCCTGTCTTTCTGGGACTGGGACAAGAGCCTCAATCCAATCCCGAACTCCGGTTGGCTCGATCTGAGGGAACTGTTCGGCCACTGTCTTTGTGATGAACGGTCGGATGTCGTCTGGGGTAGTCATTATTGCATCGAACGATTCATCTCACCGATGGCGCCCCGCCACCGGCAACCATTTCAGTAGAGTCGGTGCGCTTTATCGTCGCGACATTCCTGCTCTTGGTTTGAGGGGAAGAGTTTTGGAAATCCAAATCCTCATCTGGATTGCCAAGAAGTTTACCGAAGAGCACCGGCAAGGTTCCTCGACGTTGTCAGCGGACCGGTGGAATGCGCTGGAACACGGGATTGACGGGTCGGCTTGGATTGCCTCTTCTGGTCTTAGTCCCTCCATTGCTATGAAGCTATCCACTCCTCTGCCCGGTCGTGCCCGTGCCGGTTTCACTCTCATCGAGTTGCTGGTGGTCATTGCCATCATCGCTATTCTGGCTGGCATGCTCCTGCCGGCTTTGGCGCGGGCCAAGAGCAAGTCGTTGACGATTAGTTGCAACAATAACCAGCGCCAGATGGGACTGGGACTGCACATGTACGCCGACGACAATCGGGATAATTATCCCGTGTACAACGATTGGGGAACCCTGGGCGGCAAGAAGGGGGTCATGTCGCTGCACGGTGGGTTGACGGGTGCCACCAACCGACCGCTGAACATTTACGTTCCAGCCTTCGCGGCGTTTAAGTGTCCAGCTGACAAGGGGGATTCGCTGTGGAAGAGCACCTTTCCGAAGGGCACGCGCTCCTGCTACGACGCCTGGGGCAACAGCTATCTGACGGTTTGGTCGGTGGAAACCTTGCGGGTGAAGCATGTCACAGGGGATTCCTCCAATCCGGGTGCTCCTCAAGGCCGCCCCATCAAGACGAGTGAGATCGCTCTGGGACCATCGAACAAGCTCATCCAAGGCGACTGGCCCTGGTGGGCCGATCGCGACAAGAACGACATCGCCAGCCAGTGGCACAACGTGAAGGGGCAGTACCGCTTCAACGTGTTGTGGGGCGATGGGCACACCGACTTCTTCCGATTCCCGAAAGAGGCCTCTCAGTGGAACTACACAGGCCCCGCGCCGGACCCCAACTTCACCTGGTGGTGAGTGGTGTTTTTTGGCGGGAACGCCGGGTCGGGGGACCCGGGCTACAGGGGGAGTTGGTAGGCTGGGTGGTGCGCTGTAGGCCCGGTGCCCTCACCGGGCGGTCCGAGGGTTCGGTGCCCTCACCGGGCTTCATCGCTTATGGGGCCGGATGGGAATACGGCAAGCATCGAGGTCGGGATCGGTCAGGGTCGGCGTTTTTGACGTCGTTGCCACAAGGCCAATGCCCCGGTGCCGACGATCATGAGGCCCCAGGTTTCAGGTTCGGGGACGATGGCCGGGGTAGTGAGGGGATCGACCGGGGTGAGACCGGCGGCCTTGTATTGCGCCTTGGTTTCCAGGACGACCGCACCGCTGACGGGGGTGACCAATTGCCAGCGTCCGGCCAGCGCGACGGCCTCCGTGATTTTGCGCTGTCGGCGCAGTTGGTTGATTTGATCGCGGGCCCAGAGACGGACGAGATGGCGCGAAGCAGTGGGTCCGTTCGTGTTCCCGGTTTCGGATCGCTCCCGGCGCCAATGCCACTCGGGAGTCAGCCCGGTCCAGGTGTCAAGGAACCGCTTCAAGTCGTCGTCCAAAGTGCCGAGTCGGGGCAGAGACTCATACAGGGTTTGTGAGGACCATTCCTTGCCGGCGAGATGGGGCCCGGCCGTGACCTGGAGGTCCACCAGTCGAGCTCCGATGGCTTCCCCTCGCTGGAGTCGCTGGGTGATCAACTGGGGATCGCTCAAAAGAATAGGCACGTTGCCGTGGATCCAAAGCACCGTGCCGCCGGCTTGTTGCGACGCCCAACCCCAAGCGGCCTCGAGAGCGGGGAGCGGATCGTGGCCGCCCTCGAACTGCGGCGTGTTGCGCTCCATTTGCTCGACGGCGGCTTTGAACGGACCTTCGTTGATGGTCGCCGTCTCCCGGATTCCATCCTCGGAAACCCAGAGGCGCAGGTCGCCTCGGGCTTGCGTTGAAGCCAGATACTGCCGGAGAGCTTGCCAGCCATCGCGTCCATCCCGGCCACCGTCGATCACCACTGCCAATCTCCCTCGGGAAGGTGCCGTGACAGAGGAGATGGTTTGTCGCACGGCGGCGGGTGGAGTTGAACGGTCGTCGATGCTCCACGGACTGGTGGCCTCGGCCTTGCGATGCAGTTTTAGGGTCGGAAACGCGTGGGGCCCCCACGAGACGGGGATAGTTGCTGTCAGGCTGTTGGTGCCGGTGGAGGTCCAACCCCAAGAGGACGGTGGGTTGAGGATCTTCTGCGGGGACTCGAGCCAGACATGATGCTTCAGGGTCTCGGCGAAGGCGAAGTTGCGTTCGACGATGCGGGGCCACACAAAAGCCACTTCTTGGGCTCCGAGCGGAGTGAGCGGTGCGGTGATGCCGAGGCGAACTTTCATGGTGCCGCCCTTGGGAGGCACCGGAAAGCACTGCATGAGTATGCGGTCGGGGCCGGAGGTGGTGACGAGGACGGGGTCGCGGCGCTGGGCAACGGCCACCTGTTGATAAGCGGCACGGACCTCGCCGCGTCCGGCGAAGGCGGCTTCGCGTTCTTCGCCATAAACCCAAAGGGTCAGGCGCGAGACCACGCCACCGGGAGGTAACTGGATTTCGGCCCGGGCCTCGCGTTGGCGCGACGCGTGGTCGTTGCGGAATTCGAGAATCCATTCGGTGTAGCCCCAGCCGTCGTCGGCGTTGCTGGTGACATCAAGGCGGGAGGACTGGAGGGATAGGCCGGACACATGGCCGGCGACCGCCTCACCGCCGATCGAAGGGTCCCACTCGAAATTCTGGAACACCTCGCGACCGACGCCCCGCAGGGAACCGAGCGGCGGCCGAACTTCGTTGAAGGCGCGCCCGGTGACTTGGAAATACACCGCCTGCGCGGCCTCCGGCGTGACGGTGAAGGGGCGGGACTTGCGGTTCTCGAATGGGTCCAAGGCATTGTCCCAAATCTGGCGTCGTTTTCCGTAGCAGGCGCGCAGCACCGCGTCATGGGTATCCCAACTGCGCAAATGCCGGATGGCCGCCCGGCGGTCGGCGGGTTCGTCGGCATCAATGGCTTCGCGCAAAGCCCGCAGGGTGAAAAACTCTGGCAGCGCCAGCGCGGCTAAGACCAGCAACGACCCCACTGCGGCCGTCCAGGTATGTTTGGGCCAGTGGACCGAGTTTGCTTTGGCGCGTTTTCGGCCAGCCGATCGAAGGCAGAGGCCGAAAATCCACGAGATCAAGGGGGCCAACGGGATGAGCCCCACGCCGTAGAAGACGATGCCGAACGCAGCCAATGGCGTGATCGGGGCGTAGGCCACTGCGTAAGCCCCGGAGATGCCCAAGGAAGCAGAAAGCATCCAGGCGAACCATCGGGGAAGGGGGTGTGAAGAGCGTTCGAAAAACCAAAGGCCCAGGGCGTTGGTTAACGGAACCAAGGCGATGAGCAGGATGTGGAACGGGGTGGGAATCGGATCCAGGAGGTCATTGGCCGAGGGGTGTTCGGCCCATTCGAAGAGGAGTGTTCCGAAGGGCAATAAAACGCCCAGAAACCCCCTGAGAATTAACCACAGCCAACTTTTTCTGGATCGGGATTCGAGCGGCGGAGACGGGTCCTGGGCTTGGCTGGGAGCCTTGGAGAGGGCAGGAGGGGTGGGGCTCTCGAGCAGGCCGGGATCGACCTGGGCAAGAATGCGTCGGACATCCGACTCGGTGACCACGGACAAGTTCAGAGAAGACGCCTCGCGTTCGACATGGTCGCGCAAATCGGCGACGACTTCATCGGCCTCAGCGCCGTCGGCGGCGAAGCGGGCGCGGTGTTGGTCGAGATGGCGTTGGAGGAGGGCGCGGGCGCTGGGGGTCCAGGTGTTCATGAGCGGACTCCGACTTGTTGGGTGCTGTGCTGAAGGGTTTCGAGGAACACGTTCATGGTTTCCAGGGTGCGAAGTCCTTCGGGGGTCAGGGAGTAGTACTTGCGGGCGGGGCCGCTGGACGATTCTTCCAGGCGAGTGCTGACCAGACCGGCTAGTCTGAGGCGGGACATCAGGGGGTAAAGGGTGCCTTCGGTGAGGCCCATTCCGGGCACTTGTGAAAGCTCTTTGACCAGTTCGTAGCCGTAGCGTTCGCGGATCGAGAGGGTTCGCAAGATGCAGAGTTCGAGGACGCCCTTGCGCATTTGAACGACCCAATTGTCAAAGAAGTCTGACATGGATTCTTGGGGAAATGGGGCTGATCAGAACCAGGAGATCTTGGTGGTGACCGAGATGTTTAGGTCGGGATGGACTACGGCCTCAATTCGGTAGCGGCCTTTGGGTTCGAAGTAGCCTTCTTTTCCGGAGTCCACGGTTCGCTGTGCGGCATCGAAGCGCAGGCCGAGGCTGGATTGGCCAGCAGGCGTGACGGTCCAACGGTGTTGGGCGCCGGGATCCAGGGTGGGGAGGCGCTCGGAGAAGCCAGTACCGGAGACGACGAGGTTACTCAAGGTGTGGGGCGAGTCGTTCTGGACGGTAATGCGCGGGGCGGGGTTGCAGCCGCACACGGCGGCGACTAGGCCGAGGGCAAGGAGGCTGGGGAGCTGCTTCATGGGGTGGGTGGCTGGTGTCAGGGGGCGAAGGATCCAGTGGATTGTGCCGTAGAGGGTGGTGTAGGGCTGGCTACAAGAGGAGCTGATGAGGCAGGCGATCAATAAAGCGGTTCACGAGTGCTATTGTGTAATGCAAGGTAGCTGGTTTAGCAATGCTTTTAATTGGGTTTTCCGGAGGGGTTTTCCGAGGGGATGATTAGGCGGGGTCGTGGGTGAGCGTGTCGCGGGGCGGACCTGCGTTCGCAGAGATTCTTCGGAAGGAGGAAGAGCTTTCGCGCGGTGCGCGAGGGGTGGGTTTGCTCAGACTCCACAGCTCTCTTCGGTCCGTCCCGCGACCGCTGGGTATGTTGTGGGCGCATGGGAATAGGGCTCGGGAGGTGGATAGCTGTGAGGATTTTTGGTTTATCGAGGGGATGATTAGGCGGGTCGTGGGTGAGCGCTTCGCGGGACGGACCTGCGTTCGCAGAGATTCTTCGGAAGGAGGAGGAGCTTTCGTGCGGTGCGCGAGGGGTGGGGGTTGCTCAGAGCCTGTCTGAAAATGGGGCGGGGTCCTGCGGCTGGGGAATTCTGGGTTGGGCAAGGCGGTGAGCGGCGGGGCAGACCTCTTGCGGTCTGTTCCGCCCGAACCAACGCAGTCCAAGCCGGAAAGACCCGCCGCCCGGAGGGTTTGGGAGGGAAGGGCCCGCTGGCGGCGTTGCTTATCGGTCACAGACCGCTGCGGGTCTACTTCCTCCTCGCGCCTTGCCAATCGAACTTTTCCCTCCCAAACAGGACCCCTTCCCATTTTCAGACAGGCTCTCAGACTCCACAGCTCTCTTCGGTCCGTCCCGCTGCTGCTGGGTTATTTTCGGGCGGATGGGAATAAGGCTGTGGAGGAGGAGGAGGGGATGGCCCGAGAGACTCGAGCCCTACCGGGGAGGTGGCAGCAGTAGTTTGGTAGGGGCGGACCTGCGTTTGCAGAGATTCTTCGGAAGAGTGTCTTTGGGGTTTCTTTAGGGGACAGGCTTCTGAGGTGGGGATGCTCGACATTGGGGGGGCGGTCGGTGGAAGGTTCGGGAGAGATGCAGCCGTTCCAAATCATCTTCAATCCGACCAGCGCCGCTGAGTTGTCCAAGCTCCCCAAGGATCTGCAGTTGCTGGTGCTCGGGCAGTTCCGGGGTCTTCCTTCGGAATTGATGCGGGAGGAAGGAGCCTTCGGGAGCCTGTCCCGGCAAGGGCGGACGTTGACGCGATATCGCTTGGGCGATTACCGGGTCTATTTCGAGCGGCATCCGCTCGGGGTGGTGGTGCACCGGATTCTAAGTCGCAACACGCTGAAGGATTTCCTCTACCGATCCAGCCTGCCGACAGGTGAGGATGAGCAGTTGGAGGGAAATCCAAAGTTCTGGGAACTGATCGCGGCCGCGAAGTCGGTGCGCTAAAGAGTTTAGGTGTTTCGGTGCGGGGATGGGGCTCAGACGGCCTTGGGGCGCTGTGCGGCGCTCGAGGCGGTTTCGGTTTGGGAGCGCCCTAGAGGCGGTTCTGGGGAAAATGGGTGTGGGTGTTAGTCAGTCTGCGCAAAGCAGGGACTCCACCCAGCCGGAATGATTTAATTGCTAGGAAACGGACGGCATGGCGGATTCTTTCGCAATACGAAGCGAGAGCGAGGCGCGGGCCAAAGAGCGAGGCGCGGGCCATGATGAGGCCGATAATGTTCGAACAACGACGTTCTCGCGGAAGAGGACGCAAGCCAGCCCGACTGATCTAACAGAAAGCGTTCTGACTCAGACGTAGAGTGCCTTACGCAGTTCGTGGGTGAGAACAGACATCGAGGGGTAACGCATCGCGGGATCTTGTTCGAGGCACCGGAGGACGATTTTTTCCAGCGCGAGCGGGATGTCGGGATTGAGTTTGCGAGGGGGGATGAAGTCCGAACGGTTCCGCTGGGCGTGAAAGACCGCGTCGGCGGAGTCTCCGGGGAAGGGCTTTCGGTGGGTTAATAATTCGTAGGCGCTAATGCCATAGGCCCAAATGTCGGCCCGGTGATCGACCGGTACGCGGGCCAATTGCTCCGGAGACATGTAGTGCGGGGTGCCCGGGTTTTTGTCGAGTTTTCGGGGCGGATCGGGAATCGGTTGGGCGAGGTCGAAGTCGATGAGCTTAAGCCGTGCGTTGCGGGTTAGGAGCACGTTTTCCGGCTTCACATCGAGGTGCATGTAGCCGCGGTCATGGACGACCTCGAGGGCCTCGGCCATGTCGATGAGCACTTGGGCGATGTTCTCGGCGAGGACCGGATCGCCGGTGGCCATGCGCAGCTTGAGGTTCTCACCTTCGACGTATTCAAGCACCAGAACCAACTCGCCATCGATCTTGCCGTGTTCGATGTAGCCGATGATGTGCTTGTCGTCTTGGCAGGCCTGCAGGGTCTCACAACCGGTCAGGAAGCGTTTACGCTCCGTGAAGGCGAAGGTGGTGTTGTTGAGCATTAACCGGAGGGCCACTGCCTTGCCGGCGGTGTCGGTGCCCAACCAAATCTCGGACATTCCGCCTGCGTTGATCTCCTCGTGGAGCGTGTAGGGGCCGATCTTGGTTCCGTGGCGTGACATCCGGTTAAGAACCCCGAGTAAACCGCGGGGCTCTTCTGAAATCAATCTTGCCTCTAAAGACGTACCACGGTTGACCCCAGCGCCGAACAGGATTAACACCGACGGGAACTCCTCATGAACCTACCGTTCAACCGTCGCCAATTCGTTGCCACCGCAACCACCGCCGCAGCCATGGTCGGCCTTTTGGGCTGTTCCAGCCTCCATGCTCTGAACCAGCCGCCGAAGGGTTTTTCGCAGCTCTTCAATGGGCATGACCTGACTGGTTTCCGAGGCGGTGACACTTTCGATCACCGCAAGTTGCTGGCTATGCCCGAGGCGGACCGGGCGGCCCAGATCGCCAAGTGGACCAAGACGCTGACGGAGATCGATGCCAAAACGGGTAAGCCCAACTGGCATGTTGAGAACGGGGAATTGGTGAATGGTGGCAATGGCGCCTATGCCACGACTGAGAAGGATTACGGCGATTTCGAACTGCTGTTGGAGTACAAGACGGTTCCGTTGGCCGATTCGGGGATTTACCTGCGCGGCGTTCCTCAGGTGCAAATTTGGGATTACACCGAAAAGGCCAAGTTCAGCATTGGGGCTAACAAGGGATCGGGCGGTCTTTGGAATAACTCGCCGGGAGCTCCCGGTAAGGATCCGTTGGTGCTGGCTGACAAGCCTTTCGGTCAGTGGAATTCCTTCCGCATCGTCATGGTCGGTTCGCGGGTGAGCATTTGGCTCAATGACAAACCGGTCGTCCAGCATGCGGTGATGGAGAATTACTACGATCGCAAGAAGCCCATCCCGGCCCATGGCCCCATCCAGTTGCAGACCCACGGCGGTGAGATCCGCTGGAAGAACGTGTTCATTCGCGAGATCGGTAGCACCGAGGCCAACAAGATCTTGGCAAGCCATGGTCAGGAAGGTTTTCAGCCGATTTGGAATGGAAAAGACCTCACCGGTTGGAATGGTGCGGTCGCGGACTACGAGGTGGTAGACGGGTCCATCCGCTGCAAGAAGGGCAAGGGTGGTTGCCTCTTCACTCAGGCCGAATACGCTGATTTCGCCTTCCGCACCGAGGTTCAGGTGCCCAGCGCTGGCAATAATGGTTTCGCCATCCGCTACCCGGGTTCGGGTGATGCGGCTTATGTGGCCATGACTGAGTTGCAGGTGTTGGCCGAAGACTACGAAGCCAAGACCGGTTCCAAGCTCGATCCGCGTCAGGCTTACGGTGGCGCCTACGGCATGGCCGCCGCTCATCAGGGTTACCAGCGTCCCAATGGTGATTGGAACTTCCAGGAAACCTACGTGCAGGGCAGTCGCATCCGGACCGAACTCAATGGGTTCGTTATCCTCGATGCCGATCTTTCCACGATCACCAATTACATGGCCAACAGCCCGCACCCGGGCAAGACCCGCACTCGGGGACACTTCGGCTTCGCTGGTCACAGTGACCCGGTGGCCTTCCGTAATTTGAGCATTAAGCCGCTCTGATCGGATCGTTCTGTTTTTTGTCCAATCTCAACACCGGAGAGTCAGAGTTCCACTCTGCCCTCCGGTGTTTGTTTGGAGATTTGCGTAACCGGCGGCATGTTGTGTGTGTCTTCGCCGTCGACGAGTCCTAATAAAGTTCCGTCAGTTCGACAGCTCTTGTTTTGCCCATGAATCCGTTTTTGCGCTCTTCTGTCCTTTGGACCCGCGCCGGCTTTGCTGGCTTTGTGTCCGCGATCCTGTTTCCGACCGCCTTGTTTCCGGCGGTCTTGCTGCTGGTGACCGTGCTGGTGACCGGCTGCGATCGCTTCAAAAAGCCTGCGCCCATCGAGTTTAAGACTGAGGCCTCGGTGCGGACTAACATGGTTCAAAGCGTCAGCGCCAATGGCGGCATCGCTCCCATCCGACAAGTCCAAGTGGGTTCCCAGATCTCGGGCACCATCACTGAGATGAAGGTCGATTTTAACTCTGTCGTGAAGGAGGGCGACGTTCTGGCACGCATCGATCCCGCCACCTACGAGCGGAGTTTGGCTCGTGTTAAAGCCGATCTGGCCAATGCCGCTGCAGGCCTGGCCATGGCTGAATTTAATTCCAAGCGGGCTAAGCAACTCTTCACCGCGAAGCTGATATCGGAGACTGAAAGCCAGCAGGCTGATGTGTCATTGCTGCAGGCCCAGGCTGGGGTCAAGACACGCGAGGCTGCCGTTGAGAGCGCTCAGGTAGATCTGGATCGTACGACCATCTTTGCCCCGATCAGTGGTGTGGTAGTGACCCGGAATGTCGATGCCGGTCAGACCGTGGCCGCGAGCTTCAGTACCCCCACGTTGTTTCTGATCGCTCAGGATTTGTCCCAGATGCAAATCGAGGCGGCCGTTTCCGAAGCAGACATCGGCAATGTGCTGGAACAGCAGCGAGTAGAGTTCACCGTGGACGCGTTTCCGAACCGCAAGTTTGAGGGTCGAGTCCGTCAGGTGCGTTTCGCGCCGACCACCAACCAGAACGTGGTGACTTACACCACGGTGGTGGCGGTCAATAACAAGGACCTGCGGTTGCGGCCGGGCATGACGGCCACGGCCACCCTGATCACCTTGGAGAAAACGAATGTGGTTCGCATTCCGGCCTCAGCCACCCGGTTCTCCCCGCCTGCAGGAATCACCGTGCTGCCGGCCATCAACACGGTCTCCACGAACGACATCGTGCGGTCTTCTCGCTCTTCGGGTATGGAGGGTCTACCGACGCCTCCTTGGTCGGCTGAAGGACGTCGCCCCACGGACGACGAACGTAAAAAATATGAAGAGTCCCTCACGGCAGACCAGAAAGTGGCTTATCAGGCCGTTCGGGATCGCATGCGAGCCATGATGGCCTCTGGCGGTGGCGGTGGCGGTGGTATGGGCGGAGGCCCCGGTGGAGGCTCTGGTGGCGGCCCTGGCGGTGGCGGAGGGGGAATGGGCGGTGGCTCCCCGCGTCAGCGGCCTGTCGATGGCCCCACACTGAAGACCGTGTATGTCGTCAAGCCGGCCGATCCGGCGACTCCGGATGCACCTCCGGTCCTCCAAGCCATCACGGTTAAGGTAGGAATGACCGATGCCTCGAATGCCGAGATCCTAGAGGGACTCGAACCCGGGCAGGTGGTCGTGACTGCGCTCAAGTCTTCGATGGCCTCAGCCGCAGCGCCGGCAGGCAATCCCTTCGGTGGACCCTTTGGTGGGGCTCCGCGCCGCTGATCTCCGCCTTCCTCACCCAACCCTTCGAATCCATGCCCGCGGTCATCCAGCTCGAGGATTTTCACAAGACCTACCGCACCGGCGAAATCGAGGTGCGCGCGGTGCGTGGGGTCAACCTCATTGCCGAACCCGGCGAGTTTGTCGCCATTATGGGTTCTTCGGGTTCCGGCAAGAGCACCCTGATGAACACCGTCGGCTGCCTCGACCGGCCGACTCAGGGAAAGTGCTTGATCGACGGTGTCGACATCGGTTCCTTGTCTCGCAACGAATTGGCCGACCTGCGCAATCGTAAGCTGGGGTTCGTGTTCCAGGGCTTTAATCTTCTGGCCCGGACGACTGCGCTGGAAAATGTGCAACTGCCCATGCTGTATGCTCGGCCCCGGATCACCGTCTCCGAGCAAAACCGGCGGGCCGCAGAAGCGCTAGAATTGGTGGGGCTTGGCGAGCGCATGGACCACACTCCCAGCCGCTTGTCAGGGGGACAGCAGCAGCGAGTAGCCATCGCGCGGGCGCTGGTCAATCGGCCGACTCTTCTCTTGGCCGATGAGCCCACGGGCAATCTGGATTCGCGCACCGGCATCGAGATCATGGGCATCTTCCAGAAGCTCAACGACGAGGGCATGACAGTGGTCATGGTGACCCACGAACTAGACATTGCCCATTATTGCAAACGCATCGTGGTCATGCGCGATGGTCTGGTGCGCAGCGATGCACCGGTGACCGCTCGCCTCAACGCCCTCGAAGAAATCCAGAAGCTGGAGGCCGAGCAGAAGGCCGTCCAACTCAACCCCTGAACCATGTTTGCCACCCTTCGCATCGCTCTGATGGCCATCCGGCGCAACGTGCTCCGGTCCTTCCTCACCATGCTCGGCATCATCGTGGGCATCGCCGCCGTCATCGTGGGTGTCAGCATGGGTACGGGAGCCAAGGCTGAGGTAGATAAGCGCATCGCCGGACTGGGGCAGAACCTCCTCACTGTGATGTCGGGCAATATGTCCCGAGGTGGCGTCCGAGGTGGTTTCGGCATGGCGCCCAACTTGTCGATCGAAGATTTTGACGCGATCCGCCAGGAAATCTCTCAGGTGACGGCCATGAGTCCTGAGGCTGGGACCACCGCACAGGTGGCCGCTGGCAATCAGAACAGTTCTGTGCGAGTGTCCGGGGTCTCCGATGAATACCTCGACGCCCGTTCTTGGGCCCTGAAAAGCGGGGAGAACTTCACGGTCGCCGATGTACGCAACGCTTCCAAGATTTGCCTGATCGGGGCCACCACGGCGAAGACGCTTTTTGGCGAGGGCATCGATCCAGTGGGGCAATCGGTGCGCATCAAGAACGCACCCTTCACCATCGTGGGTTGGTTGGAGGCCAAGGGTTCTAGCAGCTTCGGCCAGGATCAGGACGACGTGCTGCTCGTGCCCTACACCAGTGTGATGAAACGGTTGTCGGGGGATACTAAGTTCCGGTTTATCTTCGTGCAGGCGGAGTCGCCCGACGCGATTCCCTTGGTGCAAGAGCAACTCAAGGAATTGCTGCGCCGTCGTCATAAGATCAGCGACGGAAAGGACGATGACTTCATGGTTCGCAACCAGCAGGAGACGAGCGACTTCTTCAACGCGAACAACCGGATCATGACCGTGTTAATCGGTTTTTTTGCAGGCATCTCATTGGTGGTTGGAGGCATCGGGATCATGAATATCATGCTGGTCAGTGTTACCGAGCGCACTCGGGAGATCGGAATTCGCCTAGCGGTCGGGGCCCGCGGTCGGGATGTCCTTCTGCAATTTTTGGCCGAGGCCGTCCTCTTGAGTGTCTTGGGCGGTGGGGTGGGGATCGCCGTGGGTTACTGGTTGGCCCCGTTGCTCACTCAGTTGTTCCAGTTCCCGACGCTCATCTCCCAGTCCTCAGTGATCCTCGCCTTCACGGTGAGCGCCGCCATCGGTATCGTCTTCGGATTCTTCCCCGCGTTGAAGGCGGCCAATCTCGATCCGATCGACGCTTTGCGCTACGAGTAGCCCGAATGAACCCTCCGGCAGATTCTCTCTCCGCCCTCAAGAGCGCACTGCGAGAGGATCTCCGCAGCCAGTTGCGAGGGCTTGAGGCCGGACTTCGCGAGGAGTGGTCGCTCCGCATTCGGGAAAGATGTTTGGAGTTGCCCGAATGGTCCGATTCCCGGGTGGTGGGCCTCTATTATCCCAGAGCCGACGAACCCGATGTTTGGCCCTTGGCTGAGCGGGCTTGGTCGGCAGGAAAATGCGTGGTTTTACCCACCTACGATGAAGCATCGGCCACGTATCAATGGTGCCGGATAGACAGTTCCGAGGATCTGGTTCCGGGTCGGTTTGGGATCCCGGAGCCTCGGTCTCGGTGCGATCGGGTCGATGCCGTGCGACTGGACTTGGCGTTTGTTCCCGGGCTAGGTTTCTCGCCAGATGGGGGGAGGTTGGGAAGAGGACAAGGTTTCTATGATCGGCTGCTGGAGTTTTTCCGCGGTCGGAGCTATGGGGTCGCCTTTGATTTTCAGATGCTTCCGCAAATTCCCCGAGAGGTTCACGACGTTGAACTGACGGGTGTGATCACCCCATCGATTTGTCGATTTGTACCGTCGGGCGTTGCACTAAAACATGGTTACTGAATCCTGGGTTCTTGCGGTCGGAGGCGTGCTGACCGGCACGGGGTTGGCCTATGTCATCCACCGCTTTCGCGAGCGGGCCTTGCGTGCCGAATTGTCAATCCGGGAGCGGGAACGGGCCGATCAATCTCGCAAGGAGACCGAGGCCCTCCGCTTCGAGGTCCGTCTGGCAGCCCAGCAAGATCTCAATCGTTGGCGAGCCGATCAGGACCGAGATCTGGAATCTGAGCGTTCGCGTCTGGGGGGCACAGAATCCCGTTTGGCCGAGCGGGAAGCTTCGGTGGGACGTCAGATGGAGCGATTGGTCGAGCAACAGGACGACGCGCGACGTAGGTCGGAGGCCCTGGACGTGATTCGAGTGCAGTTGGATCAGGATCGTCTCAAGATCCGGCGGTTGTCCGAGGAGCGCAAGAGCCAATTGGAGTCGTTGTCCGGTCTCAGCGCCCTCGAGGCCCGAACGCTGTTGCTAAAGGAGGTTGAACAAGATTCTTCCCGTGATGCCGTCAACCTCAGTCGGCACATCCTTGAAAACGCGAAGAACGGTGCCGAGCAGCAGGCCCGGCGCATCATCGCCACGGCCATCCAACGCTACGCAGGTAAACATACTTACGAGACCAGTACGGCCACCGTGGCCCTGCCGAGCGAAGAAATGAAGGGTCGGATCATCGGCCGCGACGGGCGCAACATTCGTTCTTTCGAGAACGCCACCGGCATCACGGTGCTGGTGGACGACACACCCAATGCGGTGGTGGTCTCCGGTTTTGATCCAGTCCGGCGCGAAGTGGCTAGGCAGTCCATGGAACGACTAATTCTCGACGGCCGCATCCACCCGACCCGCATTGAGGAAGTGGTCGCTGCGGTCACAGTCGAGATGGAAGACTTCATCCTTCGCAAGGGCGAGGACGCGGTCTACAAGGCTGGCCAAACGGCAGTCCATCCGGACGTGGCCAAAATGCTGGGTCGGTTGCACTTCCGTCACAGTTACTCCCAGAACGTCCTCGAGCATTCCCTGGAGGTGGCCCATCTCTGCGGTCTGATGGCCGCGGAACTCGGAGAGGACATCTTGTTAGCCAAGCGATCCGGCCTGCTCCACGATATCGGTAAGGCCATGTCCCACGAGGTCGAGGGCCCCCACGCCAAGGTGGGTGCCGATTTCCTTAAGCGTTTCAATGAGTGCGCCGCCGTCGTGAACGCGGTGGCTTCTCATCATGAAGAAGTGCTGCATGAAAACGCTCTGGGTATCCTTGTTGCCGCCGCCGATGCCATTAGTGCCACTCGTCCGGGTTCCCGCAGCGAGGGCATGACCACCTACCTCCAGCGCTTGGAGAACCTGGAGCGCATCGCCTTCGAGTTTCCCGGAGTGGAGCGAGCTTTTGCCATTCAGGCCGGTCGTGAACTGCGGGTGGTGGTGAAGCCGGAGGTGGTCGATGACCAGTCCTCCATGCGAATGGCCCGTGATCTGGCTCGCCGCATCGAGGAGGAATTGCTCTATCCCGGGCAAATTCGCATCACAGTGGTCCGTGAGACCCGTTGCGTTGAATACGCCAAGTAGGCGTGAATTAGTGCTCAGGCGACTCTGGACGGAAAACACAGTTGCTATCGGGGGGGCCTGTGGTGGGGTCACACCATGTTCCGAGTCCTGTGCGCTATTGGTCTTGCTTGCATGAGTGCCACAGTTTTTGCCCAGATCCCTGACAATCTTGTGGTCGAGGGAATCCCGCCGATTCCCATCGCATTGAAGCGCGATGCTTCCCGATACCTTGAGTTTCGGACTGCGGCCTTTGCCTCATGGCATCCCACCCGCCGGGAAATGCTCATCGGCACCCGGTTTTCTGACACCCTCCAACTGCATGCCGTCGCTCAGCCAGGTGGGGCTCGCCGCCAGTTGACCTTTTCGACGGAGCCGGTGGCCGGAGGGCAGTTCGAGCCCCGTCAAGGGCGCTTTATCGTCTTCAGTCAGGATGTCGGGGGTGGAGAATTCTACCAGTTGCACCGACTCGATTTGGCGGAGGGTAAGACGACGTTGCTAACCGACGGTCGCAGCCGCAACGGCAATGCCCATTTCTCCCACGACGGTCGCTGGCTCTTCCACAATTCGACCCGCCGCAATGGCCGCGACACCGACGTCTGGCGTTTGGACCCTCTGCGGCCTGAATCGGCCGAGATGATTTTGCAAGTATCCGGCGGCGGTTGGGCGGTGCTCGATGTGCACGACGACGGATCCCGGGTGCTGCTGCAAAACCGGCGTTCTATCACCGACAGTGAATTGCACCTGCTGGATGTCGCCACGCGGAAGCTCTCGAGGCTCACGCCAGCCAGTCAGCGGGTCGTCTCGTATGGCTCAGCGCAATTTTCCCGAGACGGTCGGAGCGTGTTTGCGACGACGGATCTGGATTCAGAATTTCTTCGTCTTGTCCGGATCGATGCAGCCAGCGGCGGCCTCACTTCTCTGGGGAGCAATACTCCAAAGTCGCCGGCCTGGGACGTCGAGGCTTTCGAGGTGTCTCCCGACGGTGAGCAACTGGCTTTTGTTTCCAATGAAAACGGGTCTAGTCGTTTGTCGCTCCTGAAATTGAGCTCCGGGAAAGTCCGGGCCGTGTCCGGTATTCCGGCCGGGGTGATGACTGGTTTGGAGTGGCATGAGAATGGTCGGGATCTGGGTTTCAGCTTGGCCCACGCCCAGTCTCCCTCCGACGCCTACTCGGTGGACGTCAAAACCGGCCGCCTAACTCGCTGGACCGAGAGCGAGACCGGCGGGTTGCCGGCGACGGCGTTCCGCGAGCCAGAGTTGATCACGATCCCGAGTTTCGACCAGTTGAAGGTCAGCGCGTTTGTCTATCGTCCGGATTCCTCGCGTTTCCCGGGGAAGCGGCCGGTGGTGGTGATTATCCACGGCGGCCCCGAATCCCAGTCGCGACCCGGATTCATGGCCCGCTACAATTATTTTCTGAACGAGTTGGGCGTTGCTCTGGTGGTTCCGAATGTCCGTGGGTCGGCCGGCTACGGAAAACGGTTCCTCACCCTGGATGACGGTTTCCTGCGCGAGGATTCGGTCAAGGACATCGGCGCATTCCTCGATTGGATCGGGACCGATGCGGGGCTCGATCCGGCCCGCGTGTCCGTGATGGGAGGCAGCTATGGCGGCTACATGACGTTGGCGTCTTTGGTGCACTTCAGCGATCGACTGCGGTGCGGCGTGGATGTTGTCGGTATTTCCAACTTCGTCACCTTCCTCACCAACACCCAGGAATACCGTCGGGATTTGCGGCGGGTGGAGTACGGGGACGAGCGGGATCCCCAGATGCGCGCCCATCTGGAAAAGATCTCACCGCTCAATCAGGTCGATCGGATCCGGGTTCCGTTGATGGTTGTCCAGGGCAAGAACGACCCCAGGGTACCACTCAGCGAAGCCGAACAAATGGTCCAAGCGCTCCGAGCCAATGGCCGCGCTTGCGCCTACTTGATGGCCCGGGATGAAGGGCATGGATTTGCCAAGAAACCCAACGCCGACTTCCAATTCCTCAGCACGATTTTGTTTCTGCGGGAGCACCTCCTGAGCGGGGAGCCCCTTCGCTAGTGCGCCCTAATGGAGGCTCAATAAGAGCCGACGTTGCGGATGATTTCAGCGGAGGAGACTGTCGGCCCACTGCAAGCGGAACCACGGAAATAGCACCTCTACGGCGACCAGGCCGAGGAACAGCGTGCTAATGGTGCCGTTGAGCTTGAAGAAGGCGACGTTGACAGATCGGGTGTCCCGCCGGCGCGCCAACAGGTGCTCGGCGAGCAGCAGCGCACCGATGACCATGAGGCCTAGCCAGTAGGCCAGTCTGAAGGCCGCCAGCGCTCCAAAGATGGCCAGCAAGATCCACAGCAGCAGGTGAGCGATGAAGGCGACACCCAGGGCGTTCTTGGGTCCCCAGCGCACCACCAACGAGCGCAGTCCCTGAGCGCGGTCGAATTCGTAGTCTTGGGTGGCGTAGATGATGTCGAAGCCGAAGAGCCACAGCAGGACGGACAGTGCTAGGACCACCGGCACGAAAGCGCTGTGGCTCAGCTTGAGTTTGCCCTCGATCATCGGGAGGAACTCCACGCCGCCCTTCACCGCCAACCAGGCTCCGACTGGGGCGATGGCTAGCGCGATACCGAGCCAAACATGGGTAAAATCGGTGAAGCGCTTGGTCAGCGAGTAGAAGCAAATGAAGAAGAGAGCCACGGGCGACAGGGCAAAGCAGAGCGGGTTCAGCATCCAACTGGCCGCCACCAAGGCCGCGCCGCTGAGCAGGCAGAGGCTCACAGCACTGGTCATCGAGATGGCACCGGCCGGCAGGTGTCGCCCTGCCGTGCGCGGATTCAATGCATCAAACCGACGGTCCACGATTCGGTTGAAGGCCATGGCGCAAGTGCGACCACTGATCATGGCGGCTAGGACCAGCAAGAAGACCCTCCAACCGGGCCATCCATGCTGATCGCGGGCGGCCAGCATCATAGAAGCCAAGGCGAAGGGCAGGGCGAAGACCGTGTGGCTGAACTTCACGAACGAGGCCCACTTGGAGAGCAGGGAAATCATCGGAGCGTTTTCTTGGGGGCCGGGCGGTGATAGAGCGGAGGCATGGGAGAATGGCTTCGGACGTGGGGCATGGGGCTATTCGATTTCTTCCTGCCAACGCACGGTCAAGCGATGGGTCACTCCCATGTGGTCGAGGACGCGGGCGACGACAGTGTCGGCGACGGCTTCGACTGTGGTGGGGCGATTGTAGTAGTGCGGGTTAGCGGGAATGAGCAGCACGCCCGCCTGGATAAGGAGTTCGAAGTTCTTCACGTGCACCAGCGAGATCGGGGTCTCGCGCGGGACGAGGATGAGCTTGCGGCGTTCTTTGAGCATCACGTCGGCGCACCGCAGCATGGAATCGGAACTCAATCCGTGTGCGATGCGTCCCAGGGTTCCCATGCTGCAGGGAATGACCACCATGACATCCGGCGGATTGGATCCGCTGGCAAAGGGCAGATTCATCGAACGGTGGCTGTGAACTTGAGCCCCATCCGGCAGGCGTAGGCCCCCAGGCTGCTCAGCCTCAATGACCTGCGGTGCATACTGGCTGAGCATGACATGGACCTCGTGTTGACGGGGGTCTAGTTGGTCCAGCAAGCGCTGGGCATAGATTGTCCCGCTGGCTCCGGTGATGGCGATCAGCAGTCGCATGACCGAGTCATCATGCCGCTAAAGTGCCGGAAGCCAAAGGAGAAGCCGCAGAAGGAGGCGAACAGGCCCGCAGCCTCGATGAAATTTTTCGCAACCTGTCGCTTGAATCCACTCCGCTCGTTCTTAGAGTTGCCTCCTTGCGTCGTTGTCACACATGAGCGAACTGAATTCCGTCCCTGCTGTTGCCACCACTCCGTGGGACATCCCCACTGCGCGTTCCCTCTACAATATCGACCGATGGGGGGCCGGTTACTTCGACGTGAACGAGGCCGGAAACGTGGTGGTCACTCCGCTGCGCGAAAAAGGGTCGTCCATTGAGATCGCGGACATCATCGAAGAGGCCCGCGAGCGGAAGTTGCAGTTTCCGCTGCTCATCCGTTTCCAAGATATTCTGCGCGACCGGGTGGCCCACCTGAACAACGCCTTCCGGAATTCCATCACCGAATTTCAATTCAAGGGCAGCTACCGGGGAGTCTTCCCTATCAAGGTCAATCAACTGCGAGAGGTGGTTGAGGAAATTCTCGATGCGGGCAAGGCCTACAATTTTGGGCTCGAGGTGGGTTCTAAGCCCGAGCTCTACGCGGGCATGGCGCTGCAGGACCAGCCCGGAGGCCTGATCATTTGCAATGGCTACAAAGACCAAGCCTTCATCAAGTTGGCTCTGTCCGGCATTAAGCTGGGCAAGAAGGTCATCATGGTGGTGGAGAAGCTCGAGGAGCTTCGCCACATCATCACCGTCTCCAAGCAGGTCGGAGTGGAGCCGTTGATCGGTATTCGTGCGCGCCTACTCAGCAAGGGTTCGGGCAAATGGGCCGAAAGCGGCGGTGAGAATGCCAAGTTTGGTCTGAGCACCTCGGAACTGCTGGCTGCAGCCGAGTTGCTACGCTCAGAAAATTTGTCGGGCAGTTTCAAGCTGCTGCATTTCCACATCGGCTCTCAGGTTCCGGATATATTGACCGTGAAGAAGGCCGTGCAGGAGGCGGCCCGTTTTTACGCCAAGCTCAAGAAGATGGGTTTCCCCATCGATTTCATGGATGTCGGTGGCGGTCTGGGCGTGGATTACGACGGATCCCGTAGCGCCTTCGACAGCTCGACCAATTACACGCTGCAAGAATACACCAACGATATCGTCTATTACATTGCCGATGTCTGCAACGCGGAGGGGGTTGAGCATCCGGACATTGTCAGTGAATCCGGGCGGGCGCTGGTGGCTCACCACTCGGTGCTGGTGGTCGAGGTCTTCGGCTCGATCGACAAGACTCGTCAAGAGATCCAATTCCAATATGGGGCCGATGAGCATCGCTTGGTGAAGGAGATGCTCGATATCCGGGACAACCTCGGAAAGGTCAACAAGCTGGAGTCCTTCCACGATGCGCTGGAGCGTAAGGAGGACGCGCATCAGATGTTCACCCTTGGGGTCTTGGAATTGCCGGAGAAGGCGAAGATAGAAACCCTCTACTGGGAAATCTCCAAGGAGGTTGTCCAGTCGTTCCGAGGGCAAAGCTACGTGCCCGAGGAGATTCAGCAATTGGAGGACAGTTTGGGAGACCAGTACCTCTGCAATTTTTCGGTGTTCCAGTCACTCCTAGACCACTGGGCTTTGGGTCAGTTATTCCCGGTGATGCCATTGCATCGACTGCTGGAGCGGCCGACGCGCGAGGGCACACTGGTGGACATCACCTGCGACTCGGACGGGTGCATCAACAAGTTTGTGGACCTTCGCGATGTCCGCGACACGCTGCCGCTGCATGAACTGCGGGAGACTCCGCAGGGTCAGGAGCCCTATTACTTGGGTTTCTTCCTCATGGGTGCCTACCAGGACATTATGGGCGATTTGCATAATTTGTTTGGCCGTGTAAACGAGGTGCATGTCTTCCTCGAGCCCGATGAGCCCTGTGGCTACTACATTGAAGAGGTCATCGAAGGGAACACCATCAGCCAGTGCCTGACTTCGGTGCAGTACGAAGAGGGGGAGCTCAAGCGGCAGATGAAGGCTCAGGTGGATGCGGCCATTAAGAGCGACAAGCTCAAGCCGACTGAAGGCATGCGCCTCCTCGACGAGTACGAGCGAGGGCTTAAGGAATACACCTACCTGGATATCCATCCGGCCCCCCTGGCGGGTCATGGTAATGGTCACGGGCGTTAGCTCCGCGGTATCAGGGCTCCGCGGCATCAGGCCTCCGCTCGCTGAGTAGGCTCTGGGGAGGATTAGCTTTCGCGCTGTGCGCGAGGGGGTTGGGTGTTCGCCTCCAAGGCTCGCTACGGCCCGACACCGCTCCGCGAATCGGCTGGGGGTCGGTCCCACCTATTTACACAAAGGGGCCACTGTATACTATCGCGATGCCCTTCAATGGTCTCCGCGGGAACGGTCCTGCGCTCGCAGGAAGGCTCTGGGGAGGTGGGGCCTTCGCGCTGTGCGCGAGAGGTGGGGTGATCGCCTTCAATGCTCGCTCCGGCCCGATTCCGCTGCTGCCTGGGTTGGTGTGTGGTTGGGGCAGAAAGCAGAGAGGGGTGAAAAAGAGGTTCCAGATCTGACCCGCAACACCGCCTCAGGACAGCGTTTCGTGGACTTGATCTGCCCATTTGGCTAGTGTTGTCAGCTAATGGAACGCACGTTGATTCTCTGTAAACCGGACTGCATGCAAAAGAACCTCGCCGGTGAGGTGATCGGTCGTATTCAGAAGGCTGGTCTCCGCATTCAGGCGGCGAAGGTTCTTCGTTTAACCGATGCGCTGCTGGCTGAGCACTACTCTCACCTGACCGACAAACCCTTTTTCCCGGAGATCGTCCAGTTTATGAAGTCCGAGCCAGTGCTGGCTTTGATCATGAAGGGCGACAATGCCGTGGCGACGGTGCGTGACCTTCTCGGGCCGACCGACAGTCGCAAGGCGGATAAGGGCACCATCCGCGGTGATCTCGGTGAGTCGAATATGCTCAACATCGCTCATGCGTCCGACTCGATGGAGAATGCTGAGATCGAGGTGAAGCGGTTCTTCTGCGCCGACGAGATTCCGGCCTGAAGTAGCAAGGCGGTGATGGCATGAGGGACGCAGTCCGCTGCGTCTCGTCTCTTCTCTATTCTCACAGTACCAAAAAAGGATGTGTGGATTGACTCGCGGAGGGGCGGTCATAGGTTGGTTATCTTGATGAACGGATCTGGTTCGAAAACACCGCGCACGGCGACTCCGGCTCCGGATCCAATTCCGTCTACTACGCCGAATAGTGTCGACTCGGCCTCCTGCATCCGGTTGCGCGGGGTGCGTCAGAATAATCTGAAGGGTTTCGATCTCGATCTGCCTCTGGGGCAGTGGATCGTGGTGACAGGTCTGAGCGGATCCGGCAAAAGTTCACTGGCCTTCGATACCCTCTATGCCGAGGGGCAGCGGCGCTACATCGAGACGTTCTCGCCCTACGCTCGTCAGTTCTTCGACCGGATGGACAAGCCCGCGGTGGATCGGATTGAGAATATCCCGCCGGCGATCGCTATTGAGCAGTGCAATTCTGTCCGTTCCACACGCAGTACGGTGGGGACCATGACGGAGATTTGCGACCACATGAAGATCGTGTGGCCTCACATCGCTCGCCCCCATTGCCGTCAGTGCGGACACACGGTCCATGCTGAGCCTCCGGATCGTGTCTGGGAGACAGTGTTGCAACGGGTGGAGGCGGGCCAATGGTCCGGCGATCGCACTGCCGATGCTTTGGTCACCTTCGAGTTGCCGCTCTCCGAAAAAATGGGGCTGGCCGAGCAGTTCCAATTGATGACCCAGCAGGGGTTTCAACGGATGGTCATCGATGGCCAGGTCCTGCGACTGGAAGAAGGTTTGAGTACGGTGAAATCGGGTGCGGGCAGCGTTCAGATTATCGCGGATCGGTTGCGGCTGGAACCCGGACAACGCAATCGATTCCGTGAAGCCTGTGAGACAGCTTACCGCTACGGTCAGGGACACTTGTCGGTTTGGAGTTTTCAAGGTTCAGCGGCGGTCTCACCTCACCCTTTCTCCCAGAATCTCCATTGCGCGAGCTGTAATCTGGACGCCCCCGAGGCCAAGCCAGCCCTGTTTTCCTTCAATCATCCGCTGGGTGCCTGTCCCGCGTGCAAGGGGTTCGGACGTATCATCTCTATCGATCCCACACTGGCTATCCCGGATACCTCCAAATCCATTGAAGGGGGAGTGGTGAAGCCTTGGCAAACTGGCATGGGAATGGAGTGCCAGCACGATATGATGCGTAAGGTCGGCAGCGCGGGTATTCCCACCCGGGTGCCGTTCCGAGAAATGTCCGAGGATCAACAGCGCTGGGTCATGGACGGGGAATCCGACTACGATCCCAAAGATCCTGAGAAGTCTTGGCCGAACAAATGGTACGGGGTGAGGGGTTACTTCCGCTGGTTGGAGAGCAAGGCCTATAAGATGCACGTGCGGGTGATGCTGTCGCGGTACCGAAGCTATCAAACGTGCTCCGAGTGCCAGGGCCGTCGCTTGCGCCCTGAGGCATTGGCATTCCGTTGGACTCCTCCGGGACAATCCCGATCGCTAGACTTGGCCGGCTTCTACGGTTTGCCGATTCGAGAGGCACTGGGCCTTCTGGAGGGGGCCGCCCAGACCTTGAATCTGCCGTCGAAGGATCCCATTGGCTTGGTCTTCGCTGAGGTGCGAGCCCGCCTGGCTTACCTGGAGTCGGTCGGCCTCGGTTACCTGACCGTAGATCGGACCACCCGCACTTTGAGTGGCGGAGAGACAGCGCGGGTCAACCTGACGACCTGCCTGGGGACGCGCTTGGTTAACACGCTCTATGTTCTGGATGAACCGAGTGTCGGTTTACACCCGCGCGACAGCCAACGGTTGATTCGCGTGCTCCAGACGCTCCGGGATGCCGGCAACACGGTGGTTGTGGTGGAGCACGAACCCGAGGTGATGCGTGCAGCCGACCAAATCGTGGACATCGGTCCCGGGCAGGGAGTCCAAGGAGGGCATGTGCTGTTTCAAGGGTCGCCCCGGGCCTTGGAGTCGGTTGTGGGTTCGCTGACGGGCGATTACTTGTCCGGGCGTCGTAGCGTCGGAGAGTCCCGCCAGCGGCCGGTTCCTTTGCCATGCATCGGCGTCGTGAAAGGCGCTACAAAAGCCAACTCTCGCAGCACGGTGCCGGAATCGGCGCGCGCAAACCTCGGCGTCCTGAGGGAGGCCCTGCCGACGATCCGATACCCAGCCACGATTTCTGCGCTGGTGATTCGCCATGCGACGGCCCATTGCCTCAAAGACCTTACTGTCACGTTGCCGTTGGGGCGTCTGGTGGGAGTCAGTGGAGTGAGCGGCTCGGGCAAGACCACGTTGATCCGGGAGATCTTGTTGCCCTTGTTGGAGGCCCGGCTCAATTCGGAGGATCCGACTACGAGCCTCGAAGAAGAAGTCGACAGCGAATCGATCGGAGAGGCCCAGTCGGCTTTGCAGTTAGCGGAGTTGGAGGGAGCTGAACACCTGGGAGCGGTAGTGCTGGTAGATCAGTCTCTCTTGGGTCGCACTCCGAGATCCAATCCGGCCGTGTACATTGGGGCTTTTGACGACATCCGCGATTTCTATGCGGCCAGTCCGGAGGCGCTGGCCAACGAAATGCCGGCCGGCTGCTTCAGTTTTAATTCTAAGCGCGGCCAATGTGAGACCTGTCGAGGAGCCGGTTTTGAGAAGATCGAAATGCAGTTCTTGAGCGATGTGCTCATCCGCTGCGCGGCGTGCGGCGGTTGCCGATATCAGGCTCGGGTGGCTGCTGTGAAGGTGGCCCCTCCCGATGGTTTGGGTCTCTCGGCCCTGTCGATCTCCGACATTCTGGATGCGACGGTTGAGGAGGCGGTGCGCTTCTTGGCTGCCTTCCCGGATTCCAAGTTCGCGCGTCGGGCCCTGATGAAGTTCTCTCTCCTGACCGAGGTGGGCTTGGGTTATCTTCGGCTGGGGCAACCGCTCAATACGCTGTCGGGCGGCGAGAGTCAGAGACTCAAGCTCGTCAGTCACCTGGCCGCGACTCCGGCGGCAGCGTCTACTGCGCCCTCTGCGCCCTCTGCGCCAGTGTCGCCCTCGGTTTCTCGGCGTCGAGCCGCATCGGGGCCAGCAGTGGGATCGGGAGCGATGGGCGGATTTAAGCCGACTCTCTTTCTGTTTGATGAACCGACCACAGGCCTGCACTTAGAAGATGTGAGGATCTTGCTGATGGTGTTTCAGCGCCTGGTCGATCAGGGGCATTCGGTGGTTCTCATCGAGCACCACATGGAGCTGTTGCGCTGTGTGGATTGGTTGATTGATCTGGGCCCAGAATCCGGAGATCAGGGCGGACAAATTATGGCGGCCGGTCCACCAGACCACGTGGCCTCGGTGCCTGAAAGTCGCACTGCGCCCTTCCTACGAGCCTAGGTGCCGACCGTTCTCAGGGGCCGCCTTCAAAACCCCTTCACTTTAAATCCCTCCGCTTGACCCTGCCAGTGCAGAGAGTGAGCCTTGGAGGCGTTTCCCTGTGTTCACCCTGCTTTTCTGCATCCAGTCGATGTTTCCTCGCCCGGCGGCCGCTGTTTTCGCCGTTGCTGTCGGGATCTGGAGCACCCTCGCGCTGAGGGCGGAGGCGACCACTCCTGCAACCAACGCAGCAACCGAGATTCAGTCCCAGTTCCTGAAGGCCGGGTCGGGAGGCACCGCTGGCTTCACACGACTCGATTCTCGGCGGACCGGGTTAAACTTCACCAATCGTCTCGAAGGCGACGCCTTTCTGACCAATGCGGTGGCCAACAATGGATCCGGGCTGGCCATCGGCGATGTCGATGGGGATGGGCGACCGGATATTTATTTGTGTGCGCTCCAAGGGCCCAATCGATTGTTTCGAAATCGCGGGGATCTCCGTTTCGAGGAAGAGGCGATCGGGGCGGCCGCTTGCCCAGATCAATTGTCCACGGGAGCGGTGTTGGTGGATGTGGATGGGGATGGAGATTTGGACTTATTGGTTAATGGCGTCGCTTCGGGGACCCGGCTTTTTCTGAATTCTGGAAAGGGGGTTTTTTCTGAGTTGACCGATTCGGGGTTGTCGCGATCGGCCACGCCCATGTCGATGGCTTTGGCTGACATCGATGGTGATGGCGACCTCGACCTGTACTGCGCCCACTACAGCGACATGGTCGCCTTGGCAGACCCCACGGTGCAGGTGAGCATCACCCACGAAGGGGGTGTTCCTCGCATTTCTCAGGTGAATGGGCAGCCGGCGACCCATCCGCGCTGGTTGGGTCGTTTCCGGGTGGGGCCTGAGGGCGAGGTTGTGGAGTTGCCCGAGTCCGATGGCTTGTATCGCAACGATGGCGGTGGCCACTTCACGCTGTTGACCCACGTCCCGGGGACGTTTCTGGATGATCAAGGAAAATCGATGGACCCGCCCAGAGACTGGGGATTGGGGGTTCAATTTCGGGATCTCAACGGCGACCGGTTTCCGGATCTGATCGTCTCCAATGACAATGGTTCGCCGGACCGTTTCTGGATCAACACCCGTCGGGGCACCTTCCGAGTCTTAGCGACCGATGCTGTGAGGCACGGGAGCCGTTCGTCCATGGGACTGGATGTGGCTGACGTCGACCGCGACGGACAAGATGACGTCCTCATCGTAGACATGCTGGCCCGAGATTCAGCGACCCGAATGCGGCATGCCGGCCGCGGCGGGCCCGGCTCCACCCCTCCTGAGCCTGTGGAGGTTCGCCCGGTGTTCAATCGAAACTCATTGTTCCTGGGACGGGGCCTAGAGAGTTATGTCGAGGCGGCCCTAATGGCCGGGATCGCGGCCACCGATTGGTCTTGGTGTCCTGCCTTCATCGACGTGGATTTGGATGGGCACGAAGACCTGCTCATCACCAATGGGTTCGACCAAGATGTGCTCGACCAAGACGCTCCCGAGGCCTTTCACCGGCGCAAGTGGACCCCCGAGCAAGTGCGCCGCCACCGACAGTTCTATCCGCAGTGGCGGACCCCGAACGCGGCGTTTCGAAACCTCGGGTCCGGACGGTTTGAACCCGCCGGCGAGGCCTGGGGATTCGCCGCAACTGAGGTGGCTCACGGGATGGCCCTGGCCGACCTCGATGGCGACGGAGATTTGGACGTGGTGGTGAACGGCTTCAATGCTCCGGCCCAGTTGTATCGCAACAATGCAGTGGCACCGCGGGTGGTCGTTCGACTCCAGGGGCGTGGGGCCAATCGGCAAGGCATTGGTTCACGGTTGCTATGGACGAGCGGTGGGATGACCCAGTCGCAGGAGATCATCGCCGGTGGCCGTTACCTCTCCGGGGAGCCTTCGGAACGGGTCTTTGCAGCCTTGGGTGCGAGTGGGTCAACACACTCTTTGGAGGTGCGATGGCGGAGCGGAGCGGTGAGTCGATTCCAGGGCCTTGAAGCCAATCGCCAGTATCAAATTGTGGAACCGCCATTCACCGGTGACTCCGCCGAAAAGCCACCCACACGGCCGGCGCCACAATTCATCGAGTGGGAGGGCTGGCCTCAGCCGATTCACACGGAGGCCCCGTTCGATGACTGGGCTCGGCAACCGGGATTGCCTCATCGCCCGAGTCGCGGCGGGCCAGTGGTCAGCGCGTACGATTTCAATGGGGATGGCTGGGAGGATTTGTTGGTCGGAGCCGGGCGGGGCGGACGCCTGAATGTCTTCGTTAATCAGGAGGGCCGCTCGCTGGTGCGATTGGACGGTGCGGGAGCCGCTTCGGGTGATCACACCTCGCTGGTCGGGTGGGACAATGGCCTGGGAAATCACCAATTTCTGGTGGGGATCTCCAACGAGGAATCCGCAGGCAAGGAGCCCAGCCAGATCCAGGTTTTTTCACCGACGGTCGCACCGACGATGCTTCCGGTGGGTCTCTTCAGCATGGGAGCCATTGTGCTGGCAGACATGGATCAGGACGGCGACCTCGATGGGTTTGTCGCCGGCCGAGGGATGCCAGGGCGGTTTCCCGAAGCCGCGTCTTCTGTGTGCCTGAGGAACGATCACGGAAGCCTGGTGGTGGCCGACGACTGGAGCGTGCCATTCCGCAATTTGGGGCGGGTGAGTGGGGCGGTGTTCGTGGATATCGACAACGATGGCGACAGCGATTTGGCGCTTTCCCTGGAGTGGGGATCTTTGCGGTGTTTTCTCAATCAGGGTGGTCGCTTTGAGGACGTCTCCGAGTCGTGGGGTCTCAAGAACCACACCGGTCTTTGGAACTGTCTGGCCGTCGGTGATCTCGATGGCGATGGCCGCATGGATTTGGTGGCGGGCAATGTGGGGCGGAACACCGAATACGAGTTGGTTCAACCGGCCCGCATGGGCCTCGTTTTTGGGGAATGGTTGGGAGAGGGAACCTTGCAGGTGATGGAGGTGTGGGAACGTCAGGGAGTCCGCCGTCCGTTCCGCGATCGCAATTGGTTGGCGACGGTGTTTCCGGACCTGCCGCAGCGTTTTCCTGCGCACCGGGCCTTTGGCGAGGCGACGGAGTCGGCAATTTTGGAGGGCAGGGTGGGGGCCGTGCGCCGACTGGAGGTCACCGAGTTCGAATCGGCTATTTTTCTGAATCGCGGGGGGCGGTTTGAGCGGCGATCGTTGCCGCGAGAGGCTCAGGAGTCTCCAGTCTTCGCCATCGGCGTGGCCGATTTTGATGGGGACGGGCGAGAGGATTTGATGCTGGCCCAGAATCGGACTGAGCGCATCAGCCCTATTAGTCGCGACGACAATGGGCGTGGCCTTTGGCTGCGCGGCATCGGCGCGGGAGAATTTCGTGCAGTTCGGCCCGCGGAATCTGGAATTCACGCCGAGGGTGATCAGCGCGGTGTGACGGTGCTGGATGTGGATCAGGACGGTCGGTTGGATGTGGCTATTTCGCAGAATCAGGGGCCTACCCGCCTGTACCGCAACACCCGAGCCAAGCCGGGTCTGCGCGTTCGTCTTCAGGGATCCGTCGCCAACCCGTCGGGAATTGGGGCCCAACTGCGCCTCCGATACGCCGACGGTACCGATGGAGCGGTGAAAACCGTCTTGGCGGGGTCGGGTTCGGGCGGGCAGGACGGATGGGTTCTGGTGCTCGCCGTGCCACAGCCTGCCACCGAGCTTCGCATCCGTTGGCCGGGTGGGCGGCAACAGACCGTTCCAGTGCGTCCGAACGACCGCGAACTCTTGGTGAAGGGGCCTTGATTTAGAGTTAAAGCAGGGGTCCTGCTGCTCGATTTCGGAAATCGTCTTTCTTCGGGGCTTGTTTTGGGTGATGTTGGTCGAGATGGATTCGAAAAAGCTGGCCCTTGCCTGCAGGGCGTTGGCCGACAACAAGAAGGCGGAAAATCTGATCGTGCTGGACGTCCGGGAGGTATCTACCGTGACTGACTTCTTCGTGATCGCCACCGGCAGCAGCGAGCCGCACCTACGCGCCATCGAGAACGAGATTCTCGATGGTCTTCGCAAGGAGCATGACCTGAAACCGGTGCACACCGAGGGCTCTGCGCAGTCCAATTGGATTGTTGCCGATTTCTTTGACGTCATCGTCCACATCATGAAGGCCGATGTGCGTGCGCATTACGACATCGAGGGCTTGTGGGCCGATGCCGGTCAGGTCAAGCCTCCGGCCGTACGAAAGAAAGCGATCAAGAAGGAGTAACACCTTCCTTTTGGGTCCATTTCCGTGAATCCCTCCGACTCCTCTATCCACGCCTGGAAGACGATGGCGGTTCGGTCGGGGATGTGCTTGTTGCTTGGGACTTTGGGTTGGGCCCTGGCAAGTCTGTGGCCGACGGTATCCACGGCCGCCTTCATGTTCGCATTCCTTTTCGGGGGATGGGACCTGACTCGGGAAGTGTGGATCGACCTCCGTCGACTGCGCTTCGACACGCACTTCCTGATGATTCTGGTGGTGCCCGGCTCGGTGGCCGTGGGTGCGTTGGGGGAGGCCGCCTTGTTGTTGTTTCTTTTCTCGGCGTCCTCAGCGATGGAGAGTTTTGCCGCGGGTCGGACCCGTCGTGAAATCGATGCACTTCTAAAGAGCGCCCCGAAAACCGCAAGACTCTTGGTCGGCGACTCCGAAAGTGTGGTTGCTGTAGAGACCCTCAAACCGGGAGATGTGATTCGGGTCACCGCCGGCGAACTGGCACCGGTGGACTTGGTGGTGCTGCGAGGTCAGAGCGCCTGCGACGAATCCTCTCTGACGGGGGAATCGGAGGCCGTGCCTAAGGCCCCGAGCGATTCGGTGATGGGAGGCACCCTCAATTTGTGGGGCGTTTTGGAGGGACGCGTCTTGCGTCCGGTCGGTGATAGCGCGCTTCACCGCATCTTGAATCTCATCATTGAGGCTCGGCACTTGAAGTCGCCCTCTCAGCGCCTCACCGATCGCTTCGGGACGACGTATACGGTCTTGGTCTTGTCGGCGTGCCTGATCACGTTTTTGTATCAATGGCATTGGGCCGGTCGCCCTCCTTTCTTTGATAAGGGAGATGAGTTCAGTGCTTTCTATCGGGCCATGACGCTCCTCGTGGTGCTGTCGCCGTGCGCCCTCGTCTTGTCGGTGCCGTCGGCCATCCTTTCGGCCATCGCTTCGGGTGCCCGACGTGGCATCCTCTTTCGCGGTGGGGCCGCCATCGAAAATTTGGCAGGGATTCAGGTGGTGGCGTTTGACAAGACCGGAACCCTCACCGAGGGCCGTTTGATCTTGGAGCGTATCGAAGTTCTGGCGGGCACCGAAATTGAGGCGTCCGAGGCTGCTTCGGCGCTGGCCCGGGTTTCCAATCATCCGGTCTCGCGATCCATTGCCCGCTGGGCCGACAGTCGGGGGATTTTGGCGGAAACGGTGGAGGGCACCGAAACCGTGGCGGGCCAAGGACTCTCAGGCCAATGGCGCGGGCGTCAGATGTTTCTGGGCAACCGCGACTTCGTGTCCCACCTGTCAGGACTCTCCCCTGTGACCCTGCCTCCGCCCGTCGAGAAAGCCTCGGAAACGTGGATCGCCGGGCCGGGTCTCTTGGCGCGTCTGGTGCTCAAAGATGCTCTGCGGGCCAGTTCCAAAGCCGTCGTGGGACAACTGCGAGCGGCCGGGCTCCGCACAGTGATGCTTACCGGCGATCGGTTGGCACCGGCTCAGGAAACGGCGGCAGCCGCGGGCGTGGACGAGGTGCGAGCGGCGCTCAAGCCCGAGGACAAGGTCGCGGCCATACGGGAATTCCAGCGGCAAGGCCATGGAGTGGCGATGATCGGCGATGGAGTGAATGACGCGCCGTGTCTGGTGGCCGCCGATGTGGGTATTGCCATGGGAGCCCGGGGTTCCGACGCTGCCATCGAGCAGGCCGAGGTGGTGCTCATCAATGACCGGTTGGAGAACTTTCTGGTGGCCCGTGAATTGAGTGTCCAGTCCCGACGTATCATCCGCCAGAATATCGCTCTTTCATTGGGGACTATCTTGGTGATGGCGGTGGTATCGCTGACCTTGTCGCGCCTCCCCTTGTCAGTCGGTGTGGCGGTGCATGAGGGAAGCACGGTGTTGGTCGTCCTCAATAGCCTGCGTCTGCTCCGGGTTCGTGCGGTGGTGCCGGGTTAATCGAACCTGAGCATCCCACTTTTGGGCGGTCAGATCTCGGGGCGTGATTCCGAGGTTATCGGAGGGTTGCGAGGTATTCGATGAGATCACGCAGCTCGCGGAGAGTGAGTGCTGTTGCCAAGCCTTCTGGCATGGCACTGGGTCCGCGTTCCCGCCGGGCGATGTCTTTTGAGGGAATCTTTCGGACCGTCAACGTGCCCTCGTCGGTCGTGGTTTCAATGGAGAGGAGTCCCTCCGACTCGCCTTTGACGGTGCCGCCGAACTGGGTTCCGTCTTGGAGGGTTAAGGCCACGGTCTCGAACTGCGGCGCGATTTTTTGATTGGGCCAGACAATGCTTTCCAACAAGTACTCACGGCTTTGCCGGCCTCCGATGCCGTCCAGTTTGGGGCCCACTGTGCCCCCGTCGTTGGCGATCTGATGACAGCGGAGACACTGCGCGGTGGGGTGTTCTCGAAACACCTGTCGGCCTCGCGATGCGTCTCCCCCAAGCAAACTGACCCGGAAGGCGGCGAGGGAGTCAGTGGATCCCGGCTCGGCCTTTCGGGGCGGGAGGGCGTTGGAGAGAGAGGTCCGGGCCACCGCTTCCCGGAGATCCAGTTCGAGTTCTGGGGGGAATTTTCCGATTTTCCAACGTTCGATGGCCTCACCCAACACCGGAAGTACGGACTCGTGATCGAGCGTGCCCAGCACTGTCAGGGCGATTTGCGCGGTTTTTAGGGAATTTCCCGAGGTGGCCCGCTGCACGAGATTCGAGAGCAGGGTCGTCGACTCGGCCCCGGCAGCGAGTCGGTCTAGGTAGGGCAGGGCGGCGGATTGGAGTTCAGGGTCTTTGAGGGCGATACGGAGCACGTCGTCGGCCTGACCGGCCCGCAGTTCGGCCAGAGTCTCCACGATGGCACGGCGGATTTTTACGGGTGCCGAGGTTCGGAGAAATAGATCGAAGAGCGGCGTGCTTGCTTCTCGCGTCCGAAGTTTCAATGCGGTGGCCACCACTGCCAATTGCACCTCCATCGACGAAGGATCGCCTCCCAGACGCTGCCCGTATTCGTCGGGAGTTTCCGGGTTCATGATTTCTCCGGCCACCCGGAGGAAGGCCCGTTTGGCGGCTTCGGTGTTGCGTTTAAAGGTCTGAGCTTCGGCGAAGTCGAGTGAACGCCCTAGATCCGAGGGGAGTTGAGGCAAGGGCATCGCAGCCGTGCCCCGGCCGCTGGTGGCTTCGAGGGCGGCGGCCAGCAGCGGGTTCGATGGAGCGGGCGGTGCCTTCTTCGGAGTAGGTTGGACCGGAGAAAGGGGTTCTTCTCCCCGACTGCGTAGGGAGCCTTCGCCGGTTGGGTTGGCTTCGATAGGAAACTTCAGTTCGAACGGAGCGGCCCCACCAAATGCGGGTCGCCATAAACCCACCACCGGGTCCAATTGTGGCGGATGCCCCCAGTCGGCCAACGCTTCCAGAGCCCCGATGCGGGCGAAATTGGGTGCATCCCGGCGTTTGGCCAACTGGGCCAATTGCTGGGCATGCTGCGGTGCGCCGAGACGGAGGCAGCTTTGGATGACTCGCGTGAGCAAATTCGTGGGGCAATCCACTCGGGTGATGAACTGGGCCAGTGCTGGCAGGCCTTCGACGCACGGGACGTCATAGAGCGTTCGGGCGGCGGCCGTGACCACCGCCGGATGACTGTCAGTAAGAAATCGAAGGAGGTCCTCCGAGGATTCTCCCGAGAAAGTCGGCTCCTCCTTACGGATCCATCGGATCGCACCGACGGCCAGTTCCCGGATTCGCGGGTCGGGATCCGAGGCCGCCTCGGCCAGGGCGCTTCGGGACTCGCCGCGCTCGGCGCGTTCATTGCGCAGGCAGCGTTCGGCCATGGATCTGAGGAAGAGGTCCGACCCGCCATCCATGAGCACAGCCTGGCGGAAAGCCTTCCATGGAAATTGCAGGGAGAAGGGCAGGCGCTGGGCACTGCCCGGGTCTGGACGGGTAGAACCTGTAGATTCGGCTTCGAATCGGTCCCGGCTGCGGTGGGAGCGGAGGACGCGCAATCCGTCGATGGCCACTGCACGGCGACCCATCTCGGGCGAATCCAGCAAGGCGACCAGAGCCGGATGTGCAGCCACGAGCCCGTTTTCTGCCAGCGTCTGGGCGGCACACCGTGCCAAGACGGTGTCCGGTCCGCTGAGGAGTGGAACCAGAGATTGCAAGGCGCGGGTCGTGGCCGATCCGGCCTCTCGTCGTGCCAGTTGCCCCAAGGCCCAGACGGCGTGTCGGCGTGACAACAAGGTTCCCTCCTTCGCGGTTCGAACCAGCGGGTCAAGGACGGCGGTACCGCGTCGGGCCAGTTCCCATTGGGACTCCAGCCGTATTCGGCGGTCCGCATGGGCTAGCAATGCGACGACCTCCCCATCGGGTCGTTCGGAAACCTCCTCGGACAGGAGTCGGCGGACTTGTGCCACGAGGGTGGCCTCGGCGTCCGTCGGTGTTTGGGTCGGGGTGATCCGGTAAATCCGACCGCGTGGGGTTTGTCCCCAGCCGCTCACCCAGTCCAACACATAGGCCGCTCCGTCGGGACCGAAATCCACATCGGTCGGCCAGCAGTTCCAGAGAAATTTCTCCTTCCGATCCACGACGAAGCTCACGCCCGCAGGTTTCACGGTGTACGCCCAGACGCCGCCCGGAAAATCCGCGTGTAAGAAGGTTCCGGCCAGCCGCTCTCCGAAACCAGTTCCGGGGTAGAAAGCCAGTCCGCTGGGGCCCTGGCTGACGGTGCCGGCCAAGGGCAAGATTCCATCGCGTCCGCCCTTCCAAAGTTCTTCCTTCACCCACTGGCCGAAGCCCTCCATGTGCTGGTAACTGGTCCGCCACCCATAATCACCGCCTTCGACCAGGTGCAGTACACGGCAGGGATCCGCTCCGGCAGTATCGTTGTCGACCGTCCAGAGGTTGCCTTCGTCGTCGAAGGCCAGTTCCTGGGGATTGCGCAGTCCTTGGCAGAAGACCTCCAGCAAACGGCCGTCAGGTTCGCAGCGGAGCACTCCGCCACAGTCTGGAAGGTGGATGCGTCGTCCTTCGCGGTTGGTCAGGCTCGCTCCCCGGTCTCCAAAGCTCATGTAGATGCGCCCGTCGGGTCCCTGGATTAGCCCATGCAGATCATGGCCGGAGACGCCGATGTGGACTCCGAAACCGCTGACCAAGGGGTTCATCCGTTGGGCATTGATCGGAGTGGCGGTGCGGGAAACGCTGGGGTAGGGCAATCGCCACAGGCTTGGAATATTAGCGAAATAAAGCCCATCTCGAGACGCCAGCACACCCGCAGCCGTCCCATCCACCGCATCGCGAAACCCCTGTGCAACAATGTCCGAGTGATCCGCCCGTCCGTCCCCATCCCGATCGGCTAACCGTCGCACAACTTCGCTCTCCCGCGTTAAAACGCTCAGGTTGGTGGCAAAAGTATTGGTGAGGAAGGCACCCCGGTCGGCGACGCTGCGAAACGCCATGTCGGCCAAGAGCCAGTTTGTTTTTTGAGTGATGTCGAAGACACTGATGGCCCAACGGTCTGACTCGGCCAGATAGGCTTGTCCTTTGCCATCGAAGGCAAAAGCCACGCTGTTACTCAGTTGGGGTTCCGCGGCCCAGACATCGAGTCGGAGTCCGGAGCTGAGTTGAAAACGCTTGCTCCCCTCGGTCGCCTCGGACCAGGCCGGAGTGGGCGGGGCGTGCTGGGCCAAGAGGATTCCGGCAAGGCTTAGAAACAGGAAGCCGATGAGCCTTCGCATGGGTGAAGCCTAGACGGAGGAGCCGATCCCAACGAAAGCCAAAAGCCGCAAAAAATAAATTTCCGTAACAGGGTCGTTACAAACATCTTTCCAGAATCTGAGTTTTCCGGCTATACCTCGTCCCCGCGCTCTGCGCGTTTGTCTACAAAAATGGAAACCTCTCTGATCACCCTGGTGGTGAAACCTGGTGAAGCCGATCGTCTCATTGCCGGACACCCTTGGGTTTACTCCAGCTCCATCCAACGCAGTTCTGAACCGCCCACCGACGGTGATTTGGTGCAGTTGAAAGACCATCGCCATCGATTCCTGGGCGTTGGTTTCTACAACTCGCGCTCCAAGATCCAGGTGCGAATGCTCTCGACCGAACGGGTCGAGGTAAACTGCGAATTCTTCGTGGAACGTATTCGGGCCGCGTTGGCGGTCCGTAAGCGTCACATGCCCGATGCCACCTCCTTTCGCGTGGTGAGTGCCGAGGCGGACCAGCTATCCGGACTGATCATCGACAAGTACGGTGATGTGGTTGTCCTTCAGATTAGCTCGCTGGGCATGGAAAAGCACAAGGCGGACATCGTAAAGGCTATCCAAAAAGTGCTTCAGCCAAGGTCGGTGTACGAGCGCAACGAGATCGCTTCCCGGCAGTTTGAGGGATTGCCTCCCTTGGCGGGCCTCCTGGCCGGAGAGCCGGTCGAGACAGTGGAGGTCACCATCAATGGACTGAAGTTCACTGTCGATTTGCGTGCAGGACACAAGACCGGCATGTATTTGGACCAACAGGTCAATCAGGCCCGCGTTGGAGCCATTGCCAAGGATGCTGTGGTCCTGGATTGCTTCACTTTCTTGGGCGGATTTGCCCTGCACTGTGCTCGTGGGGGAGCTCGCCAAGTCATCGCGTTGGATCAGAGCGAAGATGCCGTTCAGGCCGCCCGCATCAATGCCGAGCGGAACCGATTCTCAGGCAACACCCAGTTCGAGGTGTGCAACGTCTTCGATTGGCTGAAGGCCAAAACAGCCACCGGCCCCAATGAACGATTGGTACCGATGTTTGACCTCATCATTCTTGATCCTCCGAGCTTTACCCGAAATCGGGCCTCGGTGCCCGACGCCTTGCGTGGATACAAGGAGATCCATGTGCGCGCGCTGAAACTGCTCAAGCCCGGAGGCACGCTGGCCACCTTCTGTTGTTCGCACCACGTCGATGGCCGCCTCTTCGAGGATGTGGCTCTGAGCGCGGCCTACGACCAGCGCAAGCTCCTGCGTCGGGTTGCGACCTACTCGCAGGCTCCGGATCATCCGATCCTGCCGAGCATTCCCGAGACCGAGTACCTCAAGGGAGCGGCCTACGAGTTAGTGCGCTGAATCGGTACGAAACCCGATGGGTTGCGTTTCAACTCAGGCAGAGCAGGTTGACCCTATGAAGTGGGTCTTCCTGTTTTGCCTGTGTGTATTATTTCTGGTGATCGGATTGGGTTGCTCGGGCGTGCCTCGAGTGACCGACAGTGCTGCCGGCTTCCGAGCCATACGGGCCGAAATGGAGGCACGCCCCACGGTGGAGGTCGGTTCTCCTGCGGAACGGCAAGGGATCGAGCGGCTCAAGGGCTTCCTATCGCGCATCGATGCCGATTCAGTGCGTCAGCAGACCCTGACTGTCTACGCTCCAGACGCCTACCTCAACGACACCTTGGTGAGCCGGCGCGGTGCCACCAACATCCAGACTTATTTCCAGGCGACCGTGGAGGCTGCCGAGAGCATCACGGCCAATATCGAAGATGTAACCCGCTCGGCCGACGGTTTTTATTACGTGCGCTGGACCATGGATGTTCGGATGAAGAAGGTCGCAGCGGGCGAAACGATCCGCACATTAGGCATCACCTTGGTTCGTTTCGATGATCAGGGCCGAGTTCTCATCCACCAAGATTACTGGGACAGTGCTGCCGGACTTTGGGATCATGTTCCGGGGATCGGCCGCGGGATCCGTTGGATCAAGGGACGCCTAGAACAGTAAGACTCCCAGACGAGTAATTCCGCTCGTTCGGGCACCATCGACTCGCCTTGGAATCCTCCCTCTGCTTCGCTCACCGCGTGATCGAGCCCATTCTCGAAGTTCGTAACCTGGGCAAGGTTCACTCGACCAGTGACGGCAGTCGATTGACCGTGCTTGACCAAGTGGACCTGCGTCTGTTGCCGGGCGAGACCTGTGCCATCGTTGGCCCCAGCGGTTCTGGGAAGACGACCCTGCTGGGATTGTGTGCAGGCCTCGACTCTCCTACCGGCGGCGTGGTGCGGTTGGCAGGTTACGATTTGGGGGCGCTCGACGAAGATGGCCGCGCTCGTATCCGCAATGAGTATGTCGGTTTCGTCTTCCAGAATTTTCAACTCCTACCGACCTTCACCGCGCTCGAGAACGTTCTGGTTCCTGCCGAATTGAAGGGATCTTCCGGGGCTGAAGAACGGGCTCGTGAGTTGCTGGGATGGGTCGGGCTGTCGGAGCGACTCCACCATTATCCGGCGCAACTGTCGGGCGGCGAGCAGCAGCGGGTGGCGTTGGCTCGAGCGTTCATAAACCAGCCCCGCATTCTGTTCGCTGATGAGCCTACCGGTAATCTAGACCCGGCCACGGCTGTGAAGATTACCGAGCTCTTGTTTGAACTGAATGCCCGAGCCGGTACCGCGTTGGTCCTCGTGACGCACGATCGCGATTTGGCTGCCCGGACCGGATTAGTTCTGCGGTTGCGGGGCGGACGTCCGGTGATGGGCGATTGACGGTCCGCGCTGGCAGCGGATCGGTGATGGGCCGATACTCCTCCCATGGACCCGGCTTCTGATCCCTTCATTGAGGCGCGCCGTAAGGATGGCGTTCTCCCCTGCAACTTCCAGGGCGAGACAGTGCCCATGATTCTTCGTCACGAAGAGGTGCGGAAGGCGGCCCGCGACTGGAAGACCTACAGCTCGGATGCGCCCTTCCGCGTCCCGATTCCCTCTGAGGAGGATGTGCGTACGATGCGGCAATTGCCCGTGGAGACAGACCCTCCGGACCACACCGATTATCGCCGGATCGTTGAACCGTTTTTTCAACGCGCCAAAGACCCTCAGATGATGGCGCAGGTCGAGGCGCTCATGGACGGAATGCTGCAGGAAGCCATGCGGCACGAGTCCATCGAAGTGGTGCGGGAGTTCGCCTTACCGATCCAATCGCGGGCCATGACTTACTTGCTCAACGTCCCCGAGTCCGAGGCTGACCTGTGGATTGGGTGGGGCATTCACGTATTCCGGGATGGAGGTTCCAAGGGAATGTCGCTGGAAGCTTACTTGCACCAGCAGTTGGATCGTGGTGCGGCCCAGCCGGGAGGTGATTTCTTCAGTGCGCTGGCCCATGCCACCTTCCGAGGGCGCCCATTGACCCGGGAGGAGATGATGGGCTTCGGCAATCTGACATTTGCAGGAGGGCGCGATACCGTGATTCACACGCTCTCCTCAGTTCTTGCCTACCTGGCCGGGCACCCGGAGGCGCTGGAGTTTCTGCGCCAAGATCCCTCCCGGGTAGTCCATGCGACCGAGGAGTTTTTCCGAGTGGTGACACCGCTCACTCATATCGGCCGTGTGTGTCCTGTGGAATCCCAGGTGGAGGGCATGACCGTCCCAGCGGGCGGCCGTGTCTCCCTATGCTGGGCCTCCGCCAATCAAGATGAGGCTGTCTTCGAGAACCCCTCCGAGGTGAGGCTCGACCGAAAGCCCAACCCGCACATGGCCTTCGGCTTCGGTGCGCACCTATGCCTGGGCGCGGCCCATGCCCGATTGCTTGTTCGGACCCTGTTGCTGAAGTGCATTGATCGGGTGAGCCAAATCACCGTGCTGTCGGCGCAGGAACGCGTGGAGCGCGAACAGGCCTACCAGCGGGTGATGGGCTACGAATCACTGGTGGTGCGTATTGCGCCGCGATAGCGCTCCTCGGTGCAGGTCCAGCCGAACCTTGAGCCGTTCTCAGTGAGAGCGTGGGCGTCGCACGACCACGGTGGGTGGGTCTACATGCTTGGCGATCATGTTCCGCGGCAGGATGCCCCGCCAAGACACGTTGGGATAGACGATGGAATCGCGTCCGATGATGGATCCCGGATTGAGGACCGCATTGCACCCAATCTCGGCCTTGTCGCCGATCAACCCGCCGAACTTCCGGAGACCGGTGTCGATGGGAGTGCCGTCGAAATTTACCCAGACGTTCTGATTGTCGAGTTTCACATTCGAGAGGATGGAGCCCGCGCCGAGGTGCGCTTTGTGGCCCAGGATCGAATCACCGACGTAGTTGAAGTGGGGCACCTGGCATTGGTTGAAGAGAACGCAGTGCTTCAACTCCACGGAATTGCCCACCACACAACCATCACCCACGAGGACGTTTTCGCGGATGTAGGCCCCGTGCCGGATACGGCACCCAGCGCCGATGATTGCCGGGCCGATTATCAACGCCCCCGGCTCCACGATCGTACCGGCACCGATGAACACCTGAGGTCCTACATGAGCTGCCGTGTGAACCTCGGCCCCGGTGGACCCGGGCTTCAAGTTTTGGGTCAGGTAACCCGCCAGCCGTTTGAGGGCGTCCCACGGGTATTGGACCCCATCAAACAGCGCGCCGTGCGTGGTCTGGCTAAGGTCAAACAGGTCATCCACAGCGTAGGTCATTGGGTTTGTAGGCTAAAATGAGGGTTCCTGGGGTCAAGCCATCGCCCGGAATCTTGCAGACCGGGAGTTTACCGGAAATTGTCTAACCAGGGACAAAAGGATGCTGCTCGAAGCGGCGAAGGGCGAGTCATCGACGGTATTTTGTTGAAGGACCAGACTTGCCTGCGGTGGCCTCTCGGCCACGTTTGGGCATCCGATGACTCTCCGCTTCCGGTTGACGATCCTCCTCTTCACGCTGGTCGGGTTGTGCCGTGCTGACATGGCACCGTCGCAGGACCTCTTGCCGACCAACACTCTTGCGGTGCTAAGCATCCCCGAAGTGTCGGCGGCCAAGTTGGCCTGGCTGGCGTCGAATCCGGGCCGCCTCTGGCAAGACCCCGTGATGGCTGCCTTCCGGAATCAGTTCGAGAACTCCGTTCGTCAGAAGTGGCTCACCGTGCTGGAGCGCGAGTCTGGATTAGATTTGCGGGAGCTGCTCGACCTGACCCGCGGGCAGGCCACCTTGGCCGTGTTCCCTCCGCTCCCGGTCGAGCCGGGTTCCGAAGATGCCGGTTCCAATTGGCTGCTGCTCCTCGACACCCGCACCGGTTCCGCCGCCTTGTCCAAGGCGTTGGACGCCGCTCGGGCCCGAGTGGGAACCAATACTCCTGCCACCGCCAAGACCCGCGAGGTGGGTGATCTTCGGTTCACCACGGTCACGCTTGACCTCCAGATGGTGGCCGCTGCGGGAGGTAAGCCGCCCAGCGCCCCAGGCGAAGCCTTGGAGGACGAGGATCTCCGCTGGGAACTGTGCTATGGACAGGTGGGCTCGGCATTCGTGGCGGGGCCGTCTTGGGCGGCGATCTCCAATGCACTGCCGCGACTGACCGCCACCAATGCCTCTCCGGGTTTGGGCAGCAAGGCGTCCTTTGGTCGTTTGTGGAATTCGACGCTGAAGGATCGCTTAGTCTGGTCGTATGTCGACGTGGCCTCGCTCTACGAGCGGTTGTCCCCTCGGTTGGAAGGCGTCTTTGGGATGCTCTCTCTGTTGGGCGCTGATCCGGCCAAGGTAGTTCCGGCCACCGGTTTGACCTCCATCAAGGCTGTGGGAGGCGGAGTGCAGTTCACTACCAACGGTTGGACTACGGAGTTGGCCATCGAGGTGCCTGCGGCGGAGCGGGTGGGTCTGACCCGGCTGATGGAGATCCTGCCGTTGGAGGCCGGGGTTCTGGAAGGGGTTCCGGAGGGAGTGGCTTCGTTCCAGCGGTGGCGGATCGACGGCCCCGGCGGTTGGAAAGCCTTGGAGGGATCGCTCCAGCGTATTTCCCCGCAACTCTCCGACCTAGTTCGCATCACCGTCGAATCGGCCGGGCAAGTGTTTAATTCTAACTTCAACTTGCAGCGCGATCTGGTGGGTGCATTGGGCAATGATTTTATCACCTTCACTCTGGCTCCGTCGGGAACGAACCTGGTTCAACTGAGCAGCTCGGGTCGTATTCAAATGGTCGGGTCCCCGAATCCGGCGCGGTTAGTGAGTGGGTGGAAGGCCTTGGAAGCATTGGTTCACATGCAGGCCGGGGCCCTGGAGTTCTCTCAGCGCCTTGGGGCAGGGGATCGCAAGGTGGTGGTGGCCACTGTGAACGCTAAAAGTGGGATCCAGAATGCCTTCCAATTGACCACCAGTTCTAATCACGTGGTGATCGCGAGCGACGGTGCCGCCATGGATGCCTATCTCGCGGCGGCTGCCCGAGGTGTTCCTGTGGTGCCGGGTCTGGCGGATGCGGCTGTCGGGGCCGGAGGAACCCAGCGGGGTATGTTTGGATATTCCCAGCCGCAAATCGAACTCCGGGCCACTTGGGAAACCCTGCGTTTGTCCGAGTCGCTTGCGGCCGTGATGCCGACTGGCACGACGAGCTTGGAGATGGTTCAGACTGTGGAATCCTGGGCCAATTTCAAACTGCTTCCTCCATTTGAGACGGTCGCCAAGTACTGGACCCTGCAAACCATCTCAGGTGGTACGGATGCTGGGGGATTTCGTTTCCGCTGGTTTTCTCCCAAGGCTCCCTGAAAGCCATCAGCCGCAGCGGCTCGGGGTCGGTCCCACCTATTTACACAAAAGGGGACACTCCTTACTATAACGGTGTCCTTGAAAGGGCTCCGCGGGAACGGTCCTGCGCTCGCAGGAAGACTCGGGGGAGGAGGAGCTTTCGCGCTGTGCGCGAGGGGAGGGGTGATCGCCTTCAATGCTCACTCCGGCCCAATCCCGCTGCTACCTCGGCTCGGGGTCGGGCTTGGGGTCGGTCCCACCTATTTACACAAAAGGGGACACTCTATACTATAACGGTGTCCTTGAAAGGGCTCCGCGGGACCGTGCCTGCGCTCGCAGGAAGACTCTGGGGGGGAGGAGCTTTCGCGCTGTGCGCGAGGGCTAGAGTGATCGCCTTCAATGCTCGCTCCGGCCCAATCCTGCTGCGGCTGTGGGGTGGGGGCATCGTTGGGGGATGAGAGGTTTTCTGGTTCGTGTCTCGTTCTTGGGGGTATTATGACGTCGGGAAGGACTGTTATTCGAAATGAGTGGTTAGGCTCCTGGCCCTTTTTTCATCCACTCGGGCAGCCCCTGGGGTTCTCACTCGCAGGAAAAGCTCCGCAAAATGTTTTGTTGGTAAAGTGTGAAAATCCATTGCGATGGATCCGCCGCCTCGGGCATGGTTTCCAGTCTTCGAGGCGGAGAGGTGGCTGAGTGGTTTAAGGCACACGCCTGGAAAGCGTGCGTAGCTAATCCCTACCGGGGGTTCAAATCCCTCCCTCTCCGCCAGATTTCTTTTTGAGAAGTCTTCAACGACTGTTGGATTCTCCCAACGCTCTTCTTAACTCAGATTTTCCAACACGGTTTCCAACACGGTTTTTACAAGCCGTTTGGGTTTTCTGATTGGATTTTCCGATTGTTCCACGCGCCGAGCGTCTTTTTCGTCCTCGTACCGTTCCCGATTGAACTGCATTTACTCCCTCGGGCCATGGACCCATTCGGTAGACTCCCGTGGTACCAGTTTGGCTCGAATCCCCAACTTCGTCGGCATCGGTATCGACTCCGAGCGGAGTTTCTCGTTTCAGTTCCAAGGTAGTATTCCGGGAACGCAAACAGAGCTGGGCCGCCTCGGAGTTTCATCGATGATCTGCTCTTGAATTTGCGAAATCCATGCCCCGATTTTGCCGCCTGATGGATGATTCCGGGGCGCCGTGAGCAGGAGTCCTCGATCTTCGTGAAAAGCTCTGGGGTTGACCCGAGATGCAGGGGAACTGCACGCCAGAATAACTCGTTAGTCGGGGTGCTAATCGTAGTGGAAACTTGGAGAAAAGCCTTGTTTCACAGGCTGTCATCGCGGAGGTTGTTGGAGGTGTCGCCCACGTGGCGGAATTGGCAGACGCGCTAGATTCAGGTTCTAGTGAGTAACATCGTACAGGTTCAAGTCCTGTCGTGGGCACCATTTCTTCTGAAAACCCCAGTAAACACTGGGGTTTCTTTATAGGCGGAATCTCGGCGCAACCCGAGTGCGCCGTGTCCAAAAAACAGTCCGATCCCCGATTTGCCGAGAGATTTGCCGAGTCGGCAGCCGCTTCGTAGTTTCATAAGCCGGTTTTTGCGCGTCAGAAACGCCGGGTCTCCGGCCTATGGCAGCATCATCAAGGCAAGCTCTACGGGAGACGGTCGTGGTTGGTTTTTTAGTGATCACGAGTGTTGAGTCGCTTCACAGGGGCGGGTTTGAGGTTCCGCCCGAGCTGCGACCACACTGGATGTCCCGAGGGGTTTGTCCTTGGCGATTGCCAAGTCAAGAGATGGGTTCAGCCTTCAGGTCAAAGTGAACACCTTTCTGCGAGTTTCTTGGTTCACCCGGTGCCTACGAAATGGTTCAAGGGAATCGGTTTTGCTGGCTGCGCCTTCGTCCGCCCGAGCTTCGTTGTTCGTCCGTTACGGGCCTCAGTATGGGGCTCAAACCGGCCAACTCCTCGCTCTCACCGCGTCGTGCAAAAGATTCTGCCGCGCCATCGGTTTTCTCACCCGAGCGTCGTTCTGGCTGAGTGGGTGGGTGTCCGGCGCGTTGTTCTGTGCCGCAGCAACGGAGGGATCACCCGCAAACCAGGCCGCCAAGCTCATTGCTCCCGCCGTGTCCACCGGAACCGGGCTGCTGCTGGAGCCGGCGTTGACCCTGCCTGACTTTACTCGGGAGAAATTCGCGGCCGCCATGGCCACTGTTGGCGCAGAGAAGATTCGCCGGCCGTGGACGCGTCCGGTGGTCACCTTATCGCCGCATCCGCGCGCCGGTGCTCAGGGGCTGACTGAGGCCGAGGTGAAGTCCTACATGCTGGAGGCGAAGCGATTGTTTGATCGTGGGGAAGCGGTGCCGGTGTTGGATGTGGGGTTGATCAGCACTCAGGAGGACGTGATCCGAAAACCCATGCTCAATCACATTGCGGCGTTTTCGAACTCGGTCGCTCGCGTTTATTTGTTGGTACAGAAGACCTCCACAGACACGGGTTGGTCTCATTTTTCGATCGTCCAAGACCTCACGGTGACACCCGTTCTCGATTACTATGCCGAGCTCACGGCCGATGGTCCCAGATTCGAGGGCACCAGTTGCTACAAGTGCCATTCGTCGGGCCCTCTCGCCATTCATCCGGCGCGGGAAGACCTGGTGCTGGATGCCCCGTTGGCTGCGGCGATCAGCCAGCACATCGCCGATCAACCGCGATCCCAGTTTGTTTTCCCCAAGAACTCCCCCAAGCCCCCGACCGGCGAAAAATTAGCGCTGAAATTCTGCACCCGTTGCCACGATGACGGAGGGGACCGCGACGCGCTGTATCAGGTGCACGCGCATCCCATTCGTGTGCTGGTGGACTTTGGTTACATGCCGCCCAATCGACGCCTGAAGCCGGAGGAAATCGCTGAACTGAAAGCGTGGTTGGAGCGCAAACCGTAGCCTGCCGCTGAACAGGAATTCGATTCCGTCGGGAGCGGCGCTATCCCCCCAGCTTGGATTCGGAAGAGAGGGCCTCGTGGACGATCCGAGCTCCGCCGGCGATGCCGGTGAGGCGTTCGAGACGGCCATTGACCTCGTAGTTCAGGGCTTCGTGTTCTAGCCCTAGCAGGTGAAGAATCGTGGCGTGGAGGTCCTTCATTTGGATGGGCTTCTCCACTGCCAGTAGGCCGAGATCATCAGTGGCTCCGATCCGAATGCCGGGCTGAACACCGCCTCCAGCCATCCAAATGGTAAACCCCGCGGCGTTGTGCTGGCGGCCGAGGTTGCCTTGCATCATGGGGGTGCGGCCGAATTCACTGGCCCAAACGACGAGGGTTTCATCGAGCAGGCCACGCTGTTTCAAATCGGTCAGCAAGGCTGCTACGGGTTGGTCGGTCCAGCGGGCGCGGGGTTCGTGGTTTTTGACCAGGTTGTCGTGGGCATCCCAACCGTCCTTGTCGGGCATGTCGTACACTTGGACGAATCGGACGCCCCGCTCGACCAACCGCCGGGCCAGCAGGCATTTGCGACCAAAAGCTTGGGTGCGTGGGTCGGCGTGCTCGAGGCCGTAGCTGCGGCGCAGGCTCTCGGACTCGCGCTCGGTGTCTCCCACTTCGAGGGCGGAAGACTGCATCCGATAGGCCAGTTCGTAGCTGGCGATGCGCGCATCGAATTCGGCAAACCCGGGCCGGGCGTCCCGATGCCGCAAATTCAAATCGCGGATGAGGTCGAGGGAGTCGCGTTGGCCGTCGGCGAACTCGGGCGGAGGCAGCAAGTCCAACACTAGCGTGCCCTTGTCGCGCAGCCGAGTGGGTTGGAATGCGGCCGGTAGGAACCCGTTGGAATAATTAGCCGCCCCGCCGAGTGGCCCGGCGTCAAAGAGGGTCACGTATCCCGGCAGGTCGTGGTTCACCGATCCCAGTCCGTAGGTGACCCAGGAACCCAGGCTGGCCTTGCCCGGTCGGATGTCGCCGGTGTGGAGTTGGTAGCTCGCGGGCGCGTGGTTGTTGGAATCGGCCTGCAGCGAGTGCAGCACGCACAAGTCATCGGCATGCCGGGTGATGTGCGGCATGAGGTTGCTGACCCACAGCCCAGACTGGCCATGCTGCGACCAGGTGAACGGGCTGGCCATCAACTCGTCTTTGCAGCCGTGGAATACATTGGCGAAACGGGTGGCCTTGACCGCATCGCGGAACGACTCGGGTACTGGTTTTCCGTGGAGCTTCTGGAGCAGAGGTTTGTAGTCGAAGGTGTCGATTTGGGAGGGGCCACCGACCAGGAAGAGGAAGATGACTGACTTGGCCTTCGGAGGCAGCGGGGCCGGTCTCGGCGCAAACGGGTTGAGAGGATCGGGCCCTGTCCGGGTGGAGGCCGCCTGGGCCTCTAGTCCAGTCAACGCCTGAAGCGCGAGGGCACCGAAGCCGGTGCCCATCGATCCCAGGAAGCGTCGCCGCGTTCCCGACTGGGGCGTCACGAACATGCATCACCTTGCCCACGGCTTCGGCCGTCGAGCAAGGAGTCCGGTAGGCTTTACCTTGGACATCGTGTGGGGTGCGGGGCGAAAGTCGTCTTGTGATTTCCCTCCGGCGCATCCAACCGATCTTCGCGATCTGGGGTTGCCTGGTGTCGCTCGCGGCCTGGGCCGATGCGGCACCGACCGGCAGCCTCGGCAACGCGTGGGAAGACCCGCGTAATCCAGTCCTCCGGATCTTTGGTGGGCAGCGTCTTGATCTTTGGTCGCTTCGACCGGTGAAGCTTCAAGGGGTTCCTTCGGCGGATTCTTTGGCGGCCGAGCCAACAACCCGACGATCCCCGTTGGACGCATGGCTTTATTCGGGTTTGTCGAGGTCTTCTGAATTGAGGGTGCCCGAAGCCGATTCGCGGACGTTGATCCGCCGGTTGAGCTTGGATCTGACCGGCCTTCCGCCCTCGGTGGAGGACTTTGAATCCTTCGAGCGGGAGTGCGTTCAAGAGGCGCGGAGCGCGGGGGCCTCAGCATCGCAGGCCTATGAGCGTTTGGTCGATCGCCTGCTGGCTTCCCCGCGCTATGGAGAACACCAGGCGCGCCAGTGGCTTGATGTCGTCCGCTACAGCGATAGCAACGGGTTCGATTGGGATGAATTTCGACCACGGGCTTGGCGGTTCCGCGACTACGTGATCCGGGCCTTCAATGCTGACAAGCCCTTCGACCGTTTCATTCTCGAGCAATTGGCGGGCGATGAGTTGCTGGAAGGCCCCCCGCGCGATGTCTCCGAGCAGGATGCGTTGATCGCCACGGGTTACCTGCGCCTAGGCCCTCACGACAATGCGGCCGGGTTGTTCAACGAACAGGACCGCAGCCGGGCCGAATTGATGGCGGATCTCACCGAGACGACCAGCAGTGCCTTCCTGGGACTCACGATGTCCTGCTGCCGGTGTCACGACCACAAGTTCGATCCGCTGTTGCAGGCCGACCACTTCCGGCTACGGGCTTTTTTTGAAGGCGTGAAATTCGCCGATGACCTGCCGCTGGACTTGGTCGCCGATCAGGCCGCTATCCGGGAGCACAACGCCGGCCTTGAGCGCCAGCGCGACGAAGTTGAAGTGCGCCGTCAGACGCTCTTGGCGCCGCATCGAGAACGCCTCCGGGCCGAACGGTTGGCCCGACTCACCGATGAAGAGCGCCAGTGGCTAAAAGATCCTGACGATCGGCATCCGGAAGAGCGCCGCCCGCGCGTGGCGACCTTGCGCAAACAGGTAGAGCCCAAGGAATCGGAGTTAAAGGCAGCCTTAGAAGGAGACGCCAAAACCCGTCATGCCGAACTGGAAAAACAGATCACCCAAATTAATTCTGCGCGGCGTGAGTTTACCACCGGTCTCTTGATGACCGATCAGGAGACTCGCCCGGCAGAGACGCGGATTCTGGTGTTGGGAGATCACAAGAAGCCGGGCCAACCGGTGGTGCCCGGATTCCTTTCAATCCTCGACCCGAATCCTGCGCTGATTCCCAAGCCTGCCAATCCCAAGACACTGGGCCGTCGGTTGGCCTTGGCGCGATGGATTGCTTCATCGCAAAACCCACTCACCGCACGAGTTTTCGTGAACCGTCTGTGGCAACAGCACTTCGGCCAGGGGTTGGTGGATACTCCCAATGACTTCGGCCTGGCCGGAAGCCGCCCTAGCCACCCGGAGCTGCTGGATTGGCTGGCCGCGGAGTTCGTGCGCGGCGGGTGGTCGGTGAAGCATTTGCACCGGACCGTGTTGCTCAGCGCGGCCTACCGACAGGCGGTCGGGCCGGTGGTCGGGCTGCCGGATGGGGGAGCAGATTCTTCCGCGGTTGCCGTGGGTTTCCGCCGCAGCCCGCGACGCTTGTCGGCCGAGCAGTTGCGCGATGCGCTGCTGGCGACCTCGGGCTCGTTGCAACTGGTGAGCGGTGGAAGCCCCGTGTGGCCGGACTTGCCGGCCGAAATACTCCAGGCCAATCCCGCCTTTCTCGATGACAACGCCACCCGAACCAAGGGGTGGTATCCGTCACCCCGAGAGCGGCAATCGGTTCGCAGCGTATTTTTGGTCCAGAAACGCACCGTGCGGGTGCCCTTCATGGAGACCTTCGACTTGCCCGAAAACTCCACCTCCTGCGCCCGCCGGACGGGCTCGACGGTCGCCCCCCAGGCGTTGTCGTTGCTCCATTCACCGCTGGCGGTGGAGGCCTCTCAAGAGTTGGCCAAACGAGTGCGTCAGGAGGCGGGGAATGAGCCCGAGGCCCAGGTGCGACAAGCCTTTCGCATCGCCTTGCAGCGCGAACCGAAACCGGAGGAACACGATGCCTGTCTGCGTCTCCTGCGCCGACGGAGCCTGCCTGAGCTGTGCCGGGCCCTGATCAATTTGAATGAATTTGCCTATGTGGATTGACGACTCGGCCAGCGAGCTTTCGACGCGGCTTGTGCGACGGATGCGGCTTTGTGAGGCCTTGCGTCAGGCGACCTGCCATGGAGTGCGGACCATCAAGGTCCTTCTCTCGGTCTGGGCGGTAGGAGTTTTGCTGGGATCGTCTTCGATCGCGTTCGCCGAATCCGGTCCTAATTTCGAGGCCTGGCGCGAGGCGTGCGCCCGCTTGCCCAAGAATCGTGTCCTCGGGGGTCGATTGCCTCCGCGGGCGTTGCTGCCGTTGCCTCGGTTTGCGTCGGTGTCGGCGGTGCTCGATGCCTATTTTGCAGGCGCCACCAATGGACCGTTGAGCCAAACCGGAGCTTGGATAGGCGAACCTCCGAGTCCGGGATTCTTCGACGTGGCCCGCAGTTGGCACGGCAGTCCGCGCACGACGTTCGAGCCGTTTGTCCAAAAGCGCTTGGTGCCCCCGGGTTCCCAGGTGCTGTTGCAAGGCGACCTCCACGGAGACATCCACTCGCTGCTGGCGGTGCTCGGGCAACTGCAAGAGCGTGGGTTGCTCAAGGGGTTCGAAATCACCGATCCGCGGTTTTACATGGCCTTTTTGGGAGACTACACCGACCGCGGTGTGTACGGCGTGGAGGTGATTTACACGCTCCTGCGGTTGCAGTTGGCCAACCCAGGTCGGGTGCTGCTCATCCGAGGTAACCATGAGGACATTTCGCTCGTGGCTAGGTATGGGTTTCTCGCGGAGGGACAGGCCAAGTACGGGGCAGACTTCGACGCGGCCAAGGTGGTGCGTTTCCACGATTTCCTGCCGGCGGCGGTGTATCTTGGAACAGGCAACGACGTGGTACAATTGTGCCACGGTGGGGTGGAACCGGGATTCGATCCCAGGCCACTGCTTCAGTCGGACCGGACCAACGCCTTCCAGCGCATCGTGGAGTTGAAGCAGCAGACCTATTTGGCCAGCCAACCGCCCTGGGCTAGGAGCGATGCCGCGGCCGGTGCGGAAGCGGCCAAGTGGTTTCGAGATTTTCGTCCGCAATCGCCTATGAGCCCGTCGGTGATTGGGTTCATGTGGAATGACTTCACGGTGTTTTCGGGCGAGACCGCGTTTGCCAACAACCCGGAGCGGGCCAGCATTTATGGGAAGGCTGCCGTCACGCACCTCTTGCAAACCCAGAGTGCCCCGGCGACGCGGGTGCACGGCGTGATCCGGGCGCACCAGCATTCGGGTGTGCCCAATCCCATCATGCGCCGCCTCATGGCCAGTCGAGGGGCTTTCCGTCACTGGCAGGAGGCGGCCGAGCCCACGGGCGACCGGTTCGAGGCGTCGACCTTGGAAACCGGAGCCTCGCGGCCCATTCCGGAGGGATCGGTGTGGACCCTCAATGTCTCGCCCGACAGCGTGTACGGGCAGGGCAATGGATTCACCTTCGCCACGGTCGTGGTCTTGAAGACCGCACCCGCCTTCGCCGACTGGCGTCTGTCGGTGGACACGGTGGAAGTGCCCGTGAAGTGAGTCGAAACCGCGCCGATTGAACGAACCAACCATGAACTTCCAGAACCTGAGCCGCTTCGTCCAAAAGACGCGGCCGACGTGTCCCTCGCGCACAGGTTTCGCAGCACCGAGGGCCTGGGCCGCGCTCATCGTGCTGGGGTGCGTTGGCCTCGCCGCGATGGCTCAGACCGCGGCACCGACCTTGGGTCGAGCCGCAGACCCAACCGCCGACTCCGCGGCCGCCCGAGCCACAGTGTCTAGGCCTGCTGGTCTGGGGGGCGCTCAGGGTGCCGCCTCATCGCCCATACAGCTCACCCACAAGACCGAGGCCGGACTGTCCTACCGACCGGACTCCGAGCCCGACGTCTATGCCCGGGAACGCTGCAAACTCGATGTGTACCATCCGTTGGGCGGGCCCTCGGTTGCCACGGTCGTGTGGTTCCACGGCGGCGGTCTCACCGGCGGCAATCGATCCATCCCTTCGGCCTTGAAGGGGCAGGGGATTGCCGTGGTGGCGGTGGATTATCGCCTGAGTCCCAAGGCCAAAGCTCCGGCCTACATTGAGGATGCCGCGGCGGCGGTGGCGTGGACCTTCAAAAACATCGCCCGGTATGGTGGCGACACGAACCGGATCTTCCTCTCCGGTCACTCGGCCGGCGGCTATCTGGCCAGCCTAATAACTCTGGATCGCCGGTGGTTGGCCGTCCAAGGCGTGGACCCCGATCGCCTCGCCGGATTGGTCCCGTTCAGCGGCCAGTCCATCACCCACTTCACCATTCGTGAAGAGCGGGGCCTAGCCCGCACCCGTCCGCTCATCGACGACTTGGCGCCCGTGTACCATGTGCGCAACGACGCCCCGCCGATTCTCTTAATTAGCGGCGATCGCAATCACGAACTCCTCGGCCGCTACGAAGAGAGCGCCTACTTTTGGCGCATGCTCAAAGAAGTGGGACATCCCTCTGTCGAATTGCTCGAGCTCCAAGGCTACGACCACGGCCAAATGGCCGACCCCGCCTTCCCACTGCTCCTGCGCTTCATCCGCCAGCAGGGGAAGTGAGGGGGGCGGTGGTGTGGGTCGTTGAGCCGTTCGCGGTGAGCCGTGGTCACCGTTCGATCCAGTGGAAGGGTGACTCATTGAGTTCAAATCGGCTTTCACGCCAGGTCGGCCAATGTGTGCCGAGACTGGAGATGAAGCGTTGGCTGTGAGCCGGTTCTAGCAGGTGTGCCATCTCGTCCTCCGTGATGGCGGATTGTTGAGCTAGAGGGGGGCGAATCGGGAAATGTCGCAAATCTCCCCAGGGAATAGTGGGACGCGCCGCATCAACCTGCACTTTGAGACTGCACTCGAGTGGGGTCGGTGAGGCGCAGAATCAACAGCGCGCGCGAGCTTGGCACACCGGCGCTGCGTAGGTAGAGTTTCTGTTCTTCCACTATGGGCACAGCCTACATCCCGGCATTTCGGTGCCCGGCTCAATCGCGATGCTGACTTTCCAGGACCATTTCTGGCGGGGCGGGCGGCGGCATCGGCGGCAGTTCTTGCAGGTGGGCGCGCTGGCGCTGGGCGGGCTCAACTTGGCGGACACGTTTGGGGTCCGGGCGGCGGCAGCGGGGGGCAATGGAATCAATCCAACGACCGGGTCGGCCGGGTCGTCCGGGGCTGGCCAGGAATCTGTTGGTGCTCGGGCGGCGGGGTCTGATCGGGGCTCGCCGGGCAATCCACTCAAGGATCGGTCGGTGATCTTCCTCTTCATGCACGGAGGGCCTTCGCAGTTCGAGACCTTCGATCCGAAGATGGATGCGCCGTCGCATGTGCGCAGCGCCACGGGTGAGATCCCCACCACGCTGCCAGGCATCACTTTCGGCAGCACCTTCCAGCGGCTGGCCAAGCTGGCTCACAAGTTCAGCGTCGTCCGTTCGTTCGCCACCGGAGACGGTAATCACGACATCAAGCCCATCCTCGGGGTAGATACCCTTCAGGCCAACATGGGTTCGCTCTATTCCAGCATCGCCGGTCCCAGCCGGCCCAATTCGGCCATGCCGACAAACATCGCGCTGTTTCCACGATCGGTGGAGGCGAAGGCCCAAGATGTCGTTAAGGAGTTCGGGAATTTCGAGGGGACGGGTGAACTGAGCCGCTCCGTGGCTCCATTCGTCCCGGGATCGGGTCTGGATTTGCAGCAGAACCTGCGGATCAATTTGCCGGAGGGACGATTCCACGATCGTCAGGGCTTGTTGAATTCGGTGGATCAGTGGCGGCGTTGGATGGACGACCAGGCCTCCGTTCAGGAGTTTGGTGGGTTCCAGCAGAAGGCTTTCGATCTACTGCACCGCGGGGTCTTCGACGCTTTCGATCTCTCTCGCGAAGATCCCCGGTTGATTGAACGTTACGACACGGCGCCCCTGTTGCCGCGCGGGCGCATCGATCCGCGGTGGAAGAACATCGAGCACTACGCCACCAACGCCCAGACCCTCGGTCGTCAACTGCTCTTGGCTCGTCGCCTGTGCGAACGCGGGGCGGGCTTCGTCACGGTCACCACCAGTTTCATCTGGGACATGCACGCCGACGTGAACAATGCCCCCATGACAGTGGGCATGGACTACGTGGGGACTCCCTTCGACCATGCCGTCTCAGCCTTCATCGAGGACGTCGAGGCGCGTGGGCTTTCGGACAAGATCCTGCTGGTTTGCTGCGGCGAGATGGGGCGGACCCCCACGATTAACAAGGACGGCGGTCGCGATCATTGGGGTAATCTGGCTCCGCTGCTTCTCTATGGCGGCGGGCTGAAGATGGGGCAGGTGATCGGGCAGTCGTCGCGCGATGGCGGAGAGCCTGCGAGCCAGACGGTCACCATGAAGGATCTCATCGCCACTGTGATGCACTCGCTCATGGACGTGGGTCAGGCCCGGTTGCTTCCCGGTGTCTCCCAGCGGGTGATCGAGGCCATCAGTCGCGGTGAACCCATTCGGGGTCTGGTCTAAGGCGGAACGATTCCATGGGATCGGTCGCGCTGAGCTGCATCCGTTGTTCCCGAACCGGTGCGGCCAAGTGAACAGGGACTTAGTGGCTTAATCCGGGGGGGCGAACCCCGTCACGGCATGAGGTTGGGGGCGCAGGGTGAAGGGCAGGTAGAGCGGGTGAACGGGGGTTCCATCTTGGGCCAATCGCAAATGACACAACTGCGGGTGATCGCGCAGGAGGTCGACCACTTGAGCACCGCGCGCGCGGAGTTGCTTCGGGGGTTGTCCGTAGGCCAGAACTACCGTTTGAGCCTGGTCCGCCATTTCTAGAATTAAACGGTCATTGTCTGGCCCCACCGGATCTTCGACCTCCAGCAGGCGGTTTTTGTTGGTGGAACGGTAGGCATGGACGTTCCCGACTAACTGCCCGCCGTAGCCCCAGATCCGCGCGAAATTGCCCGTTTTTCGCAGGGTAGGATCGGCATGGTCTAGACAGGCCACGCTGGGATTCATGAGCAGCCAGAGCACGAGTGGGCGAGCCGGATCCCAGATTTCGCGAAGCTGGTAGCGATACCGTTGGCAGTCTGAGAACACGGCGCTGATGGTCGAGTCTGTCGGCCACGCCGGGCGCGCCTTGCCTCCGGCGTCGTGTTGGACGAGCTCGGTGGGGGAAGCCATTTCGAAGAGGACCGGCTGGGAAATCTGGGGATTCTTGGGGTTCACGGGAGCCGCCTCAGGGTTGACGCGGAGCGGGGGATGTTCAAGCCCGGGGCAAGACGGAGCCTCTGGAGGGAGACGGTGTCTTAAGGCAACGGCAGGCGGAGAGCGGTGTGCGACAAAACGCGTCAGTTTCTGCTACTTCGGATCACCGCCCGGCGGCGGGGAGTTCCCAGCACACGGCTTCGCGGTCGTTGCGCACCAGCAGGTAGCGGCCGGCCACCGCAGGTTGGTTCCAGGTCTTGGATGACAAGGCCGCAATGCTTCCGAATTCACGGAACCCATCCGGGCTGGCGGCACAGAGGTGCACGGTGCCGTTTTCGTTCTGCACCACAATCCCATCGCCTACGATTAAGGTCTGGCCCGAACCGAAGCGGCCGTCCTTCCAAATGCGGCGCCCTGTCGTCGCATCGACGCAGGCCAGCAGTCCGTCATCGAGCCCGTACAAGTAGCCGTTGCGCAAAGCCGGGCTGTTGAACTGGGTCTTCATGGTGATGCCTTTCCACGCCGTCTCGGCGCGCAGGGTTCCGGTCTCACCGTTGGAGCCGGCCTCGCCGGTGGTCACTTGGATGATTTGGCAACCCACCCCGTAGCCGGCCGACACGAAGACCCGGTCTCCGGCCAGCACCACCGGTTGCGAAGCCTTGGGCCATTTCGAGGCGCCCCAAGCATGATTGAAGAGGAGGCGGCCAGTGGCGGGATCGTGGGCCGTCAGGCTCGCGGCGTTGTTGGATAAGATCACGCGGCGACCGGCCAGCATGGCCAGTACCGGTGAGGCGTAGCTCGCATCGCCTTCGCCAGATTTCCAAGCCGGGGTGCCGTCCGAGGACTGGTAGGCGTAGAGCACCGCGCTGGAACCCCTGCCTCCGGTGATCACGGTGAGGCCATCCACGATCAATGGTGATGAGCTCGTGCCCCAGGTGAGGTTGGACAACCCGTTTTCTTCGAGCACCGAACGTCGCCACACGAGCTTCCCCGTCGCCGCGTCGAGGCAGAGCAGGATTCCGGTTCCGCCCATCGCATACACTCGGCCATCCTGAATAGTGGGCGTCGCGCGCGGGCCGTCGCCGCCTTGCCATTCGGAAAAGCGGGTGCGTTCGGAATGGCTCCAGAGGGTTTGGCCCGTGGCCACGTCGAGGCAGGTGACCCGCTCGTCATCCCCGACCTGTTCTTGAGTCCAGGCGCGTCCGCCGACCACCGCAAACGACGACCATCCGAGTCCGATGGGGCGACGCCACAGTTCGCGAGGGGCTTGGGCGCTCCAATTTGTCGAGAATCGGGCGACTGGCAGGACGCCGGTGCGGTCGGGCCCGAGGAATTGGGCGGAGTCTTCTAGGCCAGGAAGGGCTGCTGCGTGAACCGGTTTCCGCGCCGTTTCAGTGGGCGGTGCCGCGGAGGGGACTGTGCCTGAATGGATTCCTCGCCAGACCAACCGAGGCAGTCCCGTGCCATTGATCGTGCCATCCACCCGCAAGGACCCCTTCAGGGCGAGTCCGCAGAGAACGACGAGGACTAGGCCGACCAGCCGGGTCCGGACCCGGAACCGGGACGAGGCGAGGAACCAGATCAGCAGCAGGAGTGTACCGAGAAGGCCCAGCGCCGCCGTCGCCCACGCCCGGAGGTTGCGCTCGAGCTCCGGTTGCCACTGCACGGCAGTGATGCCTGCCGCCACCAGCGCGAGGGTGACTGCGGGAAACCAAGGGAAACCGGGATTCCTTTGCGGGGACGTCACTGCGGTCGCCGTCGGAGCGCCGGATGCGTTACCGACCGTCGGACTTGGTTCGGGAATCTTCTCGTTCACAGTCAAGGATCGCGAACGTATCCCGACCAAAAGGAAAGCAACTTTCCGGTTTCGGCCCATCTGGCGCGGCCGAGGGCGCCATGCAGCAGGATGTTAGTATCCATCAGGATCTTCACGCGATGCGGTGCTTCGTCTTCAGCGCTTGGAGGCGAAGGTCCTTTGTCCCGCCTTCACGAACGGTGAACTGGCCTGCCCACCGTTCCACGAAGGAACCAGCCGGCTTGGTCTGGGGGGCCATAGAGGCCTGTAGCGAATGCTCCACGAGACCCGACAGGCTGGTGCCGGTCCGGTGGGCTTGACGTTTGGCTCGGACGATTAGCTCGCGGTCCGTGGTGACGGTCACTCGGTCCTTCATGTGTCTACCTTAACGAAACCCATGCGAACGCGCTACCCCACTGCGACCTGTCGCCCGTATTCTCCTGCCAAACAGTGCGTTGACCGGCTGGAAACTGGGGCGGTAGCTTGCGTGCGCCGTCTGAATAGGCGGTGATTGGGAGCTTGGATTTCCTAAGCAAATCCTCTGCGTTTCAATCGGTTGAACTCTGATCGACATCACCTCAATTTTCGCCATGAGCCACCCCCGTTGGACCGGTGTTTTTCCTGCTGCTATCACCCACTTGAACGCCGATCAGTCGATCGACTTTGCGGCGACGGCGCGTCACTTTGAGGTGCTGATTCAATCCGGGGTGTCCGGGTTGGTGGTGTGCGGTTCGTTGGGTGAGAATCAATGCCTGCTGCCCGATGAGAAGCGGGCCGTGGTGCGCTGTGCGTTGGAAACGGCCAAGGGTCGGGTGCCGGTCTTGAGCGGGGTCGCTGAGATGAGCTTGTCGCTGGCTGCGACCTACATGCGGGACTGCGCGGATCTCGGCATCTCCGGGTTCATGGTCATGCCTCCGATGGTGTACAAGGCCGATCCCGCCGAGTTGCTGCATTGGTTCCGCACGCTGGCCGCGGTGACACCGCTGCCGTGGATGCTCTACAACAACCCCGTGGGCTATCACGCCGATGTCACCCCGGAGATGTTCGCCCAGTTGACCGATGTGGCCAATTTGGTGGCCATCAAGGAGAGCAGCGCCAACACGCGGCGCATCACCGAGTTGCGCAATCAAGTGGGCAATCGGTACCAAATTTTTACGGGTGTGGACGACTTGTTCTTGGAGTCCGCCATTCTGGGGATTGACGGTTGGGTGGCCGGCAGCGGCATCGCCTTCCCGAAGGAAAATCAGCAGTTGTGGGACTTGGCCAAGGCCGGTCAATGGGATGCGGCGCGCGCGCTGTATCGTTGGTCGCAGCCGCTCATGAAGCTCGATACCCACGTGCATTTTGTTCAGTACATTAAGCTGCTGTGCCAGGAAACTGGTCTCGCCCAGGAGTGGGTCCGCGAGCCGCGTTTGCCCATCTCGGGCGCTGAGCGTGAGTCGGTGCTCAAGATCATCCGCACCGCACTGGCCCAGAGGCCTTGATGCTGGGGGCATGGGACCCTTCGGGAGTAGAAGGAGCCGGGCCGTGGATTGGACTGGCTTTGGAATCGTCTCTGGAAAGCTGCCGATGCCGTCGATAGACTTCGCGACAATCCCATGAATTCCTTTCGCCCTTTGCAGGCCGTGGTCCTGTCGTCGTTGTGCTGCTCTCTCGCAGTCTCTGCCGCGGATTGGGCTTGTTGGCGTGGGGTTGATGGGCTGGGCATCAGTCCGGAGAAGTCCGTCCCCCTGTCGTGGTCGAAGGAGAAGAACCTCGCCTGGAAAGTCTCGCTGCCGGGACGCGGGGCCTCCTCTCCGATCGTCGTGGGTAAACGGATTTACCTGACGAGCCAAACTCCCGACCAAGGCATGCATTTGTTGGCCCTCGATCGCGAGACCGGGGCGCTGGTTTGGGACACCGAGATCGCGCGTGGCAAGCTGCATGCGCACGAGTTGCACAACATGGCCACTCCCACCGCTGTGTCCGACGGTCGGCACGTGTGGGTACTCTTCGGAACAGGCGATTTGGCCTGCGTGGGCGCCGACGGTCACATCGCGTGGCAACGGAATCTTGTGAAAGAATTCGGCCCGCTGAAGACCAACCACGGCTACGGATCGTCGCCGATGCTCGATGGCAACCGGCTCTTCGTCGTGCGCATGCATCAGGGAGCTGACTCCTACGTGATGGCGGTGGATGCCAAGACCGGCAAGGACTTGTGGAAGAAGGATCGATCGAATGCGGCCCGTGAGGAAGGCAAGGACTCCTACTCCTCGCCTGTTTTCCATCGGCACGGTGGCAAACTGGAAGTCGTGGTGGCCGGAGCGGAGGTGCTCAACGCTTACAACCCGTCCAATGGCGATGTGGTTTGGAGTGTGAGTGGCTTGGATGTGCCGCATCCCTACGGCCGGACCATTGCTGGTCCGACTGCGGGCGAAGGCGTGGTGGTGGCGGTGACCTCGGGCTTTCAAAACCGTGGTTATACCGTCGGCATTAAGGCGGGTGGGCATGGCGACATCACCCAGACCCATTCGTTGTGGAAATCCACCCGCTACTCGGCGGATTGCCCGACCCCGGTGATCGTCGGTGGTCATTTGTTTTCTATCCGCGATGACGGCATGGCCTCGTGCCTGAATTTGAAGACCGGCGAGGCCTTGTGGCAGGAGCGGTTGTTCACCGAGAACGTCAAGGTGTCGCCCGTGGTGGCGGCCGGTCGGGTTTATTTCACTAGTGGCCGGGGCAATACGGCGGTGGTGGCGGCCACTCCGAAGTTCGAGTTGCTCTCACGCAATGAGCTCAATGAAGACACTCTGGCCACGCCGGCGGTTTCGGGTGGCCGAGTCTATTTGCGCACCGAAAGCGGGCTGTATTGCTTCAACGGGCATTAAGAAAATCCTCGCCCGTGGTGGTTTATGGCGCATGGTTTTCCCATGCCTATGAGATCCACTTCCCGCTTGGCGGCACTCGTCCTTGGCCTTCAGTTCGGCCTAGTTTCGGTTTTCGCTCATTCCGCGATTGAACCTGCACCCCGCACCGACAAGGGGTGGGTAGATCGTCAGGCAAACTTCAATGCCACGGTGGCCGCCGATGGGGGCAAGGCGCAGTTGATCTTTATTGGCGACTCCATCACCCAGGGCTGGGAAGGGGAAGGCAAGGAGACTTGGGCCAAACACTACGCCCACCGCAACGCCATCAATTTGGGCATCGGCGGCGATCGCACCCAGCATGTCCTCTGGCGTCTCGACAACGGCAATCTCGCGGGTCTCAAGCCCAAGGCGGCCGTGGTGATGATCGGGACCAACAATTCGAACGGCGAGGACAACTCCCCGGAGCAAATTGTGGACGGGGTTCGCGCTATCGTGGACAAGCTCCGCACGAAACTTCCCGGAACTAAGGTTGTGCTGGTGTCCATTTTTCCGAGAGCAGAGAACTTCAGTGCCCAACGGGGAAAATTAGCTCAGATCAATCAGGCGCTGCGTCGCATCGCGGATGACAAGACCGTGTTCTGGGCCGATTTCGGTCACAAGTTTTTGAACGACGACGGCACCATGCCTCGCGAGTTGATGCCCGATTACTTGCACCTCTCCAAGAAGGGCTACCAGATTTGGGCCGACTCTATTGAAATCCAATTGTCCCAGTTGCTCGGAGATGCGCCGGTGCAGGCCGGTGTCGCCCCAGGAAGCGACATTTCGGGAGCTTGGGTCCTGACCATTTCGGGACCGGATGACCAGCCCGTAGACCTGCCGATGACCTTGAAGCAGGAGGGAGCTCGGCTGACGGGGCAGATTGTCCGCGGCCGCGAGGCGGGCAAATTTCTGGAGGTGACCGACGGCAAGGTTCAGGGCGACATGCTGACTTGGACGATGCGGCGCGACCGCCCGGACGGCGGCACCATGGTGTATTCGATGTCGGGCAAGCTCGTGAACGGGAAGATCGAAGGAAAGACCGAGACCACGATGGATGGCAACACGGTCAGTCGTGCCTGGACCGCCCATCGGAAGTGAGTTGAATCTGGCCTCATGCGTTCAATCCGGCGGAGTTAGCGGCCGGTGGCTTGGGTCGGCAGATTGAATCGACGAGCGGTGTAGAGTTCGTCGGCCACTTGGAACAGGGCGATGCCGTCGGTGCTTAAGTTGAGTGCGGCGGCATCGGGTTCAGGTTGTCGGGCCATGGCCCCGGAAGCGGGTTCGCCCGCCCAATGTTCGATCGTCTTGTTGAGGCCGAAGACCACCTGGTGTCGATCCCGGTACACGGCGATGGATCGGTTGTGGTGCATGAGGCTGCGGGCCTGTTTTGCTCCAGAGGTCTCGAGCACGTTGTGACCGAAGAAGAGGCTCTCATACGGTCGGCCGATCATCCCAAGTAACGTGGGAGCGATGTCCATTTGCGAGGCTTCGGCGTCGATACGCGCAGGCAAATTGCGCAGGGCCGGAGCGACCACCACGCAAGGGATTTGATAGCTCCGCAGGGGGATGGTTTGGCTGCCATAGACGCGGGCTCCATGGTCGGCGATGACCACGAAAACCGTGTTGGTCCAGAAGGGCTCCGATCGGGCTCGCTCAAAAAAATCACCCAACGCCCAGTCGGCGTAGCGGACCGCGTGGTTGCGTTGGTGGGCCGCAGGATCTTCGGGAATGCGTCCGGCTGGATAGGTGAACGGGCGGTGGTTAGACACCGTCATGAAAGTGGTGAGAAAGGGTTTCCCAGTGTGGTGCAGCGCTCGCATTTCCTCGATGCCGCGGTGGAGCAAGTCCTCATCGCTGACACCCCAGGCCGTGCGGAACGCGGGATGAGTGAAGTCGGATTCCTCGACTAAACGCTCCCAACCATTGCGCAGCGAATAGCTGCGGATGTAGTCGAAGGTGCCGTGACCGGCATACAAAAAGAGGGTCGAGTAGCCGTCCCGCCCCAATACCCGCGCCAAGGTCTCCACATTTTCGGTCTTATCGCGCGCGAGGATCGAATCTCCGGGCAATGGGGGAAAACTGGAGTAGATCGCTTCTAGGCCGCGGATTGTGCGGTTGCCGTCGGCCAGGAGGTGGGTGAAGAGGGTTCCGCCTTCGCGGACTACTTGGTCCATGCGGGGAGTGAGGGTGTCTGGGCGGCCGTCCTTCTCGCGACCCAGGCAGCCCCAGAACTCGGAGCCCAGGCTTTCCTCAGTGATGATGCACAAGTTGAGCCGCGGCTTCGCCGGGTCGCCCGGAATCTTGCGTCGGAGCGAGTCTCGGGCGGTGTCGAGCCATCGGGACTCCGCCTCGGCATCGATGGCTCCATCGGGTCCGGGTTGCGGCGCTGCGGAGACTTCCGGTCCAAGGAAGGTGACACCCGTCTCGGTGAGCAGTGAGCGCACTCGTCGGAACGCGTCGGCCCGGTCGACCACCGGGTAGAAGTCGGGATAGCTGAGGTTGCGCGACCAGGCCGCCCGCAGGCCCGCAGCCCAACCGTTGGCAGAGAGTTCCGACACCACCCGTTGCCGGTGGAGAGGGATCGGTTGGAGTTGGTTGTGGGCCATCCCGAGGCCGGCCAGCAATGCCCAGGCCGAGGCGAAGGACCAACGGGTGATGGGACGCACGGAGTGCCATCGCGGCGGCGGGGTCCGCACGAAAAGAGTGATCGACAGCGACAGGCCTCCGGCAAAGCAGCCCAACCCGATCCATGGGAGTGGGTAGCTCTCCCTCAAGTTGGTGAACACCTCATGGGGGTAGATGAGGTAGTCGATGGCGACGGTATTGAAGCGGCTTTCGAACTCCGCGAAGAAGTACCATTCACTGATAGAGAGAAAGAGCGTCACCATTAAGGCCACGCTCACCGCGATGCGAAAAAGCCCCCGTCGTGTCGGGAGCCAGACGTGGAATCCCAAGGGCAGTAGCAACAGGCTGGGTAGGGCAATCACCGCTGAGAGCAACGAACTCAACCCGATAATTAAGGCGGATCCGGCGAGGGAACAGGGGATGTCTGCCACGAGGCCGGATCCGAGCACCCGGAGGCATTCAACAGCGCCTAAACCGGCCGGAGCGAACCGGACCCAAAGCACGGCTCTCAAGACTTGCCAGACGATGAGCAGTATCACGCTGAGACCGAGGGGGAATCGAACCAAAGGCCACAAACCTTGGTTTTTTGCGGAGGAAGGGAACTTACTCAATAAATTAGTATATGTCGTTTGCGTAACGATCCTCAAACATATTTCACACGCAGACTCCCGCTCCTCCCGAAATTCGCGGGGGATTTTGTGTGACAAGAATCGTACGCCGAGTGCATCTGCCCCTTGAGGTGTTGAGCAAATCTCGCTCAAACTGCCGTCATGTTCGACCTCCTCGCAGAATCTCCCCAGGACCGGGTGCGTCTTTGTGGCCCGGGCGTTTCGCGGAGGGAGTTCCTTCAGGTGGGTTCGCTGGCGGCGGTGGGGCTGTCGTTGCCGCAGTACTTGCAGGCTAAGGAGGAAGGCTCGGTAAAGCCCGCGGACGACCGGCGCTCGTGCATCATGATCTTTAATCTGGGGGGCCCGAGTCACATCGACTTGTGGGACATGAAGCCGGATGCGCCCTCCGAGATCCGCGGGCCATTCAAACCCATTCGCACCAAATCCAACGCCTTCGAGATTTCTGAGCTGCTGCCGCGCCATGCGGCCATCGCCGACAAGTTTTCGCTGGTCCGATCTTGCCACCATGATGGCGCCGCGGTGCATGACGCCGGTTGGCAGATGATGCAAACGGGTCGGCGATTCACCGGGGGTATCCAGACACCTCACGCCGGAGCTGTTCTGTCTCACCTCAAGGGGCGACGCACCGACTTGCCTCCCTTCGTGGTGCTGCCCCAGTTGATGGGACGTGGCGGCGGGAATTTACCGAACGGCCAAGCCGGCGGTTTTTTGGGCAAGGCCCATGATCCGTTTGCGTTGATGGCCGATCCGTCGCAGAAGAACTTCAAGGTGCCAGACTTGCTGCCGCCCGATCAAATTGGGGCCCATCGCCTCGAGCGTCGGCGCAAGATGCGGGACATCGTCGAGTCTTCTATTGCCCAATTTGAGGCCAGTGAGGATGCCCGCCTGATGGACGAAAATTTCCATGCGGCGTTTCGCATCATGACCAGCCAGAAGGCTCGCGAGGCCTTTGATCTGACCCGCGAGCCCCTGAAGGTGCGGGAACGCTATGGCATGAACCGCTTTGGCCAGTGCTGCCTCTTGGCACGGCGGTTGGTGGAGAGCGGGGTGCGCTTCGTGACCATCAACACTTTTCTCACCGTGTTCGATGAAATCACCTGGGATATCCACGGATCCAAGCCCTTCACATCCGTTGCTGGTATGAAAGAGCTCGTCTGCCCGATGTATGATCAGGCTTACAGCGCGCTCATCGAAGACCTGAGCCAGCGGGGAATGCTCGAGGACACGTTGGTGGCTAATCTTTCGGAGTTTGGTCGCACTCCAAAAATCAACCCGGCCGGAGGCCGCGATCATTGGCCTCAATGCTTCACGACTTATTTTGCCGGTGGCGGTGTGAAGGGAGGTCGCGTGGTGGGAGCCAGTGATCCCATCGGGGGATTTCCGGCGGAACGACCGGTGAATCCGGGCGACATCGTGGCCACGATCTTTCATTCGCTGGGCCTCAACCATGCCTCCCATTTGCCAGGCCCGGGCGGTCGCCCGTTCACCCTGACGGACCTCGGCACCGAACCCATCCGCGAATTGTTCACATGAGAGACCTGACGAATTTCATTTCGCTTCTAGCGCACGGCCGTTGTTCGCGCGGGGCGTGCCTTCTTTGGGTGATCACGTCGATGGCCGCCCGAATGCTGGCGGGTTCGGTCTCCGAGGCCCCGGTGTCCTTCCGCAACGACATCGTGCCCATCCTCTCCAAGGCCAACTGCAACAGCGGCGGGTGTCATGGGGCCCTGGCCGGGAAGGGCGGATTTCGATTGTCCCTCTTTGGCTACAATCCAGAGGCAGACCACTTGTCTATCACCCGCGAGGCGCAGGGCCGCCGTGTGGAAGTGTCCCAACCGGGCCTGAGTTTGTTGCTGACCAAACCAACGACGACCGTTCGGCACAAAGGTGGCAAACGACTCGAGGTTGATTCGGGTGATTACCGCACGCTGGCCCGTTGGATTGCTCAGGGGGCGCCCGGGCCCAAAGCGGGCGAGGCCGAGTTGCGCACGTTAGTCATCGATCCCGGAGAACGCTCTGTGCGGGTCGGGGAAACTCTGACACTGACGGTCAAGGCTCGGTTCAGCGATGGTCGAGAACGGGACGTCACGCGATGGGCGAAGTTCACTTCCACCGATGAGACCGTGGCCTCAGTGGACGGCTCTGGGAAGGTGACTGTGATGGGGCCAGGGGAAGGAGCCATCACGGCTTGGTATTCATCCCGGATTGTCATCGCGCGGATCACTTCGCCCTATGACGCCAAGATCCCTGCGGAGGTCTATGCCTCCGCCCCGCGCGCCAGCGCCTTCGATTCCCTGGTGCTGGATCAATTGAAGCGCCTGCACTTGCAGCCCTCGCCGCCGGCCGACGATGCCACCTTCATTCGCCGCGCCTCGCTCGACACATTGGGCCGCCTGCCAACACCGGCCGAGGTCAGTGCCTTCGTCGAAGATTCTCGGGCCGACAAGCACGCCCACTTGGCCGATCGGCTCTTGAGTGCTCCGGAGTATGTCGATTTCTGGGCCTACAAGTGGTCAGACGTGTTGCTCGTCAGTGGGGCACACCTGCGGCCGGCGGCCGTGAAATCGTACTACGGATGGATTCGCAAGCAGGTGGCCAACAACACGCCCTGGGACCAGTTCGTGCGTCAGGTGGTCACGGCCAAGGGATCTTCAGTCGATGACGGGGAGTCGAACTTCTTCGCCGTTCATCAGGATCCCGAGTCCATGGCAGAGAATGTGAGTCAGGCTTTCTTGTCGCTCTCCATCAACTGCGCCCGCTGCCACAACCATCCGCTCGAGAAGTGGACCAATGACCAGTACTACCAGTTCGCGAATCTCTTTTCACGAGTCCGAGCCAAGGGTTGGGGAGGGGATCCCCGTAATGGCGATGGGCAGCGCCAACTCTATGTCGAAGCTTCGGGAGACTTGATCCAGCCCCGCACGGGAAAGCCCCAGCCACCGGCTCCGTTGGATGCGCCGCCCATGACCACAGAGGACACTCGTGATCGTCGCGAGGTTCTGGCCGACTGGCTGACTGCGCCTTCCAATCCGTATTTCGCCCGGGCCATCGCCAACCGTATTTGGGCCCACTATTTGGGCGTCGGTTTGGTTGAGTCGGTGGATGATTTGCGCGCCTCCAATCCGGCTTCTAACGAGCGGTTGCTCGCTGCTTTGGCCGATCACTTGGTGAGCCATCGGTTTAATTTGAAGTCGTTGATGCGTGAGATCCTGGTTTCCCAGACGTACCGGCGTTCTTCCGAAATCCTGCCAACCAATCGGGAGGATCGGAGGCATTATTCGAGGCATTTCCCTCGTCGACTCAGCGCTGAGGTTCTTCAGGACGCTTTTGCCGATGTCACCGGTATTCGAGAACAGTTCACGGAGCTCACCTTGAGCGATGGGTCGACCGAAAAGACCTCGTTCTACACCAACAGTCCCCGATCGGTTCAGCTGTACGACGCCTCGGTGACTTCTTACTTCCTCAAGACTTTCGGCCGCAACCAACGCGAGATCACCTGTGAGTGTGAGCGGTCGAATCAGCCGAGTTTGGTCCAGGCGCTGCACCTGTCGAACGGATCGACGGTCAATGATAAGCTGTCGGCCCCCGAGGGACGATTGGCTCGCCTCCTGCGTGAGGATGCCCCGGCAGATCGTCTAATTACCGAGGCGTATGCCGTGGCGCTCTCCCGAGCTCCTCGTGAGGTGGAGCGGAAGGCTTACCTTCAGTTGTTTCAGGAAGCCGGTCCTGCCCAGCGGACTTCGGTGGCCGAAGACTTGTTTTGGTCAATACTCACCAGCCGCGAATTCCTCTTCCAGCACTGACCATGAAACGTCTCAACGCTTACGGGATTCTTTGTCAGCGGGCCGGACTCCGGTGGCTCATCGCTTGCCTGCTGCCTATTTGCACGACTTCGGCCGCGAGTCGCAATTGGCTCTATGAACGCGACATCGCGCCGATCCTGCGCACGTATTGCGCGGGTTGTCACAACGACGCCGATCGCGAAGGCGAATTCTCGGTGGAGACCTTCGCCAGCCTGAATAAGGGAGGCGACAAGGGGGCGACCCTAAAGCCGGGCGACCCGGAGAGTTCGCTGCTGGTGAAACTTATAGAAGCCCGTGGCAAGCCGTCGATGCCGCCGAAAGATGAGCCCAGGGTTCCCGCGGCGGAGTTGGCACTGCTGCGCCAATGGATTGCCGACGGGGCTCCGGGACCTCAGCGGGACGAGTCCCTCCTGAAAAATCTGGTGGTGCCTGAGGTGGCCGTCGGTCGGGGTGTTGCCCGTCCCTGGACGGCGGTTGAGTATTCGCCGGATGGCAAGATCCTGGCTTTGGGAACGGCGGGTCGGGTGGAGTTTCGAAACGCCTCAGGTCGTCGTATTCAACGAGTGATTGATGGGATTCCTGGGAAGGTAAATGCCCTCCATTTCTCGGCCGACGGGGCTACCTTGGTAGTGGCGGCGGGGATCACAGGCATTGATGGCGTGGCCGAGCTTTATTCGGTGGCAACGGCTCAGAAATTGGTCCGATTCGAAGGTCACCGCGACGCGGTCCAGGACGCCGAGCTGTCGCCAGATGGTCGTTGGTTGGCCACTGCGGGCTATGATCGATCGATCCGATTGTGGAAGGTGGCCGACAGCTCTTTGGTTTGGTCCAACTCGGTCCACAATGGAGCAGTTTTCGACCTCGCCTTCGATCCCTCCGGCACCGTGCTGGCTTCGGCCAGCGCTGATCAGACAGTGAAACTGTGGCGCGTTCGGGATGGGGTGCGGCTCGACACGCTCAATCAGCCTCAGGGTGACTTGAACCGCGTGTTGTTCACCCCCGATGGACAGCACGTGTTGGCCGTCGGGGCCGATCGCCGGATCCACCAATGGCGGTTTGTTTCCCGGGAGGCGCCGGCCCTGAACCCGGTGGTCACGGCGCGCTTTGCCCATGAGGCCGGGATTGTTTCCATGGTCTTGTCTCGCGATGGGCGGCATCTCGTCACCGGAGCCATCGACCGATCTCTCAAGCAGTGGCGACTACCCGAACTGCAAGAGGTGGCCTCCTGGAGCGGGCAATCGGATGTGGCCGCGGCCTTGGCGATGGATCGTTCAGGAGATCGAGTGCTCGTGGCACGCATGGATGGCTCTGTCGAAGCCTTCGGGCTCAAAGGCGACGTCGCCGCGGGATCAGCCGGGATGGGCACCACAAAACACGGCCCGTCCAAAGCGTCTCCGGCGGGTCGGTCTTCCGTTTCCAGCCCTGCGGGATTGCTGCGTTCTCCTATCCATCAGGCGGAGTTGGAGCCCAACGATGGGATCCGGCGGGCTCAGCCGGTGGCCATTCCATCAGAGACCTACGGTCGTATGGGGCGCCCGGGCGATGTGGATCATTTCGCATTCCAGGCCCGCGCTGGTGAGGCGTTGACCTTGGAAGTTCAGGCGGCGCGCGACGGTTCCGCGATGGACTCCCGTCTGGAGGTTTTGACGGCGTCTGGCCAGCCGGTGGAGCAGGCGGTGCTTCAGGCGGTTCGCGATTCCTGGTTCACCTTCCGCGGCAAGGACTCCGACACCGTGGACGACTTTCGCCTCCAGAACTGGGCTGAAATGGAATTGGACGAATACTTGTACGCCAATGGTGAGGTGGTGCGCTTGTGGCTTTATCCACGGGGACCGGATTCCGGGTTCAAGGTGTATCCGGGCGAGGGACGTCGTCAGTCCATTTTTGGAACAACGCCCTTGTCGCATGCGCTCAATGAACCGGCCTACCTCGTGAAGGCGTATCCGGCGGGCAGTCGGCCTATTCCCAATGGTTTGCCCGTGTTTCGATTGAACTATCAGAACGACGACGATCCCAGCCGTCAGTCAGGGACGGATTCGATGCTGCTGTTCACCGCACCCACGACGGGTCGGTATTTGGTTCGCGTCTCCGACACCCGCGGATTTGGCGGCACTACCAATCATGCCTACCGGCTCTCGGTCCGCCCGCAGCAGCCCGAGTTTACCGTGCGCGTCGAAGGCATGAATCCGAAGGTGAGCCCGGGCAGTGGTCGCGAAATCCGCTTCTTAGCGACCCGTCGTGAAGGATTCGAGGGCCCCATTCGCATCCATCTCGATCGGTTGCCGGCCGGGTTCACCGCGAGCACTCCAGTAGAAATTGAAGCCGGACAAATCCGTGCCGTCGCGGTCCTCTACGCCGCGGTCGGTGCGGCCGATTCCCTGGAAGCGTCGGACCGCGCGGTTCGGGTGAGCGCCACCGCTCAAATTCAGGGCAGGGAGGTCCGTCGCGAGTTGGGTGATCTGGGAAATGTGCAATTGGACGCGGCCCCCAAACTGACCGTAGAAATCTTACCCGGTCCCGACCGTTCGGTGGTGCGCCAAGAGGCGGGACGTCCGATGGAATTGCTCATCCGACCGGGTCAAACCATCACCGCTCGGGTGCGGGCCGATCGGCGTGATTTTAAGTCACGCATTGAACTGGGGGGCGAGGACTCGGGTCGGAACCTGCCGCACGGTGTGTATGTGGACAATATCGGCCTCAACGGCCTGTTGATTGTCGAAGACCAAACCGAGCGGGAGTTCTTCATCACCGCCGCCCGCAAGGCCCGTCCGGGGACTCGCCTCTTCCATTTGCGGGCCAATGGCGACGGCGGCCAGTGTTCCCAACCGGTCCTGTTGCGCATTTTGGAAGCTTCGCCGGGGCAGTGATCGCATTCGCGCACTCGACTTCGCCGGGTTCCGACGTAGCGTCCGCACACCTAACGGTATGCTGACGCTCACACTCGGCCACTCGCCGGATCCGGACGATGCCTTCATGTTCTATGGCTTGGCGCGGGATTTGATTCCCACCCCCGGCCTGCGCTTTGAACACATCCTCCAAGACATCCAGACGCTCAACGAACGGGCCACCCGCGGTGAGTTGGACATCTCGGCCATTAGCATCCATGCCTACGCGCATGTCTGCGATCAGTATGCGTTGTTGCCGAGCGGCGCGAGCATGGGCGACGGCTACGGACCCATGCTGGTGTCGAAGCACCCCTACACCCGCGATGAGGTGCTGCGCCGCCGCATCGCTATTCCGGGGCGGATGACTAGCGCTTTCTTGGCATTGCAGTTATGGGCCGGTCGCCTCGGGGCCGAACTGGACCTGGTGGTGGTGCCGTTCGACGAGATTTTCCAGGCCGTGAAGTCGGGTGTGGCCGATATCGGTCTCATCATCCACGAGGGCCAGTTGACCTATGCCAACGAAGGCTTCGTGGTGTGTGAAGATCTCGGGGTGTGGTGGGGCCGCGAGAATGAGGGTCTGCCGCTGCCCTTGGGTGGCAACGTCATCCACAAGCGCCATGAACCGGTTTTGCGCAAGCGTGTGAGCGACGTCTTGACCTCCAGCATCCAGTACAGCCTCGATCACCGGCCTGAGGCCGTGGCGCACTCCCTGCAATGGGCCCGCGACATGGGGCATGAATTGGCCGACCGTTTCGTGGGCATGTACGTGAATCACTGGACACTCGACTACGGCGAGCGCGGTCGCGAGAGCATCCGCCGCTTCCTCGCCCGCGGCCAGGCTCTGGGAGCCATCCCCAAGGCGCCCCCGCTGGAATTCGTGGTTTAATCCGGAACGATTGGAGTTGGATCGGTCGTGCTGGCTGCATCTTCTTCTGCAAGAGCTTCGGTGTTCGCTGGGTCCAGGTCTCAATCATGGGCTCAAGCGGCTTGCGCCTCACTCCGGCCTCGTCTTACGAAATAATCCGCCAGTCATCAGTTTCCTCCCCACTGAATCGTGCCGTCTCAGCGGTTACCTCGAGAACCCTCTCCAAGCCCTGGGGCGGCCGAGGGTTCGGTTGGTGATTATACCGCTGTCTTGAGTGGCTTAGATTTGGCGCATTACGGGGACTCCGAAACCAAGTCGTCACTTGTCTAAATCAGTACTGGGTCGCCAGCATGATGTTAGATGAAGCGATTCTGGATGCCGTGCTTGGCCGGTCTGGCGTTAGTTGCCGGTTGTCTCACCCACCAGCAAACCGGTAGTTCAGCCCCACCTGAAGCGGGCAACTGGCCGGGCAGCCGACCGGATGGAACGGTTCGATTGCCCAATCAGTGGCTGTTGGATCCGGTGGGCAAGCAAGTCTCTCTCGGAGATTTCCCGGTGAACATGGCTGTGGATCCATCGGGGCGTTTCGCTGCGGTGCTTCACTCCGGCTTTGGTCCCCACGAGATCATTTTGGTGGACGTTCTGAGTGCCAAAATTCTTTCCAGGACCGTTCTCCCAGAAGCTTTTCACGGAATCGCCTTCACGCCGGATGGCAAGCGAATCGTCGCGAGTGGTGCGGGAAAAGAAGTCATCCACGTGTTTGATTTCCAAAAAGGCAGCCTGGCCAATGGCAACACCGTGGCGCTGCGGCCGGCGTCTGAAAGAGGGATTCCCGCGGGAATCGCAGTGAGTCCGGATGGTCGAACGATTTGGGTCTCCAACGTGTTGGGGCAAACCGTGACGGAGGTCGCTCTTCAGGCGTCCACGAATGAGGGCACCGTGGTTCGAGATATCCAGTTGGGCGAGCGCATAGCGCCGCCGGTCGTAGGAGAAAAAGACCCGTGGCACGATCTCGAAGAAGAATCCATCACCAAGCGTGCGCGTGCTCTTTTGGAAGTACTGAACACGGAGGCTCCGTATCCGTTCGCTTGTCTACCCGACGTCGCCCACGACCGACTTTACGTCAGTCATTGGGGTCGCGCGGAGGTGGGTGTTTTGGAGCTGAGTTCCGGGCGCAAGCTGGCTCGATGGCCCGTGCAAGAGCATCCGAATGAAATGGTGCTCAGTCGGGCGGGCAACTTCCTGTTCGTCGCCAACGCCAACCGCAACACCATTAGTGTTCTCGAAACCGCTGGCGGCAGTTGCGTGGAAACCCTCGCGGCCGAGCTGGAGCCGGATTCGCCCCCGGGATCAACGCCCAACAGTGTGGCCCTCAGCCCTGACGAATCCTTGCTCTTCGTGTCGAACGCCAACATCAACGCGATCGCCGTTTTTGATGTTCGGCAGCCCGGTCGCAGCCGATCGATGGGGTTCATTCCCACCGGATGGTATCCTACTTCGGTCCGTGTCACTCCGGATGGTCGGCGGCTGTTGGTGACCAATGGTAAAGGGTTGGCTTCCAAGTCCAATCGCATGGGCCCTCAACCCGGCCGCGAAGCGCCGGCAAGCATTCGTGAATACATTGGCGGTCTCTTGCAGGGGTCGTTGTCCATCATCGAGTTGCCCAAGGAGCGCGAAGATCTTGAGAAGCAATTGAAGCGGTACACCGCGCGAACCTTGGCGTGCCGCCCACCGGCGCCGCCTGAAACGTTGGAGCCGGGCCACCCCGTGCCGTTGATCACCGGCGACCCCTCTCCCATCCGTCATTGCATTTACATCATCAAAGAAAACCGCACCTACGATCAGGTTCTGGGCGACATGCCCCAGGGAAAGGGTGATCCCACGCTCTGCCTGTTTCCCGAATCGGTCACCCCGAACCACCATCGACTCGCCCGAGACTTCGTGTTGCTGGACAACTTTTACGTCGAGAGCGAAGTGAGTGCAGACGGCCACGAATGGACCATGGGCGCTTACGCGACGGACTTCGTCGAGCGCATCTGGCCGATGAGTTACGGCCACAATCAGGACCGTAAATACGCCTACCCAAGCGAGGGGCGATTCAAGATTGCGCAGCCCGCCGGCGGTTATCTTTGGGACCGAGCCAAAGCGGCCAAGGTGACCTACCGAAGCTACGGTGAATTCGTCAATAATGGTGCGACCACCAATGACCCGTGTTCGACCTTGATTCCGACGCTTCAGGGACATTTTGATCCACACTTCCGGAGTTTCGACATGGATTACAGCGACTTGGACCGGGCGGAACGATTCATCTCTGAGTTGCATCGATTTGAGCGCGAAGGAGAAATGCCTCGCCTGCAAATTGTGCGACTTCCGAACGATCACACGGCCGGAACTTCGACGGGCAAGCTGACTCCGACCGCGTACATGGCTGAAAATGACCTGGCCCTGGGTCGCCTGGTCGAGGCTGTGAGTCGGTCGAAATTCTGGGCCTCCACCGCGATTTTTGTGGTAGAGGACGACGCACAAAATGGGCCTGACCACATTGATGCCCATAGAACTATTGCCTATGCCATCAGCCCGTACGTGCGACGCAAGACGGTCGATTCCACCCTGTACTCGACGTGTTCGATGCTGCGGACCATGGAACTCATCCTCGGAATGAAGCCGATGACCCAGTTTGATGCGGCTGCGATGCCGATGCATGCCTGCTTTGGATCCAAGCCCGATCTCAAGCCTTACACGGCCATCACTCCTCGGGCGCGGCTCGATGAAAAGAATCTCGCCGAAGCCTGGGGCCGCGAACGTTCAGACAAGATGGACTTGAGCCGCGAAGATGCGGCGGATGATTTGGAACTCAACGAGATCATCTGGCGTTCGGTTCGGGGTGCCCAGTCCTCCATGCCCTCGCCGGTGCGCGCTGGATTCGTTTTGGCCGAAGGGATGGACGACGACGATGAGGACGATAAACCTAAAGCGAAACGCCCCTGAGTCTCCCAATCCATGGGTTTTTATTGAGGTCTGATTTTCGGTTTTCGACTTTTGGGAGGAGAACCTTCTGGATGATTCAGTCTTCGCCCCTCGGCTGATGGCAGTGGGTGGGTGAACTTGCAGCGGTTCGCTGTTTCGAGCGGATGGCCAAGCGAGCGACGGGCCAGGAGGACAACCGCCGCCTTGCCGCTCCCGCCGCCTGTCGCTAACTATCCGGAGCATGGCTCTGGTGCCCGAACAATCCAACGAGGTAGCGACCGCAGTGGCGGCACCTCCGGCACTCATCGAGAGGGCCAGCGAATTGATTCGCGCTCACCCGGAGTGTTTCTGGTTCCGCCATCCCGAGGCCCGCATCCGTCATCTGGAGGATATTCGGTTGGTCGTGGAGCATCTGCGGGAATACGGCGATCGCCGCGCCTGGTGGGCGGCTCAGGAGTTGCACAAATGCCTCTCACCACTCTTCAAAAAGATACCTTAGCCATCCTTGCTTCACTCCGCAGCGAGGAAAGCCACTTCGCCGGCGGCATCGTTCTGAATGCCGGGGAAGACTCTCCGCGTTTCTCGAGCGACTTCGACCTTTTCCACGAACTGGCCGAGGAAGTGACCCGTGCGAGCGAGCGCGATGTGTTGTGCCTGCGACAGGCGGGATTTCGGGTGGAGACCTCGTCGCCCTGTGGGGAGTGGGAAAAGGAGACCACGTTTCGCAAAGCTCGAGTGATCCGAGGAACCGAGTGGGTTGAGATCGACTGGGCCGCCGACTCGGCCTTTCGGTTTTTCCCCATCGAGCGCGATCCGGTGCTGGGGTGGCGGTTGCACCGATTTGATGTCGCCACGAACAAGGCCCTAGCCCTATCGGCCCGGACGGAGACCCGCGATTATGTCGATATCGTGGAACTACACCGGACCTACCCGCTCGCGGCGATCTGCTGGGCGGCCTGCGGCAAAGACCCAGGCTTCACTCCGCTCTCGCTGCTGAAGATGATGAAGCGCTTCGGTCGGATTGATCCGGGAAGGTTGGAGGAGATCCAGGCCCGTGCCATCGACCCCGTCGCTCTCAAGACGGCTTGGATTCAGATGAGTGACGAGGCGGAAGTTCAGATGACCTGTTTGGCCGACGAGCGACCTGACCTGCCGATCGGTGTGGCCTTCGTCGACGAAGCAGGTAGCCCTGGTTGGATCGGCCATAATCCGTCGCTGCGTCTCCACTCCCCGACTCCCGGTGGATGCTGGCCGAGAATCCACGGCCTAGAGCCTTGATGGGCTGCCCACCCCACTCTCAAATTTGCCAATCGACGGGGGCGATGGTGCGGTCTTTCTTGGCGGTGACCTTCAGGCGGTGGTCGTCCATGAGCACCAGAGACTCAGGCGGCACGCTTTGCATGAGAAAGACGTTGGCTCCGATGGTGCTGCCGGCGCCAATTACCGTATCGCCGCCCACGATCGTGGCATTGGCGTAAATGGTGACCCGGTCTTCGATGGTTGGGTGCCGCTTTTGTCCGCGGAGCGCCTGACCGGCGGCCAAGGAGCGGGCCACCAAACCGACGCCTTGATAGAGCTTCACGCGGTTTCCGATGACGGCAGTCTCGCCGATGACCGCGCCGGTGCAATGGTCGACGAAGAAATGGTCTCCGATGCGAGCGCCCGGGTGGATGTCCATGCCGGTCCGGCTGTGGGACCACTCGGCCATGATGCGCGGCAGGAATGGCACGTTGCGCAGGTACAAGGCGTGGGCCAATCGGTGCACCGCGACGGCCTCGACGAACGGGTAGGCCACGATGATTTCCTCGCGGTTGGCCGCGGCGGGATCGCCTGAGAAGGCAGCCTCAACATCCGTGGTCAGGATCTCCCGGATGGCCGGAAGTTCGCGCAAGAACTCGCTGACCCGCTGATGGGCCATGGGCCGCGAGTCAGACTTGGCGGTGACCGTTCCGTTGGCGCGGTCAGCGCATCGCAGCGCCTTGTAGAGTTCGTCCTCCAATCGGCCAGCGATACTGTCGAGGAGCAGCGCCGTCTCGGCCTTCAACTCGGAGCTGTGGATGATGTGGTCGTCGAAGAAGCCCGGAAACACCAGCCGGAGCAGGTCGCGGGTGATGTCGGCGACGGAGGCCTTGGAGGGCAGGTTGATCCCGTCCAGATGGTTGATGCCCCCATGGCGCGAATAACTCGCGAGCAAGGCGTCGGTGATCTCGGTGATCGGGAACTGCACGGCGCAACCATGGCTGAGATCCCGCGACTTGACCAGCCGAGGGAAAACACGCGAGGCACCGGGGCGGTTGTGGGATCCTCGGACCATTTGCTTTTTGACGCTCCGCGATGAATCCCACTTCCACCCCACAGGTCAGAGGCTCGCTTTTTCCATCAGCGAGCGGAACTCTCGCCGCCGCCTGAGGGTGCCCGACCTCTAGCAGCGACCGATCTAGGATGCGACCGCCTCTTCAGGGTCTCATCTCGACACTGCCCCCGAAGCCACCGCGGTATTCCATGATGGGGGTTCCGGGCGGGGACAGTATTAAGATGCGCCCGAACTGCCGGGCTGGCAGACTGCATGCGTGAAATCCGAAGCGGATCCGCTCAGCGTTTGTTTGTAATAGGACGGCCTGGATGTGATTGAATACCCGCTTTCGCCGCTGGATCCGACACGCTTTTGATTAATGGAAACTGGTCACCGACGAATTGATCTTTGGACCCTGCTCCTGGTGCTGGTGGTCCTTGCTTTTGCCGGTTGTGCGTCCCCCGGATCGCTTCGTCCGGCCGTCTCCCGTCAACTGCAGGACCGTTCGGGGCATCCGCTCGGCACCGTCGCTGCCGCCGGCACCTGGCAATTGCCGCCCGGCGTTTCGTTGGACCGCCCGCTCCACGACAGCGAGGCCGTTGCGATCGCGCTCTGGAACAATGCTGTTTTCCAACAACTGCTCTCGGAATTGGGGATCACCCGAGCCGACATCATCGCCGCGGGTCAGCTCACAAACCCGACGATGCTCATGTTGTTCCCGCTGGGCCCGAAACAATTTGAGTTTACCGCCCGGTTTCCGTCGGAAGTCCTCTGGCTGCGGAGACAGCGCGTCGCCACAGCGGAGGCGCAGGCCCGGGAAGTGGCCGAACGGATGGTCCAGGGAGGGCTCGATTTGGTTCGCGACGTCAAGCTGGCCTGTGCCGACCTGCGGATGGCAGAGGGAGCAGCGCGCTTAAGTCAGGAAACGGCGGGCGTGCTCAAGCAATTGGCTGCGGTGGCGGAGTCACGGCTCCGGGCGGGCGATCTGGGTCAACTGGAAGCGACGACCGCCCGCGTCGCAGCGTTGAATGCCGAGCAGGACTGGGTGCGTGCCCGGGCGAACATCGAATTGGCGCGCGGACGCCTTGGAACCCTTCTCGGCCTGGAGCAGGACGCGTCCGGCCTCCGCCTCGCTGATCCTTCCCCCCGTCCCGCACCCCTTGGGCGCAGCGCCGGGGAGCTGACCCTGGATGCGCTCGCCAATCGTCCCGACCTGAGGGCAACTGAATTGGCCATCGAAGCCGCCGGCAAGCGCGCCGGGTTGGCACGCAAGGAAATAGCCACCGTGACCGCGGTCATTGATGCCAACGGCACCGGCTCGGATTTCGAGATCGGCCCAGGGGTGGATTTTTCGATCCCGATCTTTCATCAGAATCAGGGCGCAAAGGCGATCGCCGCCGCGCAGTTGGAGCAATCGCTCCGCCGTTACATCACTCTCCGACAACAGATCCGGCTCGAAGTACATCAGGCGCGGGTCCGCGCAGAACAAGCCCTGGAAGTCTTGCGATCCTGGGACGATCAGGTTCAGCCGCCACTGGAGGAAACGGTTCAGATGGCCCGGAAGGGAGTCGAGTCGGGCGATCTACCCCCGACGCAGGCGCTCGAAGCCGAGCGAGTGCTCCTTGCAGCGACCCAGAATCGTTTGTTGGCGAATGCTGACTGGGAAAGGGCTCGGACGGAACTCGAGCGTGCCATCGCCCATCGCCTAGACCTGGTTCCCAATCGAACGAAGCCATCCCCCGTCGTGACCCCATGAAACACTTCTCTGGAATCCCATCGAACCTCGTGTTGGTTGTCGTCCTCCTCGGGATCGGTCTCCTCGCAGGCCCGACGGCTGCCGCTCTGACTCCGGCCAACGCACCCGCCACGGTCGGTCAGAAGGCCAACGAAGCCGAGTTCAGCGGGGTCACCCTCACTCCCAAGGCCGAGGAACGACTCGGCATCCGGACCGCCAAGGTCGAAAGGATGAAGCTTCCGCAAGTCCGGTTGTTCGGCGGAGAGGTGATGGTTTCCCTCGGGGAAATGGAGGCATCCGGCTCCGAGGGAGCTCAGTCGATCGCGCCGCTACTTCCCGGGATGAATCCCGCGGATCGGATCCGTCTGGCCGAGTCGCAGGTCGATGCCGACGGAGCCATCGCAGCCTCCAAAGCTCAAGTACAGGGCTCCGAGATCGCCTTGGAGCGGGCCGAACGCATGCTGCGCGACAAGTCCGGCAGTCAACGGATCGTGGACGAGACCCGAGTCGTGCTTCAGGTCGCCCGGGCGGACCTGGGAAGGGTCACTGCCCGACGTGCGCTGCTGGGGCCGAGGGTTCTTCCCGGCATCACGCCCGCGAAGGTCCGGGTCCGGGTTCCGGTCTACGCGGGCGAACTCCGGCGCATCGACCTGGCCCAACCGGCGCTGGTAGGTAATTTGGGTGGGGCCAAGGGGGATTCCGGACGGGCGGCGAGTCCGATCGCAGCGCCGCCCTCCGCGGATCCGGCGGCGTCTTCGGTGGATTTGTTCTTCGAGCTGGAGAATCAGGATCACCGCTTCCGCCTGGGAGAAAGGGTGGGCGCGAGCCTGACCATGAAATCCACAGAGGATTCGCTAGTGGTTCGATGGTCGAGTGTGGTCATCGACATCGAGGGCGGGACCTGGGTTTACGAGAATCCCTCACCGCATCGATTCGCACGCCATCGTGTGCAACTACGGCGGGTGATGGGCAACGTCGCCGTCCTCGCCAGTGGGCCGGCGGTGGGAGCGAACATCGTCACCGAGGGAGCCGCTGAATTGTTCGGCACCGAAGTCGGGTTCAGCAAGTAACACCATGATGACCTGGCTGATTTCGGCGTCCCTGCGTGCGCGGCTCCTGGTGCTGGCATCGGCCATCGCGATGATCGTGCTCGGCTTGCGTGTGGTGCGACAGGCACCCATGGACGTCTTCCCGGAGTTTGCGCCCCCATTGGTCGAGATCCAGACCGAGGCGCCCGGGCTTTCGACCGAGGAGGTCGAAGGTCTCATTACCGTGCCGCTCGAGAACGCGGTGAATGGCGTCCCCTGGTTGAAGACGGTCCGCTCCAAGACCGTGCTCGGCCTTTCCTCGGTGGTGCTGATTTTCGAGGAAGGCACGGACCTGATGCGCGCGCGGCAACTGGTGCAGGAACGGGTGGCGATTGCCGCCCCCAAACTGCCGTTGACCGCCCGTCCGCCCGTCCTCCTGCCGCCGCTCTCCTCCACCAGTCGGGCCCTCAAGATCGGCATCTCCTCCACCAACCTCTCGCAGATGGAGATGTCCGAGCTCGCCCTCTGGACGATCCGCCCGCGGCTGAT